>NZ_BAAANN010000002.1:0-389943 GCF_039529815.1 Amycolatopsis minnesotensis | reverse complement strand
TCCGTCCGCGACCGCCAGCACGATCCGAGCCCGCTCGACATGACTGGCCCGGATCGCCCGTGACCGTGTCCACGACTCCAAGATCGCCCGGTCCTCACCACTGACCATCAAACCCGACGAAGACATGCCCCATCATCGCAAACCCACAGCCGTAAACCAATTAACGACGCGCGACACTAGCTTCTGGTCGCGGTGAGGAAGCCGACGCCGGACGCCTCGTCGACGGGGCGTCCGTAGGCGGCGGCCAGTTCCTCGCGGTCCCGGCCGGTGGCTGTCCACCCTCGGGCGGACAGCCACTCCGGGCCGTCCGTGCCGAGGCCGCCCTTCCACATCTCGGTGACGTGCTTGCCCGCGTGGTGCGCGCGGGCGAGCGCCGTCAGCCCGGTGCCGTCGGGGCCGGGCCGGTGCTCGAACGAAATCCGGCTCCCCGGCGCCGACAGTTCGGTGACCGTCGTCAGCAACGCCGCCGCTTCGTCGTAGGTGAGGTAGATCAGCAGTCCTTCGGCGAGCCACGCCGTCGGCGCGGCCGGGTCGAAACCCGCGTCGGTGAGCGCGCTCGTCCAGTCTTCACGGAGATCCGCTGGGACTTCGACCCGTTCGCAGCGCGGTCGCGCACCTTGGCCGGAGAGCACGTTTCCCTTGAACCCCAGCACTTCGGGAAAGTCCACTTCGAACAGCCGCGTGCCGCCGGGCCACGTGAGCCGGAACGCGCGCGCGTCCAGCCCCGCGGCGAGGAGCACCACCTGGGTGCAGCCGGAGCCGAGGAGGTAGTCGTCGTAGAACCGGGTGCGGACGGCCACCTGGGTGGCGAAGAGCTGCCCGAACGCCTGCCGTTCGCCCTGCGCGCCGGTCGGCGCACCGGGGAGCTGTGCGCGCCCCGCTTCGAAAAGCGCGGCGGAAAAGGGATCGTCGAACAGCTTGTCCGGCCGGAGCTGTTCCTGTGCGCGCAGCCCCGCGACCCCGATGGCGGTCCGGCCGACGGGCGGCAGCGAAGTGTCGGTCATGCCCCCAAGATAGGGATTTCCGGCTACCGCATCAATGTCTTCGCGGCAGGCGGGTGCGCACCGGGCCGCCGGTCGAGGTCGGCACCCGCGTGCTTCAGCCGGTCTCGCAGGCCGGAGGTGCGGGGCTCGTCGGCCACCGCGTCGTCGAGGAGTGCGCCGAGACCGTCGGCGTGCGGTGCGTCGACGGTGAAGGTGGCGGGCCCCGTCCACGACAGGGCCCAGCGCGCCACCCCGGCATCCGCCAGCGCCACATCGACCACAGTGGATAGTCCTTTTCGGACGTCTTGGCGCGCGAACTCGCGGCGTGCTCTCGGCCCGGCGCTCACCGCGGGCTGGGCGGTGGTGGTGACCAGGTCCGTCAGGCGACCGGCGTCGAGCGCGTCGAGGTAGGTGCGCACCGTGCCTTCGCCCCCGATGGCCCTGGCGGCGGCGTCGAGCGATTCGAGCGCGCCGGGAACGGCTTCGGAGCGGCAGCCGAGGTTGACCACGGTCTCCCAGCCGGCGCGGTGTTTCGTGGCGGCCTCGGCGACCAGTCCGGTGAGGAGCGCGGCGTCGAGGGTGGTGGCGTGCTCGCGGAGCAGGGTGGTGGCGGGGCCGGTGCCGTGCTCGATCGCGGGCGGCAGGTTCAGCCGTTCGACGGCGGCCACCCTGGTGGCGAGCGGCGGATGCGTGTCGTAGCGGGACGAGACCGCGGGCGGGTTTTCGCGGACCTCTTCGAGCATGTCGTGGTTTCCGGCGAGCAGCGCGGTGTAGCCGCCGAACACGTCCGACGGGAGATAGCCCGATTCCCAGCCCAGCACGGCGTAGCTCGACAGGAAGTGGTCCCAGGACGCGTCGATCGCGGTGACCTCCCGCAGCGCGCTCGACGCGGCCGCGGATCCGGCGGCACGGGCGCTCGCCTCGTCCGCCGCCCGCTCCTGCCTGCGGCAGACCGCGCTGGACACCAGGAAGTAGAGCTTCGCGTAGTGGCGGAACACGAACTTCAGCAAGCGCTGGAACAGTTTCGCACTGTCCAAAGCAGAAATCGTCGCGGTGATCGAGCGCTGCCCGCGGTAGGTGACCCCGGCGAGCCTGGTGTCGCGGTTGCCGTAGTGCCCGAGTTCGTGGGTCAGCACCGCGGCGAGCTGGTCCTCGCGCAGCCCGGCCAGCAGCGGCGCGCCGATGAACAGGCGACGGCATTTCGACCGCAGCCCGAACAGCGCGGTCTCCTCGTCGACGGCCGCTTCGACTCCGGAAACGAGGTAGATCTCGTCCGGTGGCCGCGTTCCCGCGACCTCGGCGAGCCCGCGGACGAACGCCCACAGCTCCGGCTGGCGCTCCTCGGGGAGCCGGAGCCCGTCCGGTGCGCTCTTCGGCGGTTTCGCCAGCATGGCAAGGCCTTTGAGCAGCACGGCCGACGCGGGTACCGCGAAGAAGCCGATCTTGATCGCGGTGACGTAGGCGTGGCTCGCCGCCTCGATTTCGAGCACGACGAGACCGGCGATGATCGCGAGCACGAGCACCGGGAACCCGGCGAGCAGCACGACCGCCGTCAGGGCGCGAACGGGTAGCCGCATGATGAACGAATTCCTCCCCGGAAGGGCGTTCCCCGACGCCGGGGAAAGTGTGCCATGCCCGCCGCCGATCCGAAATCTTGTTGTCCGAGCCGCAACCTTCGCGCGATCCTTCCCCGGCGCGGAAAGCGCGGAACCAGTCGAGAGAAGGAAGCCATGTACACGGCAGTAGAAGGCGCCCGCGTGCCGATCCGGATGTGGGCGGACCCGCAGTCGGTCGAAGAGGCCGCCCTGCGGCAGTTGCGCAACGTCGCCGACCTGCCCTGGGTGCACGGCGTCGCGGTGATGCCGGACGTCCACTACGGCAAGGGCGCGACGGTCGGCAGCGTGATCGCGATGCGCGACGCCGTTTCGCCCGCCGCGGTCGGTGTCGACATCGGGTGCGGGATGAGCGCCGTCCGCACCTCGCTGACCGCGAAGGACCTCCCCGACGACCTCGGCGCGCTGCGCGGCCGGATCGAAGCCGCGGTGCCGGTCGGATTCCACCTGCACAAGAGCCCGGTCAACACCGCGGTGGTGCACGGCGTCGGCGGCTGGGACCGGTTCTGGGGCGCGTTCGGTGACCTGCACCCCGGCGTGCAGGACCTCCGCACGCGCGCGCACCTGCAGGTCGGCAGCCTCGGTGGCGGGAACCACTTCATCGAGGTGTGCCTGGAGCAGGGCGGTGCCGACGAGGGACGCGTGTGGCTGATGCTGCACTCGGGCTCGCGCAACATCGGCAAGGAGCTGGCGGAGCGGCACATCGGTGTCGCGCGGAAGCTGCCGCACAACGCGGACCTGCCGGACCGCGACCTCGCGGTGTTCGTCGCGGGCACGCCGGAAATGGCGGCGTACCGCAGGGACCTGTTCTGGGCGCAGGACTACGCGGCCCGCAACCGCGCCACGATGGTCGCGCTGGTGAAGCTGGCGCTCGCGGACACTGTGCCCGGCGTCCGCTTCGACGACGCGATCAGCTGCCACCACAACTACGTCGCCGAAGAGACCTACGACGGCGTGGACGTGCTGGTGACGCGCAAGGGCGCGATCCGCGCGGGGAACGGGGACCTCGGCATCATCCCGGGCAGCATGGGCACCGGTTCGTACATCGTGCGCGGGCTCGGCAACGAGAGCGCGTTCCATTCCGCGTCGCATGGTGCCGGTCGCCGGATGTCGCGGACGAAGGCGAAGAAGATGTTCACGGAGGTGGACCTCGCGGCGCAGACCGAAGGCGTCGAATGCCGCAAGGACGCCGGTGTGGTGGACGAGATCCCGGCCGCGTACAAGGACATCCGCACGGTGATCGAGGCGCAGGCGGATCTGGTCGAGGTGGTCGCGCACCTCAAGCAGGTGATTTGCGTGAAGGGCTGAAGAACCGTTGCCGGGCCCCGTTTTCCCGGGGCCCGGCGCTGGTTCAGTCCGCGGAGACCCAGCCGTAGATGTTCGCGGGCCGTCCCGCCGCTTCGGCGTGCCGCGGGTCGAAGGGCCCGTGCTTGCTCACCTTGTCGCCGGAGTTCCCTTCCACCGTGGTGATCTTCCCGCCGGAGACGGCCACGACGATTCCAGTGTGGACACTCGTGTCCACACTGGAGGGTCCGGTGCCGTAGAGCACGATGTCACCGGTGTGCATACCGGTGTCGGTGCCGTGCGCCCTGTTCTTCTGCTTGCCCCAGGTGTAGATGTCGCCGGTGAAGCCGTAGTTGGGGATGTCGATCCCGGCCTTGCGCCAGGCCCAGGTGGCGAAGTGCGCGCACCAGGATTCGCAGGGCCCGTACGGGGTGCAGTTGCTGCCGGGCGGCTGCTCGCCCGTGCCGATCTCGCCGTTGGCGAGTTTCGCGATCTCTTCGCGCACACTCGCGGCCTGCTGGCCGGACGCGGTGGCTCCTGGTGTCGCGACGGCGACGCAGGCGGCGGACAGCGCGCCGATCACGAGTGTCCTGACGAGTTTCATCGGGTCTCCTTCTGCGGTGGGTTCGGCCGCGTCCCCAGGAGCGCGGGTCCATGTTGCACATTCACCGCATGTTTGAGCAATAGGTAAATTTACGTCTCGCGGTAGACTCGAGGGCATGAAACTGGGGTATCGCGCCGCCGGGCTGACCTGCTGCCTGCTCCTCGCGGGGTGCTCGGAGGTGGATTCGGCCGTCGACACGGTCAGCGGCACCACCGACAAGGTCAGTGCCTGCGCGGAGGCGATCGGGCTCGCCGATCTCCACCCCGACCCCGAGAAGCTGAAGGCACGCGCGGAGGACAAGGTGCACCGGCTCCGCGAGCTGGCCACCAACGTGCAGGACAGCGATGTCAAGAAGGCCCTGTTCACGATGGCCGACGGTTACGTGGAAGTGCAGAAGGAGCACGTCGAAGACCTCGGCGTGCTGGGTAAGTGGATCAAGCGGAACGTCGACCGCCTGGACCAGTTGCGCAAAGTCTGCCTCTGAGAGATCAACCCCCACCCGATCCCGGGGCGAGCCCCGCGGCCCCCGTAGGTGACCGCGACGGGCGCTTGGATGCCCTTCCCTCAGGTCCAGTCGATCAGAACGTCATAGACCCGAGGTGCGTAGCGCGCACATACGGATCCCAGGCTGCGGTCGTGCTGCCTGTGAAC
This sequence comes from Amycolatopsis minnesotensis, assembly GCF_039529815.1. Lineage (NCBI taxonomy): Bacteria > Bacillati > Actinomycetota > Actinomycetes > Pseudonocardiales > Pseudonocardiaceae > Amycolatopsis > Amycolatopsis minnesotensis. The sequence goes on along the minus strand of NZ_BAAANN010000002.1, from coordinate 384,808 downwards.
AGGTATTCGTAACACTCGCTACGGCGCTCCTCGAACCAAGCAATTGCGGCAGATACGACCGGGTCTGTCTCGCGACGGCGTTAACCGACGGGCTGCGGGGCGCGGACACGGATGAGCACGATCGCGGCGGCGGCGAACACGAACCCGCCGATCCCGGCGGCGGCGAAACCCCACGCCGACGACGAGTGGTCGAGCACGACGCCGATCACCGGATTCCCCAGAGCCAGACCGAGCTTCTGCGCCGCGTCCTGCAACCCCATCGCTTCACCGCGGGCTTCGGCCGGAGCCAGCTTGCTGACGCTTTCGCTCGTCGCCGCGATCGTCGGCGCGCAGGCCAGGTTCGCGGGTACCAGCGCCAGTGAGAGCAGCCACCACGGGTGCACCAGCAGCGCCACCGGGATCATCAGCGCGGCGAGCAGCAGCATCAGGGTGAGCTGGCTCAGCGAGCGCCGCGCGGCACCGTGGATGAGCCCGCCGACGAGCGAGGCGGCGCAGATCACCGCGTACGCCAACCCGGTCCAGGCGACCGAATCGGTTTCCCGCAGCGCCGCCACCATAGCCAGTTCCATTCCGGCGAGGACGAACACCGCGGCGGCCGCCACCACCAGCGTCCCCGCCAGCGGGGCGCCGAGCCAGCTTCGCAGCGGCGGCCGCGCGTGCCCGTGCGCGGCTTCGTCCTCGTGCCGGATCGGCGGGTTCCACCAGTAGAGGAGCGAGCCGACGACGGCGAAGCAACAGCCGATCGTGGTGAGCGCGACGGTGCTGGAGAACTGGGTGCTCAGCACGATCGCCCCGGCGGGGCCGAGCATGAACGACGCCTCGACGGCGACCGTGTCGAGGGAGAACGCGGCGCGCCGCCGATCGGGCGGCACGAGCGCGGTGAGGATCTGGCGCCCGATGGAACTCGCCGGCACCGCGAGCATCCCGGCGGGCAGCGCGACCACGAGCAGCACCGCGAACGGCAGGTGCGGGGCGCCGACCCAGTACGCCGTCGAGGCGACGGTGCACAGCGCGATCACCGGGCGGAGGCCGTGCCGGTCGATGAGGCGGCCCACCACGGGCGCGCCGAGCGCGCTGCCGATCGTGGTCGCGGTGCCCACCAGGCCGGCGGCCCCGTACCCGCGGCCGAGCGTGCTCACGATGTGCAGCGTCAGCGAGAGGCCCATCGCCGTACCGGGGAGCCTGGCGAAGAACAGCAGCACCAACGAGAAGCGCACGTCCGGGATGGCGAGAACGCGGCGATACGACACACCACGATGAGAGCGGACCTTGGTACGCGCGTGCAACTTCTTTTGCGGCGCCGGCGCCCGGGGACACAATTCAGGGCATGGACGACTTCGCGGGGCGCACCGGATCGGCGCTCGTCACCGGCGGAAGCGGCGGCCTCGGCGCCGAGATCGTGCGCGTGCTGGCCGCGCGCGGCGCGCGGGTGGCCTTCACCTACCTGCGCAACGCCGAGGGCGCGGCGAAACTGGCCGCCGAGGTGCCCGGTGCCACGGCGCACCGGCTCGACCTGGCCGACGAAGAGCGCACCGCGGCCGTGGTCGCCGGGGTCGGCGCGCTGCACACGGTCGTCTACGCGTCCGGCCCGCACGTGCCGATGGTGCACCTGAGCCGGGTCGAACCGAGCGCGTTTCGCGGGCAGATCGTCGCCGACGCCGCCGGGTTCTTCACCCTGGTCCGCCACGCCCTGCCCGCGCTGCGCGAGAGCAGGGGGTCGCTGGTCGCGGTGACGACGGCGGCGAACCGGCGCTTCCCGGTCCGCGACGGCCTCTCCGCCGCGCCGAAGGCGGCGGTCGAGGCGGTGGTGCGCGGGATCGCGGCGGAGGAGGGCCGCTTCGGCGTGCGCGCCAACAGCGTCGGTCCCGGCATGATCAACGACGGCACGGCGATCCGGCTGATCGAGTCCGGCGACCTCTCCGAGGAGGCGCTGGAGATCACCCGGCGCAACATCCCGCTCCGCCGCTTCGGGCGCGCGGCCGACATCGCGGAAGCGGTGTGCTTCCTCGCTTCCGATCGCGCCGGGTTCATCACCGGCCAGTCGCTCGACGTCGACGGCGGGTACGGCGTGTGACACCCGGCCGAGGGCCTTTTCTTGACTGATTCCAGAAAACCCGGCAAGCTGGCCGGGTCATGTCACACCAGGAGAAGTTCGTTCGCGAGAGCCTCAAGGCGGCCGGTCTGCGGATAACCGCCCCGAGGCTCGCGGTGCTCGAATGGCTTTCCGGCCACCCGCACACCACCGCCGACCAGGTCGCCGCCGGGGTGCGCGAGCGGCTGGGCTCGGTGTCCACCCAGACCGTCTACGACGTGCTGGGCGCGTGCGCCGGTGTCAACCTGGTGCGGCGGATCGAGCCTGCCGGGCACCCGGCCAGGTTCGAGACGCGAACCGGGGACAACCACCACCACCTCGTGTGCCGCTCCTGCGGCCGCACCGAGGACGTCGACTGCGTGCACGGGTCGGCGCCCTGCCTGGAGCCCTCGACCACCGCCGGGTTCCAGGTCGACGAGGCGGAGGTCGTCTTCTGGGGACTGTGTCCCGATTGCGTGAACAACCACCACCACAACGAGGAGGTATCGGCGTGACGAAGCCGACCACCAACAACGTGGGCATCCCGGTCGCCAGCGACAACGACTCGCTGACACTGGGCGCCAACGGCCCCATCCTGCTCCAGGACCACTACCTCATCGAGAAGAACGCGCAGTTCAACCGCGAGCGGGTGCCAGAGCGCGTGGTGCACGCCAAGGGCGGTGGTGCGTTCGGTTTCCTCGAGGTCACCGAGGACGTCAGCCAGTACACGAAGGCGGCCCTGTTCCAGCCCGGCGCGAAGACCGACAGCCTCATCCGGTTCTCCACCGTCGCCGGCGAGCTCGGCTTCCCCGACACCGTGCGCGACCCGCGCGGGTTCGCGGTGAAGTTCTACACCTCGCAGGGCAACTACGACCTCGTCGGCAACAACACGCCGGTGTTCTTCATCCGCGACCCGATCAAGTTCCCCGACTTCATCCACTCCCAGAAGCGCCGTGCGGACAACCACCTGCACGACCACGACATGCAGTGGGACTTCTGGACCCTGCGGCCGGAGTCGGCGCACCAGGTGACCTGGCTGATGGGCGACCGCGGCATCCCGAAGACCTGGCGCCACATGAACGGCTACGGCTCGCACACCTACCTGTGGGAGAACGCGGGCGGCGAGAAGTTCTGGGTCAAGTACCACTTCAAGACCGACCAGGGCATCGACTTCCTGACCCAGGGCGACGCGGACGCGCTGGCCGGGTCGGCGCGCGATCACCACCTCGCCGACCTCTACACCAGCATCAAGGCGGGCGACCACCCGTCCTGGACGCTGTACGTGCAGGTCATGCCGCACGACGACGCGGCGGACTACCGGTTCAACCCGTTCGACCTGACCAAGGTGTGGCCGCAGGGCGACTACCCGCTGATCAAGGTCGGCAAGTACACCCTGAACCGCAACCCGTCGAACTACTTCGCCGAGATCGAGCAGGCCGCGTTCGAACCGGCCAACCTGGTGCCCGGTATCGGCCCGTCGCCGGACAAGATGCTGCTCGGCCGCCTGTTCGCCTACCCGGACGCGCACCGCTACCGGATCGGCCCGAACTACACCCAGCTGCCGGTCAACGCCGCCAAGTCCGAGGTGAACAGCTACGCCAAGGACGGCGCGATGCGCTACAGCAACCCCGCCGACCCGGTGTACGCGCCGAACTCCTACGGCGGCCCGCACGCCGACGCGGCACTGGCGGGCGAGGCCGCCTCGGCCTACGGCGCGTCCGGTGAGGTGCTCCGCTCGGCGTACAAGCTGCACGCCGAGGACGACGACTTCGGCCAGCCGGGCACGCTGGTCCGCGAGGTCCTCGACGACGCCGCTCGCGAGCGGCTGGCGAACAACATCATCGGCCACGCCTCCAACGACGTCTCCCGGCCCGTGCTGGAGCGCGTCTTCGAGTACTGGCGCAACGTCGACAAGAACCTCGGTGACAAGGTCGCCAAGGCCTTCGAGAAGTAAGCTCCCACCACGAGGTGACGGGCCGGCGAGCACCGCTCGCCGGGCCGTCGCCGGGCCGTTGTCGTGTCCCGTTCTGGGGCGGGCGTGACGTGTGTGGGTGGCGTCGCGGTCCCCCGGCGACACGCCGTGCGGCGACCAGAGCGACACGCGGCACAGCGGGGTGATCATGGGCCGCCCAGCGCCAATGCAGCCATCCGGGGCGCTCCGCTGTCCGATCGGGTGAGCCGGTCACCTTTCGTGTCCACAATGGACGAGTTTCATGATCTTTTGAGCGAGTACGACCGTATTGGCGTTCACCACTTGCGGGGTCTGGTGGCGAAATAAATTCGGCACGTAAGGGTTAGAAATGGCCACGTCACGGCGATCGAGTGGTGATTCTTTGACACGGTTGGTATCGATTGACCGGTCAGGTCTTCAGAGGCCGGGAGGTAGGAAATGAAAAGCAGAATTGCCCGCTCGATTGCCGCGGTAGCCGTCGGCAGCCTGCTGGCGGTGGCCTCGGGTGGTGTCGCTTCGGCGAGCGTGGCCGACGGCCACGGCTCCACCAGCACGCAGGCGGCCGCCGCGCAGGTGCTCCAGCTGCGGGACGGGCTGACCAAGGTGGCCTACGCCGGTGACGTCACGGCCACCCGCAGCACGCTGGACAAGCTGAACCCGTTGCTGGCGGATCTCGCCGCGGGCAAGCGGTACAGCATCCAGGCCGAGCAGCAGAACACCGCCGCGGTCGCGGAGGGGCAGGGCACGGAGACGAGCAAGGTGCTCGCGGATCGGAGCATCACGCCGAAGCAGTTGCCGCCGGTGCCCGCACTGCCGAAGCTGCCGCCGCCGCTGGACATCGTGAGCAACCTGCTCACGAACCTGCTGACGACGGTGACGAGCCTGCTGGCCGGCCTGCTCGGTGGCGGTCTGCCGGTGCCCGCGTTGCCGGTGCCGGCTGTTCCCGCGTTGCCGGTTCCGGTGCCATAACCGAAAACCGAGTGAATCGGGGGAACCGGAATCCGGTGTGGCGATGGCCGCGCCGGATTCCGGCTCGCTCATTTCGTGATATCCGCGGGATCAATTCCCGCCGGAACGCTCAATCCGACGCGGAGCGCGCCCGCCGCTTCTGCCGTCGCTTCGCGGAAGCGCCGCCCGACGCCGAGGAAGTTCGCGTAGCCGTGGATGAGGTCCTCCTGGCGGCTCAGCGCGGTGCGGACACCCGCGTCCTTCAGGCGCTGCGCATAGGCCTCGCCCTCGTCGCGCAACGGGTCGAAGCCCGCGGTCGCGATGTAGGCGGGCGGCAGCCCGGTCAGGTCCTCGGCCAGCAGCGGTGAGATCCGGATATCGCTCCGGTCGACACTGCCCTCGGGCGCGTAGTGGTCGACGAACCAGGTCATGTGCTCGTCGGTCAGGAAGAACCCGTCGCCGAACAGCTCGCGCGAGCGCCTGCGGAGCGTGGAGTCCGTGGTCGGGTAGAACAGGAGCTGGAAGGCGGGTGCCGGGCCGCCGCGCCGGGTCGTCACGAGCGCGGTCACCGCGGCCAGGTTTCCGCCGGCGCTGTCCCCGCCGACCGCGATCCGCTCCGGGTCCGCGCCCAGCTCGGCCGCCTTCGCGTGCGCGTAGTCGAACGCGGCGACGGCGTCGTCGGCCGCCGCGGGGAACACGTGCTCCGGGGCGAGCCGGTACTCGATCGACAGCACCCTGACGCCCGCGTGCCGCGCGAGGAAACGCGCCGTGTTGTCGTGGCTCTTGCGGGAGCCGACCACGAACCCGCCGCCGTGGTAGAAGACCAGCAGGCCGGACGGTTCCGGCAGGCCGAGCGGGGTGTACAGGGTCGCGGGCAGGTCCGCACCCGCCGCCGGGATCGCCAGCTCGCGCGTGCCGACCGGCTCGATCACCGGCCCGCTGACCAGGTGCCGCGAGCCGTCCAGCGCGGCGCGGGACGAGACGGCGTCTCCGTTTACGAGGCTGGTGCCGGAGAGCTGCTGGAGCCGGAGCAGGAGCTGGGCGTCGAGCGCCAGCTCCTGCCCGTCGATCCGGACGGGTTTTCCGGCGATCAGCCGCCGGACCGGGCGTGGCAGGGCGTAGAGCAGCTGGGTCGCCGCGGACTGGACGCGAATCTGGAGCGGTATCGGCATCGGTCCTCCTCGCCCCTGAGGTTACTGCTCGGTAAGTTCACGGTTCAACTGTGACCGGGCTATCCGTCCCAGATCCTGGTCCTCGACTTAGGTCGAGCGTCTAGCCTCGGGAACGTGACTTCGACTGCGGCGATCAACGTGCTCGGCATCGGCGGCTCACTGCGCGAGGGCTCCCAATCGGAGCGCGCCCTGCGCATCGCGCTGGCCGGCGCCGGGGAAGCGGGCGCGACGACAACCGTGATCACCGGCCCCGACCTGCAGCTGCCGTTCTACGACACGGCCGTGCTCGACCGTTCGGCCGAAGCCGTGCGGCTGATCGAGGCGATCAGGGCCGCCGACGGCGTCATCGTGGTTTCCCCCGGCTACCACGGGGCGCTGTCCGGGCTGGTGAAGAACGCGCTGGACTACGTGGAAGACCTGCGACCCGACCGGCGCCCCTATCTCGACGGCCGTGCCGTCGGGCTGGCCGCGGTCGCGTTCGGCTGGCAGGCCGCGGTCACCACGCTCGACCAGCTCCGCACGATCACGCACGCGCTGCGCGGCTGGCCGACCCCGCTCGGCGGGGCGGTCAACTCGGCCGAGGTGAAGTTCGACGAGGCGGGTGGCGCCTCCGACGAGAAGGTCGTCCGCACGTTGCGCCTCATCGGCAAGCAGGTCGCGGAGTTCGCCGCGGCACAGCGCGCCGCGGGCTGATTCGGCGGCGCGGTCGCCGGGTAGTCCTTCGGGTGAGTCCCGTCATGTACGGGCACCGATCTCCACATGCGCGTTGTTCTTCCTGGTGAGAGGCTGGACGGCGCCGGTCGAGACGAGGAGGGGCACATCATGGCTGACCCGATGTACACCGCGGTGGCGACCGCGCGCGGCGACGGCCGCGACGGCGAGGTGACGTCGTCCGACGGCGTGATCGACGAAAAGCTGAGCACGCCCAAGGAAATGGGCGGCCCGGGTGGCGAGTTCACCAACCCGGAGCAGCTCTTCGCCGCGGGCTACGCGGCGTGCTTCCACAGCGCGCTGCGGCTGGTCGCGAAGCAGGCGAAGGCCGACGTCGGCGACTCCGAGGTGACCGCGGAGGTCGGCATCGGCAAGACCGACGAGGGCAAGTTCGCGCTCACCGTGCACCTGGACACCAAGCTCACCGGAATGGAGCAGGGCAAGGCGGACGAACTGGTCGCCCAGGCCCACCAGGTGTGCCCGTACTCCAACGCGACCCGCGGCAACATCGTCGTCGAGGTCACCGCCACCACCTGAACCCGAACTGACGAGAGGAGCAGCACCATGGCCAACTCACCGATCAAGAGCCCGCTCTCCGAGAGCGACAAGGAAATCACCGGCAACGCGCTGCAGGCGACGCTGGTCGATCTGGTCGACCTGTCACTGATCGCGAAGCAGGCGCACTGGAACGTCGTCGGCGCGAACTTCCGCAGCGCGCACCTGCAGCTCGACGAGCTGGTTGCGACCGCGCGGCAGTACACCGATGAGGTGGCCGAGCGCGCGAACGCGATCGGGGTTTCGCCCAACGGCAAGGCGAAGACCGTCGTCGAAAGCTCCGGCGTACCCGAGTACCCGGCCAACTGGCAGTCCGTCGAATCCACCGTCGCCGCGATCGTCGACATCCTCGCCGCGCTCATCGAGCGGCTGCGCGCCAGGATCGACGAGACCGACAAGAGCGACCTGGTGACGCAGGACCTGCTGATCGAGATCACGCAGGAGCTGGAGAAGGCGCACTGGATGTGGCAGGCGCAGCAGGCCTGACCCGCCGGATCCGCACACGGCCCGTCCCGTTCCGGGGCGGGCCGTGTGCGCGAGCGCGGCCGGGGTTTCCGCCGTAGGCTCCGATCATGGTGCTGCACAAGGGAAAGACCTCCCGCCAGGACAGGGCGGGCGGGAGCAATCCGTTGCACGGCGGGGCGAATCCGGCGCTGGCGGCCGAGCTGAGCCTGCCGCACGTCAGGTTCCGCGACGACGCGCTGCCGCCGGACACCGCGCTGCAGCTGGTGCGCGACGAGCTGATGCTCGACGGCAACGCGCGGCTGAACCTCGCCACGTTCGTCACGACGTGGATGGAACCGCAGGCGCGCGAGCTGATGGCCGAATGCGTCGACAAGAACATGATCGACAAGGACGAGTACCCGCAGACCGCGGAGCTCGAACAGCGGTGCGTCACGATGCTCGCCGATCTGTGGCACGCGCCGGATCCCGGCGAGGTGATGGGCTGCTCGACCACCGGCTCGTCGGAGGCGTGCATGCTCGCCGGGATGGCGCTCAAGCGGCGCTGGTCGAAGCTCGGCCGCACCGGGCGCCCGAACCTGGTGATGGGCGCGAACGTGCAGGTCTGCTGGGAAAAGTTCTGCGAGTACTGGGAAGTCGAACCGCGGCTGGTGCCGATGGAGGGCGACCGCTTCCACCTCGGCGCCGAGCAGGCCGTCGCGCACTGCGACGAGAACACGATCGGCGTGGTCGCGATACTCGGGTCGACCTTCGACGGCAGCTACGAGCCGGTCGCGGAGATCACCGCGGCCCTCGACGAACTCGCGGCGGGCGGCGGGCCGGACATCCCGGTGCACGTCGATGGCGCGTCGGGCGCGATGGTCGCGCCGTTCCTCGACGAGGACCTGGTGTGGGACTTCCGGTTGCCGCGCGTGGCGTCGATCAACACCTCCGGCCACAAGTACGGCCTCGTCTACCCCGGCGTCGGCTGGGTGCTCTGGCGTGACGCCGCCGCGCTGCCGTCGGAGCTGGTGTTCACCGTCAACTACCTCGGCGGCGACCTGCCGACGTTCGCGTTGAACTTCTCGCGGCCCGGTGCCGAGGTCGCCGCGCAGTACTATACGTTCGTCCGGCTCGGCCGCGAGGGATACCGCGCGGTCCAGCAGGCGTCACGGGACGTGGCGACCTCGCTCGCCGACCGGATCGGCGAGCTGGGCCCGTTCCGGTTGCTGACGCGGGGCGATCAGCTACCGGTGTTCGCGGTCACCACCGCGGCCGGGGTGACCGCGTTCGACGTCTTCGACGTGTCGCAGCGGCTCCGGGAACGTGGCTGGCAGGTGCCCGCGTACACGTTCCCGGAGAACCGCACCGATCTGGCGGTGCTGCGGATCGTGGTGCGTAACGGGTTCACCCACGACCTCGCGGACCTGTTGCTGGCCGATCTGTCCCGGGTCGTCGGTGAACTCGGAAAGCAGCCGAAGCCCCGGCGCGACCCGGCCACCAGCACCGGCTTCCACCACTAGGCCCTGGCTCTGGCGTACTGGTCAACCCAGCGGATTTCGGCGCCCAGTTCACTCGCGGCGCGCAGCGGCCAGTGTGGCTCGCGCAGCAGTGCCCTGGCGAGGAAGACCGCGTCGGCCGAGCCGGAGGAGATGATCTTCTCGGCCTGCCCGGGTTCGGTGATCATGCCGACCGCGCCGGTCGGGATGCCCGCCTCGGCGCGCACGCGCTCGGCGAAGGGCACCTGGTAGCCGGGGCCGAGCGGGATCTGCGGATGCGGGGTGTTGCCGCCCGATGAGGCGTCGATGAGGTCGACGCCGTGTTCCTTGAGCAGTCCGGCGAGGCGCACGGTGTCCTCGATCGTCCACCCGTCGTCGTCCCAGTCCGAAGAGGACAGTCGAGCGAACAGGGGCACGCCGTCGCCCAGTTCCGCCCGCACCGCGCCGGTGATTTCGACCGCGAGCCTGGTGCGGCCTTCGAAGTCGCCGCCGTACCGGTCGGTGCGGTCGTTCGACAGCGGCGAGTAGAACTCGTGCACCAGGTAGCCGTGCGCGAAGTGGAGTTCGACGAGGTCGAACCCGGCGTCGACCGCCCTGCGCGCCGCCGCGGCGAATTGGCCGGGAAGCCGCCCGGCCTCCTCCTCGGTGAGCGGCCTCGGCGCGTCGTAGCCGCCGAACGCGCGGTCGTCGGGCCCGACCGCCTGCCAGCCGCCCTCCTCCGGCGGCACCGAGGTGCGCTTGCCGTCCCACGGCCGGTAGGTGGACCCCTTGCGGCCCGCGTGCGCGAGCTGCATGCCCGCGACGGAGTCCTGTGCGTGCACGAACTCGGTGACGCGGCGCCACGCCCGCGCCTGCTCGTCGTTCCAGATCCCGGCGTCCTGCGGGCTGATCCTGCCCTCGGGGACCACGGCGCTGGCCTCGGTCATGACGAGACCGGCACCGCCGGCCGCGAACTGGCCGAGGTGCATGAGGTGCCAGTCGTTCGGCAGCCCGTCGACCGAGGAGTACTGGCACATCGGCGACACCCAGACCCGGTTGGCGATGGTCAGGTCGCGCACGCTGAACGGTTCGAAAAGTTTGCTCACACCGTGGTGCAACGCCGGTCACGGGCGGTGTCTTCCCCGCTGGTGGCGCCGCCGGTTACCGGCAAGTAGCGTGCGGGGGTACCCGACGCAGGGAGAACGGCCATGAGTGTTGCCAGTGCTGAGCGGTCGGCGTTGTGCTCGTTGTTCGACGAGCTCGGGCCGGATGCGCCGACCCTGTGCGAGGGCTGGCAGGCCCGGCACCTCGCCGCGCACCTGGTGATCCGCGAACGGCGGCCCGACGCCGCGCCGGGGATTTTGGTGCCCGCGCTCGCCGGGCACACGAACCGGGTGCAGGCGGGTTACGAGCGGAAGGACTGGGCCGAGCTGGTGAACCTGGTCCGGACCGGGCCGCCGCGCTTCTCGCCGATGTCGCTCGGCGTGGTCGACCAGCTGGTCAACAGCGCCGAGTACCTGGTGCACCACGAAGATCTGCGCCGGGCGCAACCCGGCTGGGAGCCGCGGCCCGCGGATCCCGCGCGGGACCGTGCGGCACTGGCCGCGGTGACGCGCGGCGCCAAGGCGATGCTGCGGAAGTCCCCGGTCGGCGTGGTGCTGGCGACCCCGTCGGGCAGGGAAATCACCGCGAAGCAGGGCACCCCCGTGGTCAAGGTCACCGGCGACCCGCTGGAACTGCTGCTCTACGCCTTCGGCCGCGACGCCGTCCGCGTGACCTTCGAAGGCGACGAAACCGCACTCGCCACCGTCAAACGAGGCCTCTGACCACTCACACCGCCTCATAACCCCAGCCCCGCCCCATAACCCCCAGCCCCGCCCCATAACCCCAGCCCCCACCCGTTCCCTGGGGGCCGGCCCCGCTCCACTTTACCGCGCGCGGGTGGCTTGACTGGGGTTTTCAACAGGGTTGTCCACAACCGCGCATCACTGTGGATAACCCTGTTTTCGCAGGTGGGAGTGGGTTCTTGGAATGAGGCGGCGGCCTTCGGGATCGGTTCAGTGGTCAGCGTGGGCGGCGGCTTCTCGACATGCCGCGAAGGTGCCCTTCGGGGACTCAGATGCCCCGAAGGCGTCCTTCGGGGCAGTGCGGATGCTGCCGCCACCTGGCGAGGGGTGCCCTTCGGGCGCTCGGTGCCCCGAAGTGCACCTTCGGAGCACCGAGCAGCGCGCCTCGTCCAGTCATCGCCCGTCCATCAGCGCGCCCACCCGGTCAGCGCCTTGCCAGCAAGCGCTTCGCCAGTAATTGCTTCGCCAGTAAGCGCGCTCGTCCAGTCAGCGCAGGCCGACGGCGTGCTGCGCGAAGTGGATTTCCGCGGCGACCTGCTTCAGCGTTTCGGCGATCACCAGCGAGCCGTGGCCCGCGTCGTACCGGTAGAACTCGTAGCGCACCTCGCGGGCGGCGAGGCGGTCGAGGTAGTTCTCGATCTGCCGGATCGGGCACCGGGGGTCGTTGTCGCCGGCGAGCACCAGCACCGGCGCGGCGACGGCGTCCACGTAGGTCAGCGGCGAGCACTCGCGGTACACGGCGGGCACCTCTTCCGGCGAGCCGCCGAACAGCGCGCGGTCGAAGGCGCGCAGTTGCTCCATTTCGTCCTCGTAGGCCGCGACGTAGTCGGCCACCGGCACCCCCGCCACGCCCGCGGTCCAGCGGCCCGGCTGCGTGCCCATCGCGAGCAGTGAGAGGTATCCGCCCCACGACGCGCCGTTCACCACGCACCTGGCCGGATCGGCGAGTCCACTTTGGACCGCCCAGTCGTGCACCGACGCCACGTCTTCCAGCTCGGTCAGGCCCGGCCTGCCCTCGATCGCGTCGCGCCACGCGGAGCCGTATCCGGTCGACCCCCGGTAATTCACTTCCACCACGGCGAAACCGGCGTCGAGCCAGGCCGCGCGGTAGGCGGAGAACCGGTCTTCGTCCGACGCGTGCGGCCCGCCGTGCAGGCTGAACAGCGTCGGCAGCGGGCCTTCTGGCGCGTCGTCGGGCCGGGAGACGAGCGCGTGGATCCGTCCCCCGACGCCATCGACGAACGCGTCGGTCACCGGAGCCGAGCCGGGCGCGACCTCACCCGGCGGCGTCAGCAGGACGACGTCCTCCGAATCGGCGCGCCTCGTCCTGATCACCGGCGGGTTCGCCGCGTTCGACCACGAGTACTCGATGGCACCGTCCGGACGCACGCCGGCGCCGCCGATCCGGCCCGCCGGGGTGTCCAAAGAGGACAGTTCGCCGGACTCGAGGTCGTACCGGTGCAACGAGCTCCGGCCTTCGTGGAAGTGCACGACCAGCAGCGCGTCCGCCCGCGGGTACCAGGTCGCCGAGACCTCGCCCGGCAGGTCCAGTTCGATTTCCCGCTCCGTGTCCGCTTCGACGTCCCACAACAGCAGCTCTTCGCGGCCCCGCCGCTCGTGCAGCAGCAGGAGCCGCGCGTCGCCCGCGATGGGGGAGAACTCCAGCGGGTCGAGTCCCTTGCCCTCGCCGTCCCATTTCTCGGCGACGGCGGCGAAGCCGGTCGTGGCGAGGACCCGCACCGCGGGATGCCGGGAGTCGCCGTGCTCGGAGTGCGAGATCGCCAGCAGGTTTTCGTCCCGCGAAAGCGATGCGATGCCCGCGTCCGCCTCGTTCGCGTAGAACCGTTCGGTTTTGCCGTCGCGGTGGCAGAACAGCTCGCTGCCGTCATCGGTCGACACGCCGACCGCCACCAGCCGGTGGCCGATCTCCAGCCCGGCGGGGTAGCCGTCGTGCACGTCCGGCACCGCGGGCTTGGCCGCTCCCGCGCCCGCGAAGGGCTGCCGGACCCACGACCCGAACTCGTCACCGTCGGTGTCGGAGAACCACCAGATGGATTCCCCGCCCGGTGACAGCGTCGCGTGCAGCGTGCCGTTCGGCCGGTCGGTGACCTGGCGGTGCTCGCCGGTCTCGCGGTCCCAGGCGTAGATCTCCCACACCCCGCTCGCGTTCGACACGTACAGGCTGGCCGACGGCGCGTCGAGCGCCCAGTCCGGCGCCGAAACGCGCGGGGCGAGGAACCGCGCGCGCCACCTGGTCTCTGCTTCGGCGTCCTCGAAGAGCTGGTCGGGGACCACGGCGGGCGGATGCTGGGCGGCAGGCTGCGTGTTCACTTTCCCGATCCTGCCAGGTTCGCCACACCGTCGGGTGAGGCGCCCGTACTCTGCTTGGGTGCGGGATGGGTACGCGCCGGGCTACGCGGCGGATGCGATGTCGATGATGTCTTCCCGACGCGCCGCCGAGCGCGCCGCGTTCGCCCTGCCTAGCCTGCGCCCCGGGATGCGGATCGTGGATCTCGGCTGCGGTCCCGGTTCGATCACCGCGGGTATCGCCACCGCGGTCGCGGGCTGCCACATCGTCGCGATCGACACCGAACATGCCCAGACCACGCTGACCCGCGCCGCCACCACCAGGATCAAAATGTCCACAGTGGACACTCTGACGGCTTCCGCCTACGCCCTGCCGCTACCGGACGAAAGCGTCGACGCCGTCTTCGCCCACGCCCTCTTCGAACACCTGGCCCACCCTGCTGCAGCCCTCCAGGAACTGCACCGAGTACTCGTCCCAGGAGGTGCGATCGCCCTCGCGGCTTCCGATTGGAGCCGTGCGAAGATCCAGCCGCAGACGGCGAACGTCACGGCTGCCTTGCGCGGGCACTACCTTCTCCGCCGCAGAGCGGGCGGCGACCCTTACGCCGGAAGAAACCTGGCGACTCATGTCACAGCAGCGGGTTTCCGCGTCGTGACAACCCACACCCGCCACCGCCAGGACATGACCTACCCCCAACTGGCCACCTACGTCGAATCCCGCCTGGCCGCCGCCCTGGACAACCCCACCACCCCACCCGGCGACCACGCCCAACTCGCCAGCGCCGCCCGCTCCGCCTGGACTTGGACCAAAACCAAAACCGGCACCTTCACCCAAGCCTGGACCGAGCTACTGGCAACGAAGTAACCAGCCCGGCCCACTTTGGCAATCTCGCCCACCTGCACGACGTCGAAGGCGAGTGATTCACACCCGCCAAGCAGGCCACCTGCGACGCCGAAGGCGAGCGAAATCACGCAAGCCAGCACTGGCGCTGGTTGTATGCCAACTGGAGTGGCCGTCAGGTGGAGGAGCTCGCACCGCGGGGGTTTGGGGGCCTCGGCCCGCAGATCTTCTTTGGCAATCTCGCCCACCTACACGACGTCGAAGGCGAGTGATTCACACCCGCCAAGCAGGCCACCTGCGATGCCGAAGGCGAGCGAAATCACGCAAGCCGGCATTGGCGCTGGTTGTATGTCAACTGGGGTGGCCGTCAGGTGGAGGAGCTCGCACCGCGGGGGTTTGGGGGCTCGGCCCCCAAGCATTAAAAAGGGAGATCCTTGTTTGCGCAGTACGCAAACAAGGATCTCCCAGATCTTCCGTCGGGGTGGCGGGATTTGAACCCACGACCTCCTCGACCCGAACGAGGCACGCTACCAAGCTGCGCCACACCCCGAGGTACTGCTTAACGGGCCGATGGAGAGTCTAGCGGACGGCGTTTGGTGCGTTGAACGGGGTTTGCCTGTGTGTGCGCGTCGCGGGCGACGAGGGTCAGGAGGGTGGCCTCCGGCGGGCACGCGAAGCGGAGCGGTGCGTAGGGGGAGGTGCCCAGACCTGCGGAAACGTGCAGCCACATGTCGGAGCCCCAGCGGGAGGCGCCGCGGGCGCGGGAGCGGTCGAGGTCGCAGTTGGTGACAAGTGCGCCGAACACGGGGAGCCGGAGCTGTCCGCCGTGGGTGTGCCCGGCGAGGACGAGGTCGTAGCCGTCGGAGGCGAAGGCGTCGAGGACGCGGGGCTCCGGCGAGTGCGTGATGCCGAGGCGCAGCACGGCGCTGCGGGAGGCGGTGCCGGAGATGTCGGTGTAGCGGTCGCGGTGCAGGTGCGGGTCGTCGACGCCGGCGGCGAACACGGTCTGCCCGGCGGCCTTGAGGTTGCGGCGGACGTGGGTGAGGTCCTGCCAGCCGTGTTCGACGAGCGCGGCGCGGAGGTCGCGCCACGGCAGGTGCGTGCCGTGGATGCGCTTCTTCTTGCCGCGCGGCATCAGGTACCGCGCGGGGTTCTTCGGTTTGGGCGCGTAGTAGTCGTTGCTGCCGAAGATGAACACGCCCGGCCGGTCGAGCAGTGGCCCGAGCGAGCGGACGACGGCGGGCACGGCCTGCCGGTGCGCGAGGTTGTCGCCGGTGTTGACGACGAGGTCGGGGTCGAGCCGGTCGAGCGCGGCAACCCAGCGCTGCTTGGACTGCTGGCCCGGCAGCATGTGCAGGTCGGAGACGTGCAGCACCTTGATTGGGCGGGCGCCCGGCGACAGGACGGGCAGTTCGGCGGTGCGCAGCGTCCAGTGCCGCCGCTCGATTCCGGCGGCGTAACCGATGGTCGCCGCGCCGAGTGCCGCGGTCCCCAGTGCGAGTCGACCTACCCTCGCCCTGGGTGATTTCCTGTCACTTACCGTGCTCACCCGTTCAGGATACGTGTTCACCGACAAAGGGGTAGCCCCGGTCGAAACCCCTGCTCCGAATGGCCGAACGGACATTCTGCGAGCAGGGGGATCCCCGGCCGCGCCATCGGGCGCTTTCGCTTTTCCGCGAGCGGACCGGAAGTTCCTACCGGCCGGCGCGTTCGTACTGCGGTGCCGAACCGGGCAGCTGCTCGATCGGCTGGTCGCCGAGGATGTTCTTCATCGCGCCGAACCAGGTCCTGGCGGGCGTGCCGCCACCGAACATGTTCCCGTTGGTGCTCTTGGCGGCGGAGATGTTCCCCGGTCCGCCGTCGATGATGCCGCCGTTCGGCGAATCCGGGCGGAAGACCATCGCGGCACCGGCCAGTTGCGGTGTCCCGGCGACGAACGTGGCCGAGCCGCTGACCTGGGTGGTCCCGGTCTTGCCGATGATCGGCCGGTTCCAGCCCGCGGCCCCGGCCGCCTTCGCCGAGGTGCCACCCGGCTGGTCGTCCTTGCTCATGCCGATCGCGAGGGTGTCCGCCAGCGCCGGTTCGACCACCTGCTCGCAGGCGGCTTCCTTGATCTGCTTCGGCTTGCCGTCGCGGTCGGTGATGCCGCCGATCGGGGTCGGCGGGCACCACTTGCCGTGGCTGAGGATCGTGGCCGCCACGTTCCCCAGTTCGAGGCCGCTGGTCGGGCTCACCCCGAGGGTGAACGAACCCTGGCCTGGCGAGTTCGGCGTCGGGGCGAAGAACTTGCTCTGCGTCATCTTGTTGGGATCGCTCGAGTTCGGGTCGCCCTTGCCGCCGTTGCTGATCGTGCCCGCCATGGTGTCCCGCATGCCGAGCTTGCTCGCCATGTCGACGATCGGGCCCATCCCGGTCTTCTCCTCGAGGATGACGAACCCGGTGTTCGGTGAGGTCGCGAGCGCCTGCTGCAGGGACATCTGGCCGCCGTAGGAATCGCTGGCGTTGCTCAGGCAGTATGCGCGCGTGCCTCGCGAGACGGTCGGGCAGTTCGGGCCACCACCGGTGAACACCGGCGACACGTGGAACGACGGGGTTTCCATCGTGCTGTAGATCCCGAGCACGTGGTTCTGCAGCGCCGCCGCTGCGGTGAAGATCTTGTAGCTCGACCCGGCGCCGCTCACGTTCCAGATCCCCGACGGCAGCGCGTAGGTGGTCTGGCCCTTGTCCTTGTCGCCCCCGTAGTCCCGGTTCGCGGCCAGTGCCACGACTTCGTGCCGGTCCTGGCCGGGTTTGACCAGTGACAGCGTGTTGGCCACGTTCGGCTGGGTCTTGTTCACCTGCGTTTCGGCGGAGACCTTCGCCTCGTGGTTGGCGCGCTCGTCCATCGTGCTCTTGATGGTGTAGCCGCCGGTGTAGAGGTCGTCCTTGGTCATGCCGTTCTTGAGCAGGTAGTCCTCGACGTACTGGCAGAAGAAGCCGTTCTCCGGGCCCGCGCCGCTGCAGTTCGCGGGCGGCTTCTGCAGTTCGGGGACGACGCCGAGCGGTTCCGCCTTCGCCTTCGCGGCGTCGGCCGGTGCGAGCTTGTTGTTGTCCACCATGCGCTGGAGCACCGTGTCGCGGCGCTGCTTCGCGGCGACGGGGTGGTTCCACGGGTCGAAGGTGTTCGGGTTGTTGACCAGCCCGGCGAGCAGCGCGGCCTGGCCGACGGTCAGCTTGTCCGGTGTCGTGTTGAAGTACGTCTTCGCGGCCGCGCCGATGCCGAACACCTGGCGCGAGAACTCGACCACGTTCAGGTAGCCCGCGAGGATCTGGTCCTTGTTCATCTTCGTTTCGAGCTGGATCGCGATCCGCGCTTCCTTCAGCTTGCGGGCGATCGACTGCTCCTGGGCCTTCTCCCGGCCGATCCGGGCCTCGGCCTGGTCTTCCTTGCTGTCGCTCTTCGGCCGGTTCACCACGTTGATCAGGTAGTTCTTCACGTACTGCTGCGTCAGCGTCGAGGCACCCTGCGTGTCACCGCCGGTGCCGTTGCTGATCGCGGCGCGCATCGTGCCCTTCCAGTCCACGCCGTGGTGCTCGTAGAAGCGCTTGTCCTCCACCGAGACCAGCGCCCACTTCATCGCGGGCGAGATCTGCTCCGGCGAGGTCGGCAGCCGGTACTGCTTGTAGAGCGTCGCGATCGGCGCACCCGCGCTGTCTGTGACCGTCGTCACCAAGGGGGGTGGCACGTTCGCCAGTTCCGACGACATGTTGTCGACCGTTTCGCTCGCCCGGTTCGACATCACCCCCGCGGCGCCCGCGACCGGGAACAGCACACCGGCGACGAGAACCCCCGCGAGCACACAGAGGCCGAGGAGCTTGAGCAGACCGTCCGTTTTACGCACGCAGCCAGGGTACTTGGCGGCCGTGGGACCTTTGTGACCTCGGTGCGTCCATTACCACGCCGGCCCCCTGATCGTGGTCACCTCAGGTCACAAATTCCGATCGGGACCTTCCGAGGGGAACCGTCAGCCCCTACAGTCCGTCAACGTCTCACAAAGAAAAGCCGACGGATGGGGTAGCGCGGCAGCGCCGTGCGGC
This sequence comes from Amycolatopsis minnesotensis, assembly GCF_039529815.1. NCBI lineage: Bacteria > Bacillati > Actinomycetota > Actinomycetes > Pseudonocardiales > Pseudonocardiaceae > Amycolatopsis > Amycolatopsis minnesotensis. Next base: position 366,409 of record NZ_BAAANN010000002.1, on the reverse strand, counting down.
CCAACCGCCGGCGCCGATACCGAGGGGGTGTCGGTATTCCGCGACGTGAGAACAGGGAGCTGGGGGTATGGAGTCCAACCAATCGGATTGGCGTGTCAGCGCGTCGTGCCGGGACAGCGACCCAGACGGGTTGTTCGTCCGGGGTGCGGAGCAGAACAAGGCCAAAACGGTCTGCATGGGGTGTTCGGTGCGCACGGAGTGCCTCGCCGAGGCGCTCGATCACCGGATCAACTTCGGGATCTGGGGCGGGATGACCGAACGTGAGCGGCGTGCGCTGCTGCGTCGCCGCCCCGAAGTCGAATCCTGGAGCGCACTGCTGGAATCGGCGAAACGCGAGTTCAGCGGTGCGGTCGACGACGAGGTCGCCAGGGTTTCCTGAGCCGGCGGCGGGGGTGTGAGCCCCGAATTCACGCCCCCGCCAGCCGGTCTCCTATGTCGCGGAGGCCCGCGACGTCGTGCACGTCGCTCGGCAGGGCGGGCACGGAGATCACCGGGACCTCCGGATGGGCTTTCGTGAACCGCGCCAGCAGCCGCTGCTCGCGTTCGTCGAGCGCGACGCGGTCGGCGTGCAGGCGCAGCACGGCGATGGCCAGCGGCGCGTTTTCGCTGCCTTGGTCCAGCTTGTCGGCCGCGGAGAGCGCGGCGGTCGCGGTCAGGTCGGCGAGCACCGGGTGCGTCCGGTTCGCCACGAGCCCGGCCAGCGGCATCGACTCGGTGGACAGCCGTTCCACGAAGTAGCTCGCTTCGCGCAGCGCGTCCGGTTCCGGCGCGGCCACCACGAGGAACGAGGTGCCGCCGGAGCGCAGCAGCTCCGCGGTCTTGCGCGCCCGCTCGCGGAACCCGCCGAACATGCTGTCGAAGGCCTGCATGAACGCGGACGCGTCGGTGAGCAGCTGCCCGCCGATGATCGTCGACACGGCCTTCGCGAACATCGAGAACCCGGCGCTGACGACCTTGCGCAGGCCCCAGCCGCCCGCCTTCGCCGGCCCGGTGAGCAACCGGATCATGCGGCCGTCGAGCGCGCTCGAAAGCCGCGACGGCGCGTCGAGGAAGTCCAGCGCCGAGCGGCTCGGCGGGGTGTCGACGACGATCAGGTCCCAGTCCCCGGTCGCCGCGAGCTGCCCGAGCTTCTCCATCGCCATGTACTCCTGCGTGCCGGAGAACGACGTGGAAATGGTCTGGTAGAAGGGGTTCGCGAGTAGCTGCTCGGCGCGTTCCGGCCCGGCGTGCACGCGCACCATGTCGTCGAAGGTGCGCCGCATGTCGAGCATCATCGCCCACAGTTCGCCCTCGGGCTCGAACCCGTCGATCGATACCTGCTTCGGGTGGTTCCCCAGCTCGCGAAGGCCGAGCGCCTGTGCGAGCCGCTTGGCCGGGTCGATGGTGAGCACCACCGTCTGGCGGCCCCGCTCGGCGGCCCGCAACGCGATCGCGGCGGCCGTGGTGGTCTTGCCGACGCCGCCGGATCCGCAGCACACCACGATCTTCGTGGCCGGGTCGTCGATCAGGGCGTCGACATCGAGGCTGTCTTCCGCCATCAGCGCACTCCCTGGTCGATCAGCCGCTCAGCGAGATCGTAGAGCGCGGCGACGTCGACGCCTTCGGTCAGCTCCGGCAGTTCGAGCGTCGGCAGATCGGCCTCGGCGAGCTGTTCGCGCGCCCGCTGCTCCGCGGCGACCCTGATCGCGTGCTCGACGGTCTCCTCGACGAGCGCGTCCAACGTCGCTTCGGGCAGCGCGAGCCCGGCGGCGGACAGGCCGGTGCGCACGCGGGACGCGTCGACCCTGCCGTCCGCGGCGGCGGTCACGGACCGCGCCGGGAGCCGCGGCGGGCGGACGCGGTTGACCAGCACGGCGCCCGGTCGCAGGTCCGCGCCGTCCAGTTCGGCGACCGCTTCGACGGTTTCCCGGACCGGCATCTCCTCCAGCAGCGTCACCAGGTGCACGGCGGTTTCCCCGGAGTGCAGCAGCCGGACCACGCCGTCGGCCTGGCCGCGGATCGGGCCGGTCTTCGCCAGGTCGGTCAGTGCCTTGGTGACGTCGAGGAACTTGACCACCCGCCCGGTCGGCGGCGAGTCGACCACGACGGCGTCGTAGGTGTGCCTGCCACCGGACTCGGTGCGGCCGACGCACTCCTTGATCTTGCCGGTCAGCAGCACGTCGCGGAGGCCGGGCGCGAGCGTGGTGGCGAACTCGATCGCCCCCATCCGGCGCAGCGTCCGCCCCGCGAAGCCGAGGTTGTAGAACATCTCGAAGTACTCGAGCAGCGCGGCTTCGACGTCGATGTGCAGCGCGCGCAGCTCCCCGCCGCCCGGCGCGGACGCGATGTGCTGCTCGGCGTAGGGCAGCGGCTCGGTGTCGAACAGCTGCGCGATGCCCTGGCGGCCCTCGACCTCGATGAGCAGGACCCGCCTGCCCGCGCTCGCCAGCGCGAGGCCCAGCGCGGCGGCCAGCGTGGTCTTGCCGGTGCCGCCCTTGCCGGTCACGAAGTGCAGGCGGGCACGTGCGAGCTCGTCGGTCCAGCCGGCCAGGGGTGTCGTCACGTTCGCAGCTTAAGTCACTAGCTGGCCAGGAGCATGACGCTCACCGCGGCCACGACCACCGCGACCAGCACCCACGTCACGACACCGGGCAGCACGGTGAGCATCAGCACACCGAGGATGAGCAGGACGGTGCCGGTGACCGCGCCACCGATCGCGACCTGGCCCGAGTCCTGGGTGTGGTCGCGCACCTTCGCCATCACCGCGAGCGCGAGCAGCACACCCGCGACCGCGAGCACCACCGTCGCGATGACCCGCCAGCTCTGCACGTGTCAACCGTACTGAATGCCGGTCTAGTCGGCGACCAGCCGATTAGTCCACTATGGACGCCCGTCGCGGCTGTGCCCCGAGCGCGGCGAGCGGGGCCGCCAGGCCCTCCGGTCAGCGACGAGGCCCGAGCGGGCTCATCGGGGTGCAGGGGACGGGTTTGGCGTGCGCGGGGTCCAGTGCGTTCAGGACGTGGCCCGCCGCGTTCGGGTCCACCACGATGCCCATGTGGTTCACGCGGTCCTCCCGGCAGCCGTCCTGCAGCACGATGTTGCGGACGTTCGGGCCGGTGCCGAGGCCGTTGGTGTACGGCACGATGTTCAGGTCGTACCTGGTCGCGATGTTCGTGTAGGCGATGCCGGGCAGGAACGTGCCGCCCTCGTTCAGCTTCGCCAGGAACGCCGAGCCGGTGAGCACCTGCGGGCACGCGCCGCAGTCGCCGATGGCGGGGATCTGGCCGAGCCCGAGCCAGCGCACGAGCGCGAAGACGTCGCCGATGCCGAGCGGGTCGGTGCCCTGCCACACCGGGGCGAGCCCGACGTAGGCGTGGATGCGCTCGCGCCCGCCGAGGAACTTCGCGTAGTAGGCGGGAACCAGCGTGCCCTGCGAATAGCCGACGATGTCTACTTTGGACACTCCGGTCGCGGTGACCACTTCGTCCACGAAGGACCGGACCTCGGCCGCGCTGTCCTCGATCGGGGTGAGCCCGCCGACCACGTCGGAGACGACGGGCGCGGCAGGCAGCACGCCGTAGGTGAGCGCGAAGGCGCAGTAGCCCCGCTTCGCGAGCAGCGGGCCGAGCGTCCGCCAGGTGTAGTCCTTGTTGTCGCCGGTGCCGTGCACCAGCACCACCGGGTTCGGGTGCGCCGCGCTCGGGCGGCACGACCAGTCGCCGTAACCGCCGGCCGGGGTGGTGGCCACCGCGGTCGCGGGGACCAGGCCCGTCAACGCGGCGACGACGGCGAGCAGGGCGAACCTGGATCTGCGCATGGGGCTCCTGCCTCGGAAGGGCCGGGGGAATGGGTCTCCGGTCAAGATTTCCGGACTCCGGCGCCGGTGCCAATTGCACGGCTGAGTGGACTATCGGTAGCCGCCCGACACGAAGAGTCACCGGCGCCGGGGATCGCCGCGAACGCGTCGTGGGCCGGGTGAGGCGTCCGTTAGGCTCCCGGCCCATGAGTGCCAAGTGGGAGTACGCCACCGTTCCGCTGCTGATCCACGCGACCAAGCAGATCCTCGACCAGTGGGGCGAGGACGGCTGGGAACTGGTCACCGTGCTGCCCAACCCGAGCGGCGAACAGCACGTCGCGTACCTCAAGCGCAGCAAGGACTGATCCATGAGCTGGAGTGGAAGGCTTACCGAACTCGGCATCGAACTGCCCGGCGTCGCCGCGCCGCTGGCTTCGTACGCGCCTGCCGTGCGCACCGGGTCGTACGTGTACACCTCCGGTCAGCTGCCGTTCGTCGACGGCAAGCTGGTCGCCACCGGCAAGGTCGGCGCCGAGGTCAGCCCCGAGGAGGCGCAGGGGCTCGCGCGGACGTCGGCGCTCAACGCGCTCGCCGCGGTCCACGCGCTCGTCGGCATCGACGAGATCGTGCGCGTGGTGAAGGTGGTCGGGTTCGTCGCCTCCGCGGAGGGGTTCACCGGCCAGCCCGCGGTCGTGAACGGCGCCTCGGACTTGCTCGGGGAGGTCTTCGGCGAGCAGGGTGTGCACGCCAGGTCGGCGGTGGGCGTCTCGGAGCTGCCGATCGGGTCGCCGGTCGAGGTCGAACTCGTAGTCGAGGTGAAGTGATGGACCCGGACATCGAACAGTCCTGCCACGAGCTGCTCCTGCGGCTCGCCGGGCGGCTGCCGGACCAGTTGCTGTGGCGCTTCCGCGACTGGCTCGGCGAGGGCGCGATGGGCACGCTCGCGCGGACCCTCCCGAGGTCTTTGCTAAAGCACAGGATTGACCTTGATCAACCGGAGTACCGCCTGCTGGTCGCGGGGTTGGTGCCACACGGTGCGGACTGGCATCAGGTTAGTTCTACGCTCGGGGTAGACGACGTCACCCAGACCGGGTACACATTCACGCAGAGTGCCCCCGAATGGGTGAACTCTGTCGACTCGGTGTCCGTGTTGATCCACGCAACGTTGCGGGGTCGCCCGGACGTGGGTGAAGTGCGAGAAAGCTGGCGCCTGAACACCTTGGCGCCCGGTGAGCAGGAGGCCAAACGGGTCCTGCTGGTCACCGCGCTGGCCGGTCTGCCTCGGCTGACCGGCGAGCTGCAGCGGGTCATGCGAGTGCTGGGCGACGAGGAGCCCAGCGTCGAAGTGATGCCGCCGCGACTGGAGCTTCCCGCGTATCACCGGGCGGCGCTGGAGAGCTCCGAGCTCGTCTGCGTCGGCGCGGTGGGCACCGGGCACCGGCTCGCGGCCGCGTAGAGCTCGCCCTCCGGCGGGCTGGAGGGAGTTATGGGCATGGCCGAGGTTCACGACGGAACCGCGACCGATGGGTTCGCGGTGCCGTTGCGGCTGCACAACCTGCTGCTCGCGCTGGCGGGCCGCCTTGACGACAGCGCGCTGTCGGAAGCGCGGGAGCTGGTGGTGCGATCGCGCCTCGACGAGGCCGTCGAGCTGACCACCGGCGCGCTCATCGCGGGCCGGGTCCCGGTGAGCGCGGGCGAGCAGCGCGAGCTGGCGCTCGTGCTGGAGTTCAGCCGCTCCGACGCGACACTGGCCGACCAGCTGAAGGTCGAGGACGACGTCCCGGCGATCCCGCACCGCTTCAGCGGCGAGAACGAACCGGAGCGCGGTGTCGCCGACGCCATCGAGCGCACCGTGAGCGTGCTGCCGGACCTGCGGTCGGTGCACGCCGTGTGGCGCAACACCCCCGCCGGCAGCGTGCCCGGCCCGCTGCCGCAGCGCGTGGTGCTCGTCGACATCGGGCCCGAAGGCAACCCGCCCGCCGTCGCCTACCGCGTGGACAGCGCGCTGCGGCGTGCCGGGATCCGCGCCGTCGTCGAGGTCAGCGGCCCGACGGCGGAACGCTCGGACTACCGGGACTCCGCGCTCGGCTCCGCCAGCGCCGTCTGGCTCGCCGGCAAGCAGGTGTCCGGCCCCAGCGCGCAGCCGGCGGCGGTTTCTTCGTCCGCGTCCGGGTCGTCGAGCGCGAAGGCCAAGGGAAGGCACACCGCGGGGTCGCCCGCCGCGCGGCACGAGATCGCCGAGTCCGCTTCGGAGCCTGAACCAGAGCCGGTCACCGCGATCGAGCCCGAGTCGGCCCAGGAACCGGAGCCGGAGCAGGCACCCGCCGTGCCGTCCGAGCCCGAGCCGCCGGCGCCTTCCGCGCCCATGTTGTCGGCCGTTCCTTCGGAGTCTTTCGAGCCGTCCGAGCCGTCCGAGCCGTCCGAGCCTCCCGCGCCCTCGATGCCACCGGGCCCGCCCGCGTTCGCCGACTACGAGAACCGCGTGGAGAGCACCGCGGACCTGAGCTCCGCCGAGGTCGCGCAGCTACGCGCCGCGCTCGCCGAGGACCCCGAGAAGGGCAAGGCGATCGCGGCCGCGAGGTTCGGGCCGAACGAGGTCGTCGAACTGCCGGACCTCGACCTCAACGACCCGCAGCTCTCCGAGCGCGACCGCAGGCTGCTGCGCGAGCTGCACGCCGAGCTGGCCGAGCGCGAGCGGGCGGAGGCGGCCAAGATCCGGCTCAACGGCCGTGGCGGTGAGCCGGCCGACACCCGCTGGGTCGACGGCTTCTCCGGCGCGTAGCGGGAAATCTCCCGAGGTATGTTGCGGACGTGGCTGAAGAACGCGAAACACTGAGCTTCGACGCGCCGTCGACCATCTCGATCGCCGGTGACGGTGACTCTGCCGGGCCACCGTCGACGCCGAAGGACGCGGCGACCGTGATGCTGGTGCGCGACACCGGCGCGGGGATCGAGGTGTTCCTCCAACGGCGGGTCGCGGCGATGGAGTTCGCCGCCGGGATGACCGTCTTCCCCGGCGGCGGGGTCGACAAGCGCGACGCGGACGCGTCCATCGCGTGGGCGGGCCCGTCCCCGGAGCAGTGGGCCGAGTGGTTCGGCTGCGAGGTTTCGACCGCCCGCGCACTGGTGTGCGCGGCGGTGCGGGAGACGTTCGAGGAGTCGGGCGTGCTGCTGGCGGGGACGCGGGAAGCCGTCCTCGAAGACACCGGCCCGTACCAGGACGTGCGGCAGCGGCTCGTCTCCCGCGAGGTATCGCTCGCCGGGTTCCTCGCCGACGCCGGACTGACGCTGCGCGCGGACCTGCTGCGCCCGTGGGCGAACTGGCTCACGCCACCGCAGGAGGGCCGCCGTTACGACACCAGGTTCTTCGCCGCCGCGCTGCCGGCGGGCCAGCACGCGGACGGCGCGACTACCGAGGCCGAGAGCTCCGGCTGGCAGCGCCCCGAGGACGCGATGGCGGACGCGCGCGACGGCCGCAGCGTCCTGATGCCGCCGACCTGGATCACGTTGACCGAGTTCGCCGGGTTCGCCACGGTGGAAGACGCGCTCGCCAGTGAGCGCGAGATCAGCAAGATCATGCCGTCGCTGGTGCGGGACGGCGATCAGGTGCGAGTGGTGGTGGAGAAGCCGTGACCCATCCCGCGTACGGCGTGCCGAGGCGCGTCGGCCCGATCGCGTCCGTGGTGCTCGAGGACAACCCGTCCGAGATGACGCTCGAGGGCACGAACAGCTGGGTCCTGCGCGCACCCGGCGCCGACGGCTGCGTCGTGGTCGACCCGGGCTACCACGACCTGGCGCACCTCGAGGCGCTCGCGTCCGCCGCCGAGGGCGCCGAGCTGGTGATCCTCACGCACTTCCACGGCGACCACGCCGAGGGCGCGCCCTGGCTCGCCGACCGGCTCGGCGTGCCGGTCCGCGCCTTCGACCCGTCGCTGTGCGCCGGTGCGGAGCCGCTCGCGGACGGCGAGGTCGTGGCGGCGGCGGGGCTGGAGATCAAGGTCCTGCACACGCCGGGGCACACCGCGGACTCGGTGACGCTGCTCGTCGAGCACGACGGCGCGACGACCGCGCTCACCGGTGACACGATCCTCGGCAGGGGCACCACGGTGCTGGAGAACCTCGGCGACTACCTGCGCTCGCTGCGCGCGCTCATCGCGTTGCCGCCGGGATCGCCCGGCCTGCCGGGGCACGGCCCGGAGCTGGCGGACCTGCCCGCGACCGCCCGCGCCTACCTCGCGCACCGGGAAGAACGGATCGAGCAGGTGCGTTCGGCACTACGGGAGCTCGGCCCCGACGCGACCGCGCGGCAGATCGTCGAACTGGTCTACGCCGACGTCGACCGGGCGCTGTGGGTCCCCGCCGAGTACAGCGTGCGTGCCCAGCTCGACTACCTGAGGACGGAAAACGGATGAGTGCGGTGGAGATCGAGTTCTACTGGCGGCCGGGGTGCGGGTTCTGCTCCGCGCTGCACCGCCCGCTCAGCGCGAGCGGCCTGCCGGTGCGGGAGATCAACATCTGGGACGACCCCGACGGCGCGGCTCGCGTGCGGGAGATCGCGAACGGCACCGAGACCGTGCCGACCGTCGTGGTCGGTGAACGGACCTTCGTCAACCCGAGCTGGCCCGAGGTCGAAGCCGCTTACAAGGAACAGACGGAGCGCGTTTAGCGGGCTAAACGCGCTCCGCGCGGGCCCTGCTCGGTTCCGGCGTGGATGTCGTGAAGGGGCCCTTCAGAGACCAAGCCGGGTCAAAGCGCGGTGGCGGCGAGTCCGGCGTGCGCGGCGGGGGCGTCCTCTGGCAGCGCGCGCACGGTGCGGTGGCGGAGCCACACCAGCGCCGCCACCAGCAGGCCCGCGGCGCCCGCCGCGAGGAACGCCGTGGACGGTCCGCTGTGCTCGACGAGGTAGCCGCTCACCGACTGCCCGAACGCGAGCCCGAGCGTCACCGCGGTGAGCACCCAGCCGAACGCCTCGGCCGCGGTGCCGCGCGGGGCGACGAGTTCGATCGCCGCCGAGTGGGTGGTCGACTGGGGCGTGATCGCGGCACCCGCGAGCAGCATGCCGAGCGCGAGTCCCCACAGCGACGACGGCACGGCCAGCAGCGCGACGAACGCGCCGAACCCGCCGAGCAGGAACGGCAGCCGCAGCCGCATGGGCCGCGGCCACGGGCGCAGGCTGTAGGCGACGCCGAAGGCGACCGAGCTGACCGACCACGCGGACAGCAGCAGCCCGCCGACGGTCGGGAAACCGGCCTCGGTCGCGGACGCGGGCACCGCGACCTCGACGAACCCGATGACCATCCCGAACCCGAGCGCGGCGAGCGCGACGGTCCGCATGCCGGGGCTGGCGAGCGCGCCGAGCAGGCGCCCGCCGCGGTGTTCCGCGCTGCCCCACGCGCGCACGGTCGGGCTCAGCGCGAACAGGACCGCGCCGGTGATCATGCAGGCGGCGCCCGCGATCATGCCGGTGCCCGCCCACGGCGCCGCGACCAGCAGCCCGGCGAGGCCGGGGCCGAGGATGAAGAAGACCTCCATGCTGATCGCCTCGTACGAGAACGCCGCGTTCCGCGGGCTTCCCGCGGGCAGCAGGCGCGTCCACAAAGCCCGTGAGGCCGAGCCCACCATGGGCTCGGTGATGCCGATTCCGCCCGCGAGGAGCACGAGCGGGACGGTCGGCGCGTGCGCCTCGATCGCGAGCACCAGCGCCGCCATCGCGACGGTGAACAGCGCGGCGGTGATGAGCAGCGGGCGCGTCGGGCCGAAGCGGTCGATGAGCCTGCCCTGGATGACCGAGCCCAGCGAGACGCCGACCAGCGAGCCGGCCGAGACCAGGCCCGCGACCGCGAAGGAACCGGTCTCGCGCTGCACGTAGAGCAGCGCGGAGATGCCGATCATGGCGATCGGCAGCCGGGCGAGCAGCGACGCCACGACCGGCCCGCGCGAGCCGGGTGTGGTCAGCGCGGTGCGGTAGTCGGAGAGCGACGCACGGTCTTCGGAGTGAGACACGCGTACCAGTATGCCTGACTGTGGTACGCGGGTACCAGTCGTTTCCTGGCGAGCTGGGTCACCGGGATCCCCCGCGGCGGGGACCCGTGTCCGTGCCCGTTCGTCTCGGTTGGGTAACAGTGCGGCGAATTCGCCGGTTTTCGGGCAACAAACAGCCCCGTTCAGCGTCCTTGAGGGTGAACGACCTTGAAAAGCGGGGTAGGGGTCGTGCGACAGTAGTCGAACCGCTGTAACTGAAGAGGCACTCTCAGCTCCCTCCGGCATACGGGTCGGGGCCTACCACCGGAGGGCGGGGAGCGCGGGTCGTCGGGGGATGAGCCGCGCACAGCGAAGGGCCGGTGCGCCACGTCGGGGGTGGCGCCCGGCCCTTCGTTATGTTCTGGTTTCGCTGGCCAGCTTGCGTAGCGGTGCAGGTCGCGCGCGTGGCTCAAGCGGCTTCGCCGCTTACGAAAAGCCAAAAGCCTTGGGGCTAGCGGGCGCGGCGGGCCAGGCGTTCGGGGTCGAGGATCAGGACGCTCTTGCCTTCGAGGCGTAGCCAGCCGCGGTGCGCGAAGTCGGCGAGTGCCTTGTTCACGGTTTCGCGGGAAGCGCCGACGAGCTGCGCGATCTCTTCCTGGGTGAGGTCGTGGCTCACCCGCAGCAGGCCAGCCTCCTGGCTGCCGAACCGCTGGGCCAGCGTCAGCAGCGCGCGGGCGACCCGGCCGGGAACGTCGGTGAAGATGAGCTCCGCGACCATGTTGTTCGTCCGGCGCAGTCTCCGCGCGACCACGCGCAGCAGCTGCTCGGCGATCTCCGGGCGGCTCGAGATCCACTGGCGCAGTGCGGCGCGGTCCATGGTCACCGTGCGCACCTCGGTCACCGTGGTGGCACTGGACGTACGGGGGCCTGGGTCGAAGATCGACAGCTCGCCGAACATGTCGGACGGGCCGAAGATGCCGAGCAGGTTCTCCCTGCCGTCCGGCGACTTGCGCCCGATCTTCACCTTGCCGGACTGGATGATGTAGAGCTTGTCGCCGGGCTCGCCCTCGTTGAAGATGACGTGGCCCCGGGGGAACTCCACGCTTTCCAGGGTCTGTGCGAGCGCCTCGGCCGCAGCCGGCTCCACACCCTGGAAGATGCCCGCGCGGGCCAGGGTTTCGTCCACCTCGTGCCTCCTCATGGCGTGACGACCGCGTTCCTCACTCGCTGAGGAGCGCGCCGCCGATCACTAACGTGCAGTGTAGGGCGTGCTCACGAGATCGCTTCCCGGCTCGCCGACACGAACGCGGGCAGCGGGAAAAACGATCTCGCGGACGCTGGAGCCTAACTCCGCACGCGACGGGGGCGCAGCTTGGCCGCCCTTCCGCCGACCCGGCGCAGCCGGAAGAGCTCCAACGCGCGCCCGATGCCATGGCCGTAGAGGGCCCTGACCTCGTTGGGTTGCGCCTGCTCCAGGAACTCTTCGACCTCGTCCTCGCGCACCGCGGCGTTCTTGAGCCTGCTTTCCACCCGCTCCATGATCAGCGCGAAGAACATGATCACGAGCGGTACGGCGATGACGAACCAGACAGTCATTTTTTCCTACCCTCGACGCGTTCCGCGGCTCGGCGCTGCGCGTTTGGTGTAGTCGGCATCTGTTCGAGATCCTCGCTCATCGCGGCTCGGTCGTGCCGCCAAGGTGTCGGACGTGGCGTGTCGGACGGCTTCCGTAGGCTATCGGGGTGCCTCCCCTTGCCCGTAACGCCCCCCGAAAGGGTGGTGAGGAAAGCCGCCTCGCCTTGGTAAGACGCGCCCGGCGGATGAAACGTTGCCTCGATGAGGCCTATCCCGGCGCGAAGGCGGAACTCGACTTCACCGGCCCGCTCGAACTGATCGTCGCGGTGATCCTGTCCGCGCAGACCACCGATGTGCGCGTCAACGAGGTCACGCCCGCGTTGTTCGCGCGCTATCGCACCGCCGAGGACTACGCCGGGGCCGACCGCACCGAGCTCGAGGAGTACCTCCGGCCCACCGGGTTCTACCGGAACAAGGCCTCGTCGCTGCTCGGTCTCGGCGCCGCGCTCGTGGAACGGCACGGCGGCGAGGTGCCGGGCAAGCTCGAAGAGCTGGTGAAGCTGCCGGGTGTCGGCCGCAAGACCGCGAACGTGGTGCTCGGCAACGCCTTCGGCGTGCCCGGGATCACCGTGGACACCCATTTCGGGCGGCTGGTGCGGCGCTGGGGCTGGACCGGGCTCGAAGACCCGGTGAAGGTCGAGCACGCGATCGGCGAGCTGATCCCGCGCAAGGAGTGGACCAGCCTGTCCGACCGGGTCATCTTCCACGGCAGGCGCGTGTGCCACGCCCGCAAGCCCGCGTGCGGCGCGTGCCCGCTGGCGAAGGACTGCCCGTCGTTCGGCACCGGGCCCACCGAGTTCGAAGTGGCCGCCAAGCTGGTGAAGGGGCCCGAGCGGGAGCACCTGCTGGCGATGGTGACCGGGTAGTGACGACGGCGACCAAGTGGGCGCTCGGGGCGGGCGTGCTCGTCCTCGCCCTGATCGTCGCGCTGCTGCCGCGCGACGACCGCGCGCCCGCGCCTGACACCGGGCCCGATCTCGCCCCGGCGCGGGCGAAGGCGGCACTGGCCGCCTGCCCGGCCGGGACCGGTGAGGTCGAACGGTTCCGCGGCGTCGGCGCGCAGTGCCTCGGCGACGGCGCGCGGGTCGATCTCGGCCGCGCGCTCGCCGGGCACAAGACCCTGGTCAACGTGTGGGCCACCTGGTGCGCGCCGTGCAAGGAGGAGCTGCCGGTGCTGAACGCGTACGCCGCCGAGCCCGGTGCCGCGCGGGTGCTGACCGTGCAGGGCGCCAGCTCCGCCGCCGACGGGCTCGGCCTGCTCGCGAAACTGGGCGTGAAGCTGCCGACGGTGTTCGACGGCGACGGCGAGGCGGGCCCGGTGCGCGGCGTGCTCAAACCGCCGGCGCTGCCCGCGTCCTATGTGGTCGAAGCGGATGGGACGGTGCGGTTCGTGAACACGCCGAGGACCTTCACGAGCGCGGCGCAGGTGCGCGAGGCGGTGGGTGCGGCGTGATCGGGCCCGTGGTCGACGTGGGCTCCGTCCCGGAATGGCTGAAGCCGCTGATGCTGGTCAGCGAGGATCTCGACGCGCGGGCGTTCACCCGGTTTTCGGCGCCGAGGGGCGCGCGCACCAGGCCCGCCGCGGTGCTCGTGCTCTTCGGGGAGGGCGAGCGCGGGCCCGACGTGCTGCTGACGCGCCGCGCCGACACGCTCGGCTCCCACCCCGGCCAGGTCGCCTTCCCCGGCGGCGGCGCGGACGACGGCGACGACGGCCCGATCGGCACCGCGTTGCGGGAGGCCGAGGAAGAGACCGGTGTCGACCCGTCCGGGGTGCGCCCGCTCGCCGTCCTGCCCGAGCTGTACGTGCCGGTCTCCGGGTTCGCCGTGACGCCGGTGCTCGCGCACTGGGAGACGCCGTCGCCCGTCCACGCCGTCGACCCGGGTGAGACCGCCGCGGTGGCGCGTGTCACGATCGCCGATCTCGTCGACCCGGCGAACCGGTACCAGGTGCAGCGCCACGGGCACGGGTGGAAGGGGCCGGTGTTCGAGGTCGGCGGTCTTTTCGTGTGGGGCTTCACCGCGGGCCTGCTTTCGGTGCTGCTGGCACTGGGCGGCTGGGAGCGCGAATGGGACCACAGCGACGTGCGTGACCTTGACGTAGCTTTGGCCGCACACACGAACAGGGAGCGGGCGTGAACTGGGTCGACGTACTGGTGATCGTGCTGGCCGCACTGGCCGCGGTCTCCGGTGCGCGGCAGGGCGTGGTGATCGCGCTGCCCGCGCTGATCGGCGTCGTCGCCGGTGCGGTGGCGGGCATCAAGCTCGCGCCACTGGTCGTCGAGCTGTTCGACAACGCGGTCGCGCGCGTCGCCTTCGCGGTGGCGACCGTGGTGTTCCTGGTGGCGCTCGGGGAAACCCTTGGCGTCTGGGCCGGCCGCAAGGTCAAGGAACAGGTGAAGCGGAAGGTCAACACGGACAAACTGTCCATAGTGGACAGCACGCTCGGCGCGCTCGTGCAGGGCGCCGTGGTGTTCGTGATCGCCTGGCTCATCGCCTCGGTGCTCACCAGCGTCACCGTGCTGCCCGGCCTGGCATCCGCGGTGAACAACTCCGCGGTGCTCGGCGGGGTCAACAAGGTCATGCCGGACGAGGCGCAGGGCCTGCCCGCCGCGCTGCGCAAGCTGCTCGACAACTCGGACGTGCCCGCGATCCTCGCGCCGTTCCAGCGCGCGCCGGTCACCGAAGCCGAGCCGCCCGACCCGGCGCTCCTGCGCAGCGACGTCGTGCAGCAGCTGCACGGCAGCGTGCTCAAGATCCGCGGCACCGCGCCGTCGTGCTCCCGGTCCCTGGAGGGCAGCGGCTTCGTCGTCGCGCCGCAGCGGGTGATGACGAACGCGCACGTCGTCGCGGGCACCACGGAGACCTACGTGGAGACGCCGGACGGCCAGCTGCGCGCGCGGGTCGTCTACTTCGACCCGGAGACCGACGTCGCCATCCTGTCGGTGCCGAGGCTGGAGGCGCCCCCGCTGGCGTTCGCACCCGATCCCGCGCGGGCCGGGGACAACGCGATCGTGCTCGGCTACCCGCTCGACGGCCCGTACACGCCCACCCCGGCACGGATCCGCCAGCGCATCAACCTCGAAGGCCCGGACATCTACGACGCGAACACCGTGCACCGCGACGTGTTCACGGTGCGGGCGCCGGTGCGCAGCGGCAACTCCGGCGGGCCGCTCGTCACGCCGTCCGGCCAGGTGATCGGGGTCGTGTTCGGCGCGGCCGTGCAGGACCAGGACACCGGGTTCACGCTCACCGCGGCGGAGGTGCGCCAAGAGGTCGAGGCCGCGCCCACGCTGAGCAGGCAGGTCGGCACCGGCCCCTGCGCGGGCTGACCCCGGTCCGTCGCCCGCCCCTGCCCTGGCCTGCGGTTAGCGGGCTAAACGCGCTCGGCGGGCCGAGTGGCCCGCGCGGGTCGCTGGGTGCGTTTAGCGGGCTAAACGCGCTCAGGGGTGCGGGTGGGATCGCAGGAAGGCCAGTAGCGCGCTGGTGGTGGCCTCCGGTGCTTCCAGGTGCGGGTAGTGGCCGATCCCGGGCAGTGTGTGGAACTCCGAGCGCGGGCCGCGCCAGTGCGCCGAGTTCCGCGCGGTGGACGGCAGCACGCACCGGTCGTCCTCGCCGTGGAGCTGCAGCACCGGCGCGGCGACGCGGGAGCCGACGGCGTCGGTGAACCGCCTGCCCTCGCCGCGGAACTGGGCGCGGAAGGCCCATCGGTAGTACTCGAGCGCGCTGTGCGCCACGCCGGGCACGAGCATCGCGAGCCGCAGCCGTTCCGCGGCCTCGGTGAAGTCCTCCGTGGACGGCCAGTGCGGCCCTGACCAGGCGCGCATGAGCCGTTCCAGCTCCGCGCCCTCGTCGGCGACGAGCTTGCGCTCCGGCGCCATCGGCACCTGGAAGCGGAAGAGGTGCCCGAGCGCGCGCGTCTGGCTGGACCGCTTGCGCCGCAACGCGGTCCGCCTCGCCGCGGCCCGCAGTGCCAGCGGGTGCGCGGCGCCCAGCGCGCTCACCGACGAGACGACGCGCGGGTGCATCGCCGCGACCGTCCACGCGAGCATCCCGCCCCAGGCGTGCCCGACCAGGTGCGCACGGCGCTGCCCGAGCGCGCGCACGAGCCCGGCGACGTCGCCGGCGAGGGTCCACGCGTCGTAGCCGCGCGGGGGCTTGTCGGAGTCGCCGTAGCCGCGAAGATCCGGCGCGACCACGTGGAAACCCGCGTCGGCCAGCGCGGTGAGCTGGTGGTGCCAGGCCCACCAGAACTCACCGAACCCGTGCAGCAGCACCACGGTGGGGCCGCTGCCGAGCTCGGCGATGTGCAGGCGGATGCCGTTGGCCGACAGGTCGCGGTGCGTCCACGGCCCGGGGACGCGCACGGTCGACGGATCGGGTCGCTCCACCGGTGCCGCCCGCGGGTCAGTCGCGGATCGCGGGTGTTTCGCCGTCGCCGGAGCGCGGGGTCAGCGCGGCGGCGGTGTCCTTCAGGCTGCTGATGGTGCGTTCGGGCGCCCTGATCTTGCGGACCTTGAGGTAGCCGAGGAAGCCGAACAGCCCCGCCACGACGAGCATCAGCAGGAAGACGATGCCGAACGCGGCCCAGCGCCGCAGCCACTCGGACAGCAGTTCCCCGAGGAAGAAGAACAGGAAGAAGGAGCTGTACAGCGCGATGACGAGGGCGACGACGAAGAAGATGCTGCCCTTGACGCCCTTCTTCACCTCGCCGACGACCTCGGACTTCGCCAGCTCGACCTCGGCTCGCACCAGTGTCGACAGGTGCTGCGTGGCGTCCTTCACCAGCGTGCCGATGGACGCGTCCGCCGCGCCGTTCTGCGCTGTGTCTTCGGACAGGGGCAGGTAGGGCACCGCCCCCGCGCCGTCGGGATCGTTGAGTTGGTGCTTCGGGCTGCTCACCGGGCCATCGTGCCACGTGTCCGTCCGTGAGGCTCGGCGGGCGCGCCTGTTCGCGCCCGCCGATGCGCGTCAAGCGTCCGCGTCCGCTTTCGCGTGCGCTTTGCTGCGCCGGAGCAACAGCCCGGCGGCGACGAGCGAGGCGATCGCCGAGGCCAGCAGTACCGCGGCCTTCGCCAGCTCGGACGCCTCGCCGTCGAGCGCGAGATCGGCGATGAGCAGGCTGACGGTGAACCCGACGCCGCCCAGCATGCCGAGCGCCGCGAGGTCGCGCCTGCCGAGCCCGCGGGGGCGTTCGGCGACCTTCAGCTTCACCGCGAGCACGCTGGCGCCGACGATCCCGACGATCTTGCCGCCGACCAGCCCGATCAGCACCGCGAGCGGGAGCGCGGTGGTGAACACGGCGGTCAGCGAGTCCGCGTTGATCTCGATGCCGGCGGCGAACAGGGCGAACAGCGGGACCGCGACCGCCGCCGACCACGGCTGGAGCCGGTGTTCGAGCCGCAGCGCCGGTGCCTCTTCCTCGCCTTCGTCCGGGCGGACCCTGGTGAGCAGGCCGAGCGCGACCCCGGCGATGGTGGCGTGGATGCCCGCGGAGTGCACCGCGACCCAGGTGATCAGCGCGAGCGGCACGTACAGCCACGGCGAGCGGACCCGTTTGTGCTGCAACCACGCGTACAGGGCGAGCGCGAGCAGCGCGACGCCCGCGGCGACGAGGTCGAAGCTCGCGGTGAACAGCACCGCGATCACGATGATCGCGCCGAGATCGTCGACGACGGCGAGGGAGAGCAGGAACACGCGGGCGCTGGAGGGCAGGTTCGACGCGGTCAGCGCCAGCACCCCGAGCGCGAACGCGATGTCGGTGGCGACCGGGATGGCCCACGCGCGGTCGATCCCCGGCTGGCCCCAGCCGATCGCGAGCGCGACGAGCGCGGGCACCACCATGCCGCCGATCGCCGCGATCACCGGCAGCGCCGCCTGCCGGAGCCGGGACAGCTCGCCGATCACGAGTTCGCGTTTGAGTTCGAGGCCCGCGACGAAGAAGAACAGCGCGAGCAGCCCGTCCTTCGCCCAGTCCCCGACGGACAGGTTCAGGTGGAGGAGATCCGGGCCGATCTCGAAGTCGCGGATCGTGCGGTAGGCGTCGCCGAGCGGCGAATTCGCCCAGACCAGCGCGACGGCGGTGGCGACGAGGAGTACGACCCCGCCGGTGGTCTCGGTGCGCAGGTAGCGCGCGAACTCGTGGATGACGCGGTGCGTGCGGGTCACGATGGGCAACTCCTGAAGATCGGTCGGCTCTAGCGTTGCCGACCAGACTTCCCGGCGCACCTTGACGACATTTTAACAGCGGCGGAGCCCGACGGAGGTCGGTGGTGAGGTTTCCAACAGGACCCATACCATGCGAAATGACAACGATGTCTCACGTGTGAGGACGGACGAAGTTGTGAGTACCTCTACCGAGGTCAAACGGGACGGCAGGTTCTTCGGGCACCCACTAGGGCTCACGAACCTGTTCGGGGTCGAGCTGTGGGAGCGGTTCTCGTTCTACGGCATGATCGGCATCCTGCCCATCTACCTCTACTACTCGGCGGCCGAAGGCGGCCTCGACGTGGCGAGGCCGACGGCGCTCGGCATCGTCGGGGCCTACAGCGGCCTGGTGTACCTCTCCTCGACCATGGGCTCGTGGGTCGCGGACCGGTTGCTCGGGTCGGAGCGGACCCTGTTCTACAGCGCGATACTGGTCATGGTCGGCCACATCGGGCTCGCGGTGGTCCCCGGTCTCCTCGGCGTCGGCATCGGGCTGGTGTGCGTCGCGGTCGGCAGTGGCGGCCTCAAGGCGAACGCCACCACGATCGTCGGCACGCTGTACGAAAAGGACGATCCGCGCATCGACGCCGGGTTCACCATCTTCTACATCGGCGTCAACGTCGGCGGCTGGCTCGGCCCGCTGCTCACCGGCCTCGCGCAGGAGAAGGTCAACTTCCACCTCGGATTCGGGCTCGCCGCGATCGGCATGGCGCTGGGCCTGGTCCAGTACACCCTCGGCCGCAAGAACCTCGGCGGCAAGGCGAGCGAGGTCCCGAACCCGCTGCCGCCGGAGCAGCGCGTCAGGTTCGGCCTCGGCGCGCTGGCCGGTGTGGTGGTCATCGTCGCGGTGTTCGTGAGCGGGCTCGTGACGGCGGAGGGCCTGCCCGACGCGGTGCTCGTCCTCGTCGGCGCGGTCGCGGTCATCTACTTCGCGGTGATCCTGTCCAGCGGGAAGATCACCGCCGACGAACGCAGCCGCGTCTGGTCGTTCGTGCCGATGTTCATCGCGAGCGCGGCGTTCTTCTCGCTCTACCAGCAGCAGGCCACCGTGGTGATCGCCTACAGCGACGAGCGGCTCGACCGGAACCTGTTCGGCTGGGAGATGCCGGTGAGCTGGACCAGCTCGATCAACCCGGTGTTCATCATCCTGCTCGGCGGTGTGTTCGCGACGATCTGGACGAAGCTCGGCAACCGCCAGCCGTCCACGCCCGCGAAGTTCGCCTACGGCACGATCATCATGGGCATCGCGTTCCTGCTGTTCCTGCCGATGATCCACACCGGCGAGAACGGCAGCCCGCTGCTCGCGCTGATCGGCATCCTGTTCGTGTTCACCATCGGCGAGATGATGCTGTCCCCGGTCGGGCTCGCGGTGTCGACGAAGCTCGCGCCGACCGCGTTCCGCAGCCAGATGGTCGCGCTGAACTTCCTGTCGATCTCGTTCGGCTCGGCGATGTCGGGCAAGCTCGCGCAGAACTACTCCACCACCAACGAAGGCCCGTACTTCGGGGTCATCGGCGGGGTCGCGATCGCGATCGGGGTCGTGCTGGCGCTGTGCATCCCGTTCATCCGCAAGCAGATGAAGGGCGTGCACTAGCCGGTGGTGACGGTGAACAGCACGCCGACGTAGTACGTCACGAGCATGGTCAACGCGCCGACGCCGATGTTGCGTGCCACCGCACGGCCGACCTTGGCGCTGCCGAGCCTCGCGCTGACGAAACCCGTCAGCGCGAGGCCGGCCACGACGGCCGCCGCGCAGGCCCACACCCTGGCCGGAGTCGGCGGCAGCGAGATCGCCAGCAGGGGCAGCAGCGCGCCGATCGAGAACGCCAGCAGCGAGGCCCACGCCGCCTGCCACGGGCTGGTCAGCTCGTCGGGGTCGATGCCGAGTTCCGCCTCCGCGTGCGCGTGCAGTGCGTCCTTTTCGGACAGTTCACGCGCGACCTTCGCGGCGAGTTCAGGGGAGAGACCCTTTTCTTCGTAGATCCCGGCGAGTTCCCGTTCCTCGGCCTCCGGCATCGTCTTCAGTTCTTCTTTTTCCAGCCGCAGCGCCGCGCGTTCGGTATCGCGTTGCGTGCTCACCGAGACGTATTCGCCGCCTGCCATGGAGAGCGCGCCCGCGACGAGGCCCGCGATTCCCGCGGTGAGGATCGCGGAGCGGTCGGTGCTCGCGCCCGCCACTCCCACGACGATGCCCGCCACCGAGACGATGCCGTCGTTGGCGCCGAGAACCCCGGCGCGCAGCCAGTTCAGCTTGCTGCCGATGCTGTCGTGGTGCGGCTCGTCCCGATGTGCCGGTTCGGCGGGTTTCTGCGTTTCGGTCACCGGGACAGTGAAGCACGGTCCGCGCTTTCGCCTCGCCAGGCGGATTTCAGCCGATCGGGTCGGGCAGCCGCCGCGTCCGGTAACCCAGCTCGATCGTGTTCCCGGTGGCCGGGTCGCCCAGCGCCACGCGCCAGTGCCCGGCGAACTGGTCCACGCCGCCGATCATCGGGATGGTGCCCGACAGCAGGACGGTCCCCGGTCCGGCGAGCTCCCGTTCGCGCAGCACGTCCAGCCAGTAGCGCGGGGGCAGGAGATCGGCGAGCGTGCCGTCCTGGATGAGCGCGTCGCCCGCCCACGCGCGCAGCGTCAGCGCGTCGAGGCGGTCTTCGACCTCGTCGAGCCGCCACGCCTGCCCGGCGAGTACGTCGTAGGCGGCGTTCTTGCTCCACGCCACGCCGTGCACCTCCAGTTCGCGGTCGGTGTGATCGCACGCCGCGGTGAGCAGCACCTCGCCGGTATCGGTGATGACGAGCGCCCATTCGGCCTCGCCGGAGGTGCGGCCGTGCTGCACGGGCACCTCGGCGGTTTGGGCCGCGAGATAAGGGGATACCGGGTAGAGGGCCGGGGTGACCGAGGGCGCCGGCACGCCGAGTTCGGCCAGTTCGGCGACGTGCGCGGCGACCTCGTCCTGGCTTCGCCCGGCGTACCCGGCGTTGAGCAGGGTGTGCACGGTGACGGACTCGGTGCTGCCGTCGGGGAGGGTGAACCGCACGGTGTCTCCTTGCTGGTGGTGACCGGGTGGCCACGAATCCGGTCTTGCGCATGCAAGCTGTATACAATCAGTATTACCAGTTCGCGAACGCCGAGGAAGGAGAAGCCGATGACTGTGACCGGCCAGACAGCGGGCACCGGTGAGCCGGTCGACGGCAGGTCGCTGCGCCGGGCGTTCCTGGCGAGCCTGTCGGGGACCGCGCTCGAGTGGTACGACTTCGCGGCCTACTCGGTGGCCGCCGCGACCCTGTTCGGCACGCTGTTCTTCCCGTCGGGCGACGAGCTCGCGGGCACGATGGCGGCGTTTTCGACCTACGCGGTCGGCTACCTGGCGCGCCCGCTCGGCGGGTTCGTGTTCGGCAGGCTCGGCGACAGGCTGGGCCGCAAACGCGTGCTCGTGCTGACCCTCCTGCTGACCGGCACGGCGACCTTCCTGATCGGCGTACTGCCGACGTACGGGTCGATCGGCGGTTTCGCGGCCGTACTGCTCGTCCTGCTGCGGTTCGCCCAGGGCGTCGGCATCGGTGGCGAGTGGGGCGGCGCGGTGCTGCTGTCGAGCGAGTTCGGCGATCCGCGAAGGCGCGGCTTCTGGGCGTCCGCTGCGCAGATCGGCCCGCCGGCGGGCAACCTGCTCGCCAACGGCGTGCTCGGCGTGCTCGCGCTCGCCCTCACCGAAGCCCAGTTCAACTCGTGGGGCTGGCGGGTCGCGTTCCTGCTCTCCGGCGTGCTGGTCGGGTTCGGCCTCTGGATCCGGCTCAAGCTCGAAGAAACCCCGGTGTTCCAACGGCTCGCGGCGCAGGGCGACCGGTCGAGCGCGCCGATCTCGGAGGTGTTCCGGCTCGAATGGCGCGCGCTGCTCGCGGCGATCTTCGTGCGGGTCTGCCCCGACGTGCTGTACGCGCTGTTCACCGTGTTCGTGCTGACCTACATGACCAGCGAGCTGAAGATGCCGCGCGGGGAAGGGCTGGCCGCGGTGATGATCGGATCCGCGCTGCAGCTCGTGCTCATGCCCGCCGCCGGCGCGCTGTCCGACCGCGTCAACCGCCGCAAGCTCTACCTCATCGGCACGATCGCGGCGGGTGTCTGGCCGTTCGTGTTCTTCCCGATGGTCAGCGGCGGTTCGTTCGCCGCGGTGCTCGTCGGCGTCGTGCTGGCGCTCGTGATCCACGCGCTCCTGTACGGGCCGCAGGCGGCCTTGGTGACCGAGCAGTTCTCGGAACGCCTGCGGTACACGGGAAGTTCGCTCGCCTACACCCTCGCCGGGGTGATCGGCGGCGCGCTCGCGCCGTTGCTGTTCACCGCGCTGCTGGCGGGATTCGGAAGCTGGGTCGCGATCGCGCTGTACCTCGCGGTCACCGCGGTGGTGAGCCTCGTCGGCGTATGGCTCGCGCGCGACCCCGAGGATCAGCTGGTGAGCTGAATCGCGAGCGTGGTGCCGAGGTGGTCGTCGATCGCGGCCAGCGCCGCGGCGACGTCACCGGACTCGAACGCGTCGAGGATGGCCCCGTGTTCGGCGAGCACGGTCTTCTGGCGGTCACCGCTGCGCAGCATCGCGACCATCCCGGCGCGCACCTGGCGCGCGCGCAGGGTTTGGTAGGTCTTCGCGAGGATGGGGTTGCCCGCCGCTTCGACGAGCAGGGTGTGGAAATGCGTGTCCAGCTCGATGAAGCGGGCGGTTTCCCCGCTGTCGAGCCGGGTCTGCTTTTCCAGCGCCGCCCGCATGGCGGGGAGCGGGACGGTGTCGTCGGCGAGCGTCTTTTCGGCGGCGAACCGTTCCAGCAGGCCGCGCATCTCCATCAGGTCGTGCAGGTCCTTGCCGGTGATCGGCGCGATGTAGGCGCCGCGCTTCGGCACGAGCTGGACGAGTTCTTCGGCGGCGAGCCGAAGCAGTGCTTCGCGCACGGGGGTTCGCGAGATGCCGACCCGTTCGGCGATCTCCTGCTCGCTGATGAAGCCGCCCTGCGTGGCCGGATCCGCGAGCACGGTGTTCTTCAGGAATTCGTACGCCTTCTCCCGGCCCGACACCATCTCAGCACCCCCATACACGTTGTATACAAGTGTACGGGTTAAAAGGGCCGGGGCGGGCGCCTGATCGAGGAGCACCCACCCCGGCTGGCCGGAGGGTCCTGGTTTCTCAGTTGTCGAGCTCGGCGAGCGCCTGCTTGGCCTGCTCGAGCTCGGCTTCCAGCTGGGCGACCTTCTGCGCCTGCTGCTCGCGCGCCGCGTTGATCACCTCGTCGATCGGGATCGACAGGTCGGCGTGCAGTTCCTTCGCCGCGCGCGACACGGCCGCGGCCGGGATCTCGAGGCCGCGGGCGACCCACTTGCTGCCGTGCTTCAGCTCCGCCTGCCATTCGCCGTCGGCGGTGCCGGTGACGGTCAGGGTGAGCTCGACCGTGCGGGTCTTCTTCGCAGGGGCGGCACCCTTGGGACGTCCGCGCTTCGGCTTGGCGGGCTCCTCGGCGGCGGGTTCGGCGGCAGGGGCCGCGTCAGCCGAAGTCGTGGCGGAGCCGTTCGCGGTCTCGGACGGGGTGCTCTCCGGTGCCGATGCCTCCGGAGCTTCGGGGGCCGTTTCCTGCTGGGTCAAGGAATCCACGGTCATCGTCGGTTCTGTCTCCTCGCCGGCTCGATGGGTAACTCCCCGGACGATAGCGTAGAACATGCGTTCGAATGCCCTCGCGGCGGGGTCCCCTCGGGGCATCCTCGGTTCACCGGGACGGACCAGAGCCGGATCGCCCGGTCCGGCCCGGCGCTCGCCAGGGTCCGCCCGTCGGGGCTGAACGCGAGCGAGGTGATGTAGCCGGTGTGGCCGAAGAGGACGGCCTTCGCGCGTTCTTCTTCGAGGTCCCACAACCGCACCACCGGATCGGTGCTGCCGCCGGCCAGTTTCAGGCCACGGCCGGGCGTGGTCCCGTGCGGTTTGAAGATCGCCACGGTCCGGCGGGTCGCGACATCCCGCACCCGCACCGTGGTGTCCACGCTGGCGGTGGCCTGTCCGGTCGCGAGGTCCCACACGTGCACGACCGGCCCGCCTTCCGGGGGCAGGCCCGAAACCGTGCCGCGGCGGTGCTTCGCTGGTGGCCACCGTGGACCCGTCGGGGCCGAACCGCAGCGCGTGCACGTCGCCCGCGCGCCGGGTCAGGGTGTCGACCTCGTCGGTTTCGGCGCGCCACAAGGAAATCTGGCCGTCCTGCCCCGGCGGCTTCCCGCGCTCCACCGGACGATCGCCGTGCATCCCGGATTCGCGCGGGCCCGGAGGGCCTTGACCGGCGGTGCCCTCGGCGGCGTGGGCGCTGAGGACGGCGGTGCGGCGTACGCGGCTTGCCACTGGCCAGGATGGCGCGGAATCCTTCATCGGGGGCGGGCCGCGAAGGTGCGCCGGTAGGTGCTCGGCGGGGTGCCGTATTCGTCGGCGAAGCGGCGGCGGAAGTTCGACACGTCGCCGAACCCGGCCGCGGCGGCGACGCCTTCGATCGTCGCGTCCGTGCGTTCGAGCAGCGCGCAGGCTTCTCGGAGCCGTCGGCGCAGGAGCCATTTTCCCGGTGTGGTCCCGAGTTCGCGCTCGAACAGCCTCGTCAGCGTGCGCGTCGAAACGGCACCGGTCGCGGCGAGGTCATCGACGGACACCGGCCGGTGCAGGTTCGCCTCCGCCCATTCGATGACGGCGGAAAGCGGCGCCGGCCGGGCTGGTGTCACACGCGCGTACTGCCGCTGACCGCCTTCGCGGTGCGGCGGCAGCACCATCTGACGGGCGATGTCGGCGGCGTAGGCGGCGCCGAAGTCCCGGCGGACGAGTTCGAGCGCGAGGTCGATCGCGGCTCCGGTCCCGGCGCTCGTGGCGACGTCGCCGTGGTCCACGTACAGCGCTTGCGGCCGGACGAGCACGTCCGGGTAGCGGCGCGCGAGCTCGTCCGCCATGCGCCAGTGCGTGGTCGCCGCTCGGCCGTCGAGCAGGCCGGTCGCCGCGAGCGCGAACGCCCCCGAGCAGATCCCCGCCACGCGAGCACCGCGGGCGTGCGCGGCGGTCAGCGCGGTCCGCAGCTCCGGCGACGGCGGCGCGCCGCGGTCCGGCCAGCCGGTCACGAAGATCGAGTCGGCTTCCTCCAGCGCGTCGAGGCCGCGCGGTATGACCATCTCGTATCCGGCCTTGGTCGGGACGGCTCCGCGCGCTTCCCCGCAGACCTCGAAGGCGTACCGCGTTTCGACGCCGGGGTGCTCGATGCCGAAGACCTCGGCGACGCAGCCCAGTTCGAACGTCGACTGGGGCGGGACGACGACGGCGGCCACGCGATGGAGCCGGTTCACACTGGCAGGATAGTCCCGGATCGCGTCTTTTCCGCCACTCGTGCCGGGTCGAAGGCGCGAGCAGGCTGGCGGCATGACCATACGGGAAACCTGGACCGGTGAGTGGCGGAACCAGTACGGCTCCGCGCTGAGGATCGCGGATGACTCCGGCGGGCGGCTCACGGGCACTTTCCGCACCGCGCTGAGCGACAGCGGTTTCGCGGGCTTCGAAGCGGAAATCATCGGAATCCACACCGGGAACTGCGTGCACTTCGCCTTCGCGCGCACCGGCCCGGCCGGGGACAAGATCGCCTCGTTCACCGGCCTCCTGCGGGACGGGCGGATGGAAACCCTCTGGCACGTCGTTTCCGATGCCGCCGCGGAACCGGACGGCCTGCGGCCGCTGCCGTGGGCGCACGCCGCGATGACCAGCGCAGACACGTTCGACCGCGTCACGACGTGAACGCGTCGACGCCGAGTTTGACGGCGAGGCCGAGCCCGGCGAGCGCGATCCCCGCCCGAAGCGGCGCTTCGGGGACCTTCCTGGCGACCATCGGGCCGAGCCAGGAGCCCAGCAGGAGCCCGGCGGTCAGCGGTATCGCGCGCAGCCAGTCGACGGGCCCGAAGAACGCGAACCCCGCCGCGGCGACGACGTCCACGATCACCACGAGCACGTTCTTGAGCGCGTTGGCGCGGAGCAACCCGCCCGAGGTGGTGGCGAGCAGCAACGCCAGCAGCAGCACGCCGGACGCGGCCGCGAAGTATCCACTGTAGACGGACACGGCGAAGACGCAGGCGAGCGCGAACCGGTTCGTCGCGTCCCGGACGGACGGGCGCAGGAGGATCACCACGGAGGCGCCGCCGACGAGGAACGGCACGACCCGCTGGAAGATCCCGGGCGGCGTCACCAGCAGCAGCGCCGCGCCGCCCGCGCTGCCGAGCGCGCACACCGCGCCGAGCCTGCGCGCCGTCGCCGCCTGCCCGGCCAGTTCGCGCCGCGAGCTGGGCACGGCGGTGACGCTGCCGAGTGCCAGCGCGACCGTGTTCGTCACGTTCGCGGCCGTCGCGGGCAGCCCGGCGGCGAGCAGCGCGGGGTAGGAGAACAGCGAGGCGAGCCCCGCGATGGTTCCGGTCACCCCGGCCGCCACCCCGGCGCCGAAGAGCAGGAGCCACATGCCGTCCACCATGCCGGGGCAGACTCCGAAGAACGAGAGCGAGAATCTGCGCACTACTTTGTAGAATCGCCAGCATGATCGATCTGCGGCGGCTCCAGGTGCTGCGAGCCGTCGCGCACCACGGCTCGGTGACCGCCGCGGCCGAAGCCCTGCACCTGACCCCGTCGGCGGCGTCCCAGCAGATTCGACATTTAGCCCGCGAACTGCAGGTGGCGCTGCTCGAGCCGGCGGGGCGCGGGGTGCGGCTCACCGGGGCCGCCCGTCGTCTCCTCGGCCACGCCGACGCGATCGCGGAGCGGTGGGAGCGGGCCGAGGCGGACCTCGCGGACCCGTCGCCCACGGGGGAGCTCCGGATCTGCGGCCTGCCGACGACCATTTCAGCGCTGCTGGCTCCCGCGGTGGCACGGCTGCGCGAACGATGGCCCGCGCTCGTCGTCCGCCTCCGCGAAGCCGAGCCGCCGGAATGCTTCGACCTGGTGTTCTCCGGCGCCGCCGAGCTCGTCGTCACGATGGCCACGCCCGACGGGCCGCCGACCGGCGATGCCCGGTTGGACGCGCGCCCGCTCCTCGACGACCCGTACGACCTGCTGACCTCGCCCGGGCACCCGCTGGCGGGCGCGAGCGGGGTCACGCTCGCCGATCTCGCCGCCGAGCCGTGGATCGTCGGCATGCCGGGCACCGCGTACCGGCGGCTGGTCCTCGCGCTGGCCGCGGGCGCCGGGTTCACGCCGTCCATCGCGCACGAGGTGCTCGAATGGACCGCGGTCGCCGCGCTCGCCGGTCAGGGGCTCGGCGTCTCGCTCGTGCCGAGGCTCGTGCGGCTCCCCGGCGAACCCGCCGTGGTCCGCACCGAACTGGCCGATGCGCCGTCGCGCAAGCTCATCACGGTGGTGCGGCGGGGAAATCGCGAGGATCCCGCGATCATCGCCGCGCTCGGGGCGCTGTCAGCCGAAATCGGCGAGATGGGCCGCCGCCCAGGCGCGGAACGGGCGCGCCGGATGCCCGGTGATCCGCTCGACGGTGTTGGTGAGCAGCGCCGGGACGCCGACGGCCAGCGCGCTCGCGTCGAGCAGGGCCGCGAGCACTGACTCCGGCATCCACGGCGCGCGCCGGGCCAGCGCCTGCTCGCGGGTGAGTTCGGCGATGGTGATCGCGCGGCCGGTCTCCTCGGCGAGGACACCCGCGATTTCCCGCTGGGTCAACGATTCCGGCCCGGTCAGCACCTGCATGCGGCCGCGGTGCGCATCCTCGGTGAGCAGCGCGGCCGCCACTTCGGCGATGTCGTCGAGGTGGATCGGGCTGACCTGGGCGTCCGGATGCGCCAGGCTGATCCGGTTTTCCGCACGGATTTCCTCGCCCCAGTCGCGGCGCGCGTTGGTGGCGAGCCAGCTCGGGTAGAGGATCGTGTGGCGCAGCCCCGAATCCGCGAGCGCCTGTTCGACGCCGCGGTGGACCAGCCCGATCGGCCCGTCGCACTCGCCGTGCTCGAACGACGCGGGCGAGGACAGCAGCACGACGTACTGGACACCCGCTTCCTTTGCGGCGGTGAGGAAATCCCGGCAGTCACCCCGGGTCGGATAGAGGAACAGCGTCTCGACGTCCGTCAGCGTTTTGCCCGCGAACCGCGTCAGATCGAGGGTCGCGGTTTCCACGCCGGCGGGCACGTCCAGCGTCGTCGTGTCCCGTGCCGAAGCGCGGACGGCGTGCCCGTCCGCGGCGAGCCTGGTGACGATCGCGCTCCCGATGTTGCCCCGCGCCCCGGTGATCAGAACGGTCATCTTCGCCCCTCAAGTATTTTTGCTTTGCAAGCAAAGTTACCTGAGCAACGGGGAGGGCGTCAAACGCGAAGGCGCCCCCGCGGCCGTACCGCGGGGGCGCCTTCGAAAGGGGGCTTACTCCTCGGACTTGTCCGAGTTGAGGCCGGACGAGATCAGGTCCATCACCGACGAATCCGCCAGCGTGGTCACGTCGCCGACCTCGCGGTTCTCCGCGACGTCGCGCAGCAGCCGCCGCATGATCTTGCCCGAGCGCGTCTTCGGCAGCTCCGGCACGACCATGATCTGGCGCGGCTTGGCGATCGGGCCGATCTCCTTCGCCACGTGGTCGCGCAGCGCCTGAACCGCCTCTTCGCCGCTGGCGGCGTCCTTGTCCGCGTTGCCGCGCAGGATCACGAACGCCACGATGCCCTGGCCCGTGGTGGCATCGCTCGCGCCGACGACGGCCGCCTCGGCGACGGTCGGGTGCGACACGAGCGCCGACTCCACCTCGGTGGTCGAGATCCGGTGGCCGGACACGTTCATCACGTCGTCGACGCGGCCGAGCAGCCAGATGTCGCCGTCGTCGTCGTACTTCGCGCCGTCACCGGCGAAGTAGAAGCCCTGGTCGGCGAACCGGGACCAGTAGGTCTCCTTGAAGCGCTCGTCGTCGCCCCAGATCCCGCGCAGCATCGACGGCCACGGCTTGTCGAGCACCAGGTACCCGCCACCGCCGTTGCCGACCTCCTGCGCCTGGTCGTCGACGACCTTCGCGGAGATCCCGGGCAGCGCCCGCTGCGCGGAACCCGGCTTCGTCGAGGTGACGCCGGGCAGCGGCGAGATCATGATCGCGCCGGTCTCGGTCTGCCACCAGGTGTCCACGATCGGCGCCTTGCCCGCGCCGATGTTCTCCCGGTACCAGATCCACGCCTCCGGGTTGATCGGCTCGCCGACGCTGCCGAGCACGCGCAGCGTGGACAGGTCGTACTTCTCCGGGATTTCCTTGCCCCACTTCATGAAGGTGCGGATCAGGGTGGGCGCGGTGTAGTAGATCGAGACGCCGTACTTTTGCACGATCTCCCAGTGCCGCCCCTCGTGCGGGGTGTTCGGCGTGCCCTCGTAGACGACCTGCGTGACGCGGTTCGCGAGCGGCCCGTAGACGATGTAGCTGTGCCCGGTGACCCAGCCGATGTCGGCGGTGCACCAGTACACGTCCTCGCCCGCCTTGTGGTCGAAGACGTTGTGGTGCGTGTACGCGGCCTGCGTCAGGTAGCCGCCGGAGGTGTGCAGGATGCCCTTCGGCTTCCCGGTGGTGCCGGAGGTGTAGAGGATGAACAGCGGGTGCTCGGAGTCGAACGCCTCCGGCCGGTGCTCGGCGGACTGCGCGTCCACGAGGTCGTGCCACCACAGGTCGCGGCCCTCGGTCCACGGCGCGTCGCCTTCGAGGTCGCTGCCGGTGCGCCGCACGACGATGACCTTCTCGACGGTCTTCGCGCCTTCGAGCGCTTCGTCGACGTTGGCCTTCATCGGCGCCGCCTTGCCGCGCCGGTACTGCCCGTCCGAGGTGATCACGATCTTCGCCGCGGCGTCGTCGACGCGGGCGCGCAGCGCGGTCGGGGAGAACCCGCCGAAGACCACGTTGTGCAGCGCGCCGATCCTGGCGCAGGCGAGCATCGCGATGATCGCCTCGGGGATCATCTGCAGCTGGATGGCGACCACGTCGCCCGCCTTGACGCCGAGCGAGGCGAACGCGTTGGCCGCCTTGGAAACCTCGTCCTTGAGCTGCGCGTAGGTGATGTCGCGGGTGTCGCCCGGTTCGCCGACCCAGTGGATCGCGACCTGGTCGCCGTGCCCGCTCTCGACGTGGCGGTCGACGCAGTTGTAGGCGACGTTGAGCTTCCCGCCGACGAACCACTTCGCGAACGGCGCGCCGGACCAGTCGAGCACCTGGGACCACTTCGTGTCCCAGTGCAGCCGCTCGGCCTGCTTCGCCCAGAACGCGTCACGGTCGGCGTCGGCCTCCGCCCGCAACTCCGCGGTCGCGTTGGCCTGCGCGGCGAACTCCTCGCCCGGCGGGAAGGTGCGGCTCTCCTTGAGCAGGTTGTCCAACGCTGGGGACTGCTCGGTCATGGTGCTAGGCCTCCTGAGAATGCGAGTACGCGGCTGACGCCCTCCGGCACGGTAACGACGTTAGTACTGGAAGTAAAAGGTCGCAGCGGCGTTGCACCCGGTGGCAGCGGACGAACGGGCGGCGGGCGGGGACGAAAGGCATGCGAACGGTCTTTTCAGCCGAGGCGGGCCAGCAAGCCGTCGCGCACCGAAGGCCATTCGGCCGCGATCACCGAGTATTCGACGGTGTCCCGCACGGTGCCGTCCGGGCGGATCCGGTGCGAGCGCAGCACCCCGTCGCGCTTCGCGCCGAGCCGTTCGATCGCGCGCTGCGACCGCTCGTTGCGGTGGTCGGTCTGCCAGGCGACGCGGATCGCGCCGCGCGCTTCGAACGCGTGCGTCAGCAGGAGCAGTTTCGCCTCCGTGTTGAGCGGTGTGCGCTGCCACCGCTTCCCGAGCCAGGTGTGCCCGATCAGCAGCGCCCTGTGCGCCGGGTCGACCTGGTAGTACGACGTGGTACCGGCGACCTCGCCGGTGGCGGCGTCGACCTGGGCGAACGCCTGGCGGCCCGGCATCGCGAGAATGGTCTTGACCATTGCACGCGTGTCGCCGGGCGTCTCCGGCCGAGTCAGGCTGAGCCAGGCCCAGATCTCCGGGTCGCGGCCCGCTTCGTGCAGGCCCTCGGCGTGGTCCTCGGAAAGCGGCTCGAGGCGCACGTGCGCGCCGGTCAGGGTCGGGTGGTCGGTCCAGTCGGTCACCCGTTCACGGTAGAGCCGGGATTGGCTGCTCGTCATGTCCAATGTGGAAGCATTTCGCCAGGCCACTTCTCCGTTGCCTATGCTTCGCGGGACCAAGGCGAGGAGGACTGGATGGCCGAGGAGCGGGAAGAGCTCACCTGGGAGTTGTTCGGATCGGCCAGCAGGGAACTGGCGCAGGCGATCGCGGACGACGGGTTCGAGCCCGATCTGGTCCTTTCGATCGCGCGAGGCGGCCTGTTCGTGGCGGGCGCGCTCGGGTACGCGCTGGACGTGAAGAACCTGCACGTGATGAACGTCGAGTTCTACACCGGTGTCGACGAGCGGCTCGACCTGCCGGTGATGCTGCCGCCGGTGCCCAACGCGGTCGACCTGACCGGGGCCACCGTGCTGGTCGCCGACGACGTCGCGGACACCGGCGCGACGCTGAAGCTGGTGCGGGACTTCTGCGCCGACCACGTCGCCGAAGTGCGCTGCGCGGTCGTCTACGAAAAGCCGCGGTCCGAGGTCAAGTGCGAGTACGTGTGGCGGCACACCGACCGGTGGATCAACTTCCCGTGGTCGGTGCGGGCGCCGGTGGTGCGCCGCGCGGGGCAGGTGCTCGACGCATGACGGATCCGTTGCGCCCCTTGCTCGAACTCGACGGCGTCGCGGAGGCGGCGAAGTCGGCCCAGGACGCCGTGTTCGCCGTGCACCGGCATCGCGCGAACCTGCGCGACGGCTCGGCGACGGCGGCGGAGGCCTCCGTGCGGGCCGCCCGCGCGTCGGCCGCGATCGACGGCGCGGACCCGGAGATCCCGGCCGAGGGCGCGGTGTCCGATCCCGTGCTCGCCGGTGCGCTCCGCGTCGCCGAAGCGCTGGAAGGGCTGTTGCCGACCTGGCGCCGCGCCCCGTCGCAGGCACTGGCGAAACTGCACGTACTGGCCGCCGCCGACCTGGTCACCGACCCCGACGAGCTGGGCCGCCCGCGCGAGGACACGGGCACGCGCCTGGAACTGCTCGGCCAGCTCGTGACCGGGGCGACCACGGCGCCGGGGCCGGTGCTCACCGCGGTGGTGCACGGCGAACTGCTCGCGCTGCGGCCCTTCGGTACCGCGGGCGGTGTGGTCGCGCGCGCCGCGGCGCGGCTGAGCATGGTCGCGAGCGGTCTCGACCCGAAGGCGCTGACGGTGCCGGAGGTCGCGTGCTTCCGGCGGGTCAAGCAGTACCTCGACGCCGCCGGAGGGTTCGCGAGCGGGGAACCCGAAGGCGTGCGCGCGTGGCTGCTCTTCTGCTGCGACGCACTGGAACGGGGCGCCAAGGAAGCACGGGGGATCGCCGAAGCCGTCGGCTGACGGGTCCCGGGAAGGCCGCCTCCCGAGGCGGAGGCGGCCCCGCCCGTAACGGAGCTATCCGGCCCGGACGTGCAGCGAGTCGAGCGCGTTGCGCACGTGCCCGTCGGTTACGGAGAGCGCGTCCTTGGCCTGCTCGACGCCGACACCGCCGAGCAGGTGCACGAGCGCGACCTTGAGGTCACCGTCGGCCGCTTCGAGCGCGTCGGAGCAGTCCTGCGGGCTCATGCCGGTGGCCTCGCGAAGAATGCGCAGGGTGCGCCCGCGGAGCTTGGCGTTGGTGGCGCGCATGCTCACCATGAGGTTCGAGTAGGTGCGCCCGAGCCGGATCATCGTGGCGGTGGAGAACGCGGTCAGGATGATCTTCTGCGCGGTGCCCGCCTTCATCCTGGTCGACCCCGCGATGGCCTCGGGGCCGGTGTCGACGGCGATGAGCACGTCGACGCCCGCGGGCTTCACCGCGCCGGGGTTGCCGGAGACGAGGCCGGTCCTGGCGCCGAGCCTGCTGGCGGCTTCGAGCGCGCCGAGCACGAACGGGGTGCGGCCGGAGGCGGTCAGCCCGAGCACGAAGTCGCCGGGCTGGATGTGCTCGCGCATCTCGGCGGCGCCCGCCTTGGCGTCGTCCTCGGCGTTTTCGACGGCTTGGCGCAGCGCCCGCGCGCCACCGGCGTGGTGGGCGACGAACCAGTCCGGCGGCACGTTGTAGGTCGGGACGAGCTCGGCGGCGTCGAGGGTGGCGAGCCTGCCGGAGGTGCCCGCGCCGACGTAGTGCACGCGCCCGCCGCCTCGCAGCGCCTCGACGGCGTAGTCGACGGCGCCGGCGATTCTCGGCAGCACCGCGTTGACGGCGTCGGGCACGCGGCGGTCCTCGGCGTTGATCATGCCGAGGATGCCGACGGTCGACATGAGGTCGATGTCGGTGGTGCGCGGGTTTCGTTGCTCTGTCGGCGAATCAACGTGCACGACCTGGCGCGGCACGGTCATCATGCGCCTCACTTTTTCGCTCATTTCCCGGTCTCCCTCGGACGTCGTCTGCCGTCCGGCCTGACCCCGAGCCGGTGTGAGCCGACCGCGTCCCTGGTGGCGTCCAGCGCGCTGACGGCATCGTCCATGTGCCGCTGCGCGACGCCGATGAAGAGGCAGTCGATGACGGTGAGCTGCGCGATCCTGCTCGCGGTGGCGCCGGAGCGGAACGTGGTTTCGCGGGCGGCCGTGGTCAGCACGTGGTCGGAGACCTCGGTGACCGGGGACCGCGGGAAGTTGGTGAGCGACACGGTGATCGCGCCGTGCTCGCGCGCGACGCGCAGCGCCTCGACGGTGTCCGTGGTGGCGCCGGTGTGGGAGATGCCGATCGCGACGTCGCCTGGCCGGAGCACCGCGGCCGAGGTCAGCATGATGTGCGTGTCCGACCACGCGAAGCTGACCCTGCCGATGCGGTGCAGCTTCTGCTGGAGGTCGGCGGCGACGAACGCGCTGGCGCCGACGCCGTAGACGTCGATGCGGCCCGCTTCGGCGAGGGTGTCGATCACCTGCTGCAGGGTGTTCACGTCGAGCTGGTCCGCGGTCTCTTCGACGGCGCGCGCGTCGGCGAAGCTGACCTTGCCGACCACGGACGCGAGGTCGTCGCCGGGGCCGATCTCGCCGCCGAGGTTGCGGGTGGAGCGGGCTTCGGAGCGCGCGGTGTCCGCGGCGAGCGCGATGCGCAGCTGCGGGTAGCCGCCGACGCCGATCGCCTTGCAGAACCGGGTGACGGTCGTCTCGCTGGTGTTCGCGGACTGGGCGACCTCGGTGATGCTGCGACGGGCGACGCTGGACGGGTCTTCGAGCACTACCTTCGCGACGCGCTGCTCGGCCCTGGCGAGTCCCGGCAGCAGCGAGCGGATCTTGACCAGCGGGCTCGAGTCGGCGTCGCGTCCCGGCACGGCGACCGTGGTCACGGTGTCGGGGAGCGTGGCCACGCCGCCAGCTTCGGGCGACGTGGGAAAGTTACTAACCGTCGGCATTTGAGACAAGGTTACCCACATCCTTCGGGATGAATGCAACCCGCCGGGCGCGGGCCACTCTCGACTCAGTTGCCAAGAAAGTCGCCAACCAAGTCGAACTTGTTAACGTCCACTTGTTAACGACTTGGCAACTTAGTGTCGTGTTCGAAGAGTGACCCTTCGTCCTACCTGGTGCTCGGTCGCCAACCGGATGCGGTGAGTGATGACGGATCGTGTTCACCGTCGAGGATCGTCCGGCCGCCACTGGTGACGCGGATCCCATCGACGAGCACGCCGCGGCCGGTGTAGCTCTTGTCCGCCGAGTACCGCCAACGCAGGCTGACCGGCCCGTTCGCGGGAATTTCTCCCCGAACGTGCCACCACGAGCGGTGTCCGTGCCCGGACAGAGCGTTCACGACGCCCTCCGGCGCACCCGGCCCGGAGGCGCGCAACGGCACCGGCTGCCACGCGACGCCGTCGGTGCTCGCCTCGAGCGCGAGCGTGTCCGAGGTCTCGGTGTCGACGAACGCGGAGAAGCTCGCGCGCACCGAATCGTTACGCGGGCGCAGCGGCCCGGTGGTGAGGGTGGCGGTGCCGGTGTTGCCGATATCACTGAACCAGGCGTCGCGACCGGCGCGCGGGCGCACCGCCATCGAGCGCGAAAGCGCCGTCGCCCACGCCTCGCGCGCGTCGTTGATCGAGCCCCAGCCGCGGTTCGGGTGCACGCGGTTGGTGAGCAGGATCGCGACCGACCGCGATTCGGGGTCGAGCACGAACGTGGTGCCGGTGTACCCCGTGTGGCCGCCGGTGACCGGAGAGGACAGGCCGCCCATGTAGAACATCTCGTCGAGCTCGAACCCGAGCCCGTGCACCTCGGGAAGGCCCTCGATGTGATTCGTCAGCATCGCGCGGACGGTGTCCTCGCGCAGGATCCGGTGCCCGGCGTAGGTCCCGCCGTTCAGGATCGCCTGCCCGAGCACGGCCATGTCGCGCGCCGTCGAGAACACCCCGGCGTGCCCCGAGACG
This sequence comes from Amycolatopsis minnesotensis, assembly GCF_039529815.1. NCBI lineage: Bacteria > Bacillati > Actinomycetota > Actinomycetes > Pseudonocardiales > Pseudonocardiaceae > Amycolatopsis > Amycolatopsis minnesotensis. Next base: position 331,385 of record NZ_BAAANN010000002.1, on the reverse strand, counting down.
CCGCCGAGCGACCACGCGTTCTCGTCGTGCACCTGCCCGCGCACCATGCCGCGCGGCGGGGTCGTCTGGAACTCGGTGGCCGCGATCCGGGCGAGCTTGCCGGCCGGCGGGTTGTACCCGGTGTCGCGCATCCCCAGCGGGCCGGTGATCTTCTCGCGCACCACGGTGTCCAGGGTGGCGCCGGTGAGCTTTTCGACCAGGAAGCCGAGCGTCATCAGGTTCAGGTCGGAGTAGAGGTACCTGCTGCCCGGCGCGAACTTCAGCGGGCTGTCCAGCACCGCCGCGCGCCTGCTCGGGATGTCGGGGTAGCCCTGCCACAGCGGCGGCGACGGGTCCGCGTCGAACCCGGAGGTGTGCGTCAGCAGCTGCTGGACGGTGACCTGGCCCTTGCCGTGCACCGCGAACTCCGGCAGGTACCCCGCCACCGGCGCGGCCAGGTCGAGCTGGTGCCGTTCGACGAGCTGCATGGCCGCGACCGAGGTGAACAGCTTCGAGATCGACGCCATGTCGAAGATCGTGTCCTCGCGCATCGGCACCTGCTCCGACGGCGGCAGCTCGGTGCCGGTGCCGTCGGCGTACCGCAGCGCGCCGCCGACGGCGTGCCGGTCCACCACGACGCCGTCGTGCACATACAGCCCCACCGCGCCGGAGAACAGCGGGTGCCCGCTCGTGCCGGGTTTCGTCCACGCGTCGATGCGCTGCTCGACGGCGCGCAGCGGTGCCGGGTCGAGCCCGGCGTCGGCGGGCGTCCCGTCGCGCAGCACCGTGCGCGCGGGCGCGAACCCGTGCCACGGCCGGTCGAAGCGGCCGCTTCCGTGCTGCTCAGGTGTGGCGATCGCGCTCGCTCCCGCGGTGGTGAAGGCCAGTACGGCCGTCATGGCCGCGACCCCCAGTTTGCCAGCCCGCATCGCCGCTCCTCACCGGTAGATCAGGTACTGCCGCCGTCGATGCGCGAACCGCGCCAGCTCGTCGCGCCAGGCGCCGGTGACCTCCCCGGCGTCCGCGCCCGCGTCCACCATCGTGCGCAGCCGCGCGGATCCGCTGAGCTTGTCGATGAAGTGGTCCGGCCGCCAGCCGAACTTGTCGGGGTGCAGCCGTTTCGCGGTGACGAACATGGTCACCGCGGTGCGGATCGCGTCGAAGGAGCCGGGATCGGTCACGGCGAGCTGCACACCCCCGCACGTTTCGCCCGCGAACTTGCCGAACGTCGGCACGAAGTAGGTTTCGCGGAAGTCCACTCCGGACAGTCCGCTTTCGCCGAGCGCCTCGCGCCACCGCCAGTCGATTCCCGGCGCGCCGATCGTCTCGAACGGGCGCGTGGTGCCGCGGCCCTCGGAGAACACGGTGCCCTCGAACATCCCGGTGCCGGGGTAGACGAGCGCGGTGTCCGGCGTCGGCATGTTCGGGCTCGGCGGTGTCCACTTCAGACCGGTCCGCGCGAACACCGCGTCCCGCCGCCAGCCCCGCACTTGCTCGACGGTCAACTCCAGCGGCGGAACCCCTTCCGCGGGCAGGAACTCCCCGGCGAACAAGCGCGCCAGCTCGCCCGCGGTCATCCCGTGCTGCTGCGCGATCGGCTTGCGCCCCACCCCGGAGGCGAACGCCGGGTCCAGCACCGGCCCGGCCACGCCGCCGCCGAGCGGGTTCGGGCGGTCGAGCACGACGAACGCCGCGCCCGCCTTCGCCGCCGCCACCATCGCGGTGTACAGCGACCAGATGTAGGTGTAGAACCGCGCGCCGACGTCGGCGATGTCGAACACCACGGTGTCCACGCCCGCCTTGGTGAACAGGCTCGCGAGCTTCGGCGCGTCCACTCCGTACGCGTCGTAGACGGCGATCCCGGTGCGCGGGTCCGTGTAGTCGCCTTCGGAGCCGCCAGCCTGCGCGCTGCCGCGGAACCCGTGCTCCGGGCCGAACGCGGCCACCGGTTTCACCCCGGCCGCCACCATCGAATCGACGACGTGGCCGAGGTTCGCGAGCACGCCCGTCGGGTTGGACAGCACGCCGAGCTTGCGCCCGGACAGCGAGCGCCAGCCATCGGCCGCGGCGAAGTCCGCGCCCGTGGTCACCCGGCGCGCCTGCGCTTCCCGCGGTGTTTCCGCCGCCGTGGCGGGGACCGAGCCCGCCGCCAGCAACGGCGTCGCGATCGCCCCGCCGGCGATGAAGCGCCTGCGGTTGACCGTCACCACGAAAGCCCGTGGCCGAACGGGTACAGCACCTTCGCCGGGTCCGCGCCGGTCGGGACGGTCACCGGCAGCTTGCCCATCGGCTTGTTCTGCCCGGTCAGCACCTTCGCGAGCGACTTCATCGTCACGTCGCGCCAGTCGTAGGTGGCCAGCCAGGTCGGCACGTCCGCGAACCCGGGGTCGTAGGGCTCTTGCACGGCCACCGCGACCACCGGTTTCCCGGTCGCCTTCAGCGCTTCCACCAGCGCGCGCTGAGGAGCGCTGGTGCGCAGCCCGTTCGTCAGCACGACGACGGTCTCCGCGCCCTTCGCCGCCGCGACCGCTTCGTCGATCTTCGCCTGCGCGGGCGAGGCGCCGGTCGGCACCGCTTTCGCGCGCGGGCCCAGTGCCTTCGCGAGCGAGGTCACCGGATCCGAGGGGTAACCGGGGTAGGCCGGGTTGTTCCAGCCCGCGACCAGCACGGGACCGTTCCCGCGTAGCGGCAGCGCCTTCTTGTCGTCGCGCAGCAGCGTCGGCGTGCGGTCGGTCAGCTTCTGGATCTGGTCGAGGTTGCGGCGGGTGCCCACCGTCTTGTCCACCGCGGCCTCGTCGGCGAACGGCTTCGCCAGTATCCCGCGCTTGTACTTCAGCTTCAGGATGCGCGTGACGCTCTGGTCGACGCGCTGCTCGGTCAGCCGTCCACTGTGCACCGCGTCCACCACGCCCTTGACGGCGACGGTCAGGTCCGGCGGCATCAGCATCTGGTCCACGCCCGCCTCCAGCGCGAGCACCGGGACCTCCGCGTCGGGGTGCAGCTTCCGCACGCCCTCCATCTGCAGCGAGTCGGTCACCACCACGCCGTCGAAGTGCAGTTCGTCGCGCAGCAGCCCGGTCATGATCGGCTTCGACAGCGTCGCGGGCTCCCCTGACGGGTCGAGGCTGGGCACCGTGATGTGCGCGCTCATGATCACGTCGATACCGGCGTCGACGGCGGCCTGGAACGGCGGCATGTCGATCTTGCGCCACTCCTCGGCCGACCGCTTGATCACCGGCAGCCCGGTGTGGCTGTCCTCCGCCGCGTCACCGTGCCCGGGGAAGTGCTTCGCCGCCGAGGCCACCGTCTCCGTCGGCGCGCCCGAACGCTGGTAGCCGTCGATCTCGGCGGCCACGAGCTTGCTCGCCAGCGCCGGGTCCGCGGAGAACGAGCGCGAGCCGATCACCGGGTTGAGCGGGTTCGAGTTCACGTCCGCGTCCGGCGCGAAGTCCTGGCCGATCCCCATCGCGCGCAGTTCGTGGCCGCTGATCGCCGCCAGCGTGCGCGCGTCGCCCGCGTCGCGGCCCGCGCCGATCGCCATGTTCGACGGGTACTCGGTGGCGGGTGCGCCGATCCTCGTGACGCGCCCGCCCTCCTGGTCCGTCGAGATGATCAGCGGCAGGCGCGCGCCGGTGCCGAGCGCGGCGCGCTGCAACCCGTTCGAGAAGCGCGCGAGCTGGGCCGGGTTGTCCACGTTGTCGGTGCCCGCGTTGTTGAAGTAGATGACGCCGCCGACCCCGTAGCGCCGCACCACCTGCGCCGGTGTGTCGACGCCGTACTTCTTCTGGTTGCCCGCGTTCACCTCGTCCGCCGACTTGCCCCAGACGTCGGCGACGAAGAGCTGCCCGACCTTCTGCTCCAGCGACATCCCGGCGAGCGTCCGCGTGGCGTAGGCGGCGGCCTCGTCCGGCTGCCGCACCGCCTGCGGGGTCACTTCGCCCGCTTCCGGGGCCGAAGCGCAACCGGCGAGTACGACTGCGGCCGCGCAGGCAGCGGTGAGGGCATGTGTCCTCCGGGGACGGAATCCATCAGTGCGCAAGGCGACCTCCCAGTGTCGGGCGGCACGGGAAACTTCTGACCCGAATCCACCGGCACTGGGAAGCTAGTCACCGAACCCCGGCAGGTCAACGACCGGCTGTGCCGTTTGGCCTACTCACCGCTATCGATTCTCTCTTTTGCCCTAGACCCGCCCGTGCGGGCGACAAAAAGCTGGCGGCGCCCGCCGACGATGTCAGCGGGCGCCGCCCACTAGCGCGGACTGCTCAGGTGACCAAGCGTGCAACTCCAGTCGTACCTACCTGGACTCGGCGTCCGGCGTCCCGGTACGCAGTCCCTAGACGACAAGCCTCCCGCGGCGTGCTGCGCGTGGGTGCCTGGAGTCCGCGCACGGAGTTCTCAACGGGGTGGCTCAAGGCTTATCTTCGCCTTGTCCCTGGCCGAGAAGATGTCCGCACCTCACTTTGTACTCAGTGATGGCCGTCACTTCAAGAGCGCAGACGGGTGCACCGGTACAGACGCACCGTTTTGGTGACGGACCGCGTCCGAAGACGTCAGCGAGTGGGCGAAAACCCTGTTATCGCGGGAAAATCGAGGTCGTGCTTACCGCCGTGTGAGTGGCCGGGTGACCTGCCCGGCGACCGTCTGTACTAACTGGATCGTTTCCGGCTCCGCCGGGAAAGCCCGTACCACGTCGCGGCCGCGGCGATCGTCCCGGCGCCGAGGCCGATCGCGACCGCGGGCGCCACCCGCGTCCGCAGCGAGACCGGTTTCGCGAAGGCGAGCACCGGCCAGCCCCGCTCTTCGGCCGCGCGCCGGAGTTCGCGGTCCGGGTTCACCGCGTGCGGGTGACCCACCACCTCCAGCAGGGGGAGGTCCGTGCTCGAGTCGGTGTAGGCGTGGCAGTCGGCGAGGTCGTAGCCGTGCGCGGCGGCGAGCTCGCGCGCCGCGACCGCCTTGTGCTCGCCGTAGCAGTAGAAATCGACCTCGCCCGAGTAGCGGCCGTCCACCACGCGCATCCTGGTGGCGACGCTCCGGGTGGCACCGAGCATCTCCGCGATCGGCGCCACGACTTCCTCCCCGGTCGCCGACAGCACGATCACGTCGTGCCCGTCGGCGCGGTGCCGCGCGATCAGGTCGGCGGCTTCGGCGTAGACGAGCGGGTCGACCACGTCGTGCAGCGCCTCGGCCACGATCGACCGGATCTGCGCCACTTCCCAGCCCGCGCACAGCGCCGAGATCTGCGCCCGCATCCGCTCGGTTTTTCCCGCATCCGCACCGGAAAGCGCGAAGACGAGTTGCGCGTACGCGCTTTTCACCGCCGCCCTGCGGTTGATCAGTCCCTGCCGCAGCAGCGGTTTGCTGAACGCGAGCGCGCTGGACGACGCGATGATCGTCTTGTCGAGATCGAAGAAGGCCGCGACCGGCCTCGTCGGTTTCCGGGGTGCGCCCGGTGCGCTGGGTGTTCGGCTGGGTTCGGCCACCCCGTCAGGATAGGAGGTGCCCCGCCGGAGACCACGCGGCGTCGTCGCGCGAGGGCAAAATTAACGACAGGCAAAGGAAATCGATTGCTTTGTGCTGTTACCGAATTGTGGGTGCGCAGGTGAGCGCCGTTCCGGCCCGAACAGGGTTACAGTTGGGATATCCGGTGTTTCGACCGGCCCGGTTCAGTCCGACCCCCCGGGGCTGAACCCTCGGCGACCCCCGTCCCTCCCCCCTGGCGGGGGTCGCCCCCATAACCCCTTCGCCGTTGGTTTTCCGGGCGCATCCCGCGCGCGTGATCATGCCACCGCGCACCGACGATTCCGTCCCGGCTGCGCGTGTGCCCGCCGAGTTGTCCACAGCACCCCGGTTGTCCACAGGCGAGCCGGATCGCCCTTGTCCGCGTCACCGGATCGGCGCGACGGTGGAAGCCCGGACGCGGTGGCGGACCCACCGGACGGGCAGGCACCGGGCGATGGCGCTGATACGCCGTAACGCCCCGGGTGCCGCGGGAAGCCTTGGGGGAGCACATGACCGGGAACAGACCGCTCGTCGTCGCGAGCGATCCGACACTGCTCGACGAGATCCTGCGCCTCGCCGCCGCCGCGGGGTGCGAAACCGAGTGCGCGCCCGATCTCCTTGCGGCACGGGACAGCTGGGAGTCCGCGCCGCTGGTGCTCGTCGACGAGCGGGCGGCCACCGGCGGGCCGCTGCCGCGGCGGTCGCGGGTCGTGCTGGTGAGCAAGGGCCCGCCGGAACCGTCGACCTGGCAGCACGTTTTCCGCAATGGGGTGGAAAAGGTCGTCTCGCTGCCGGACGACGAGGCGGGGCTGCTCGCCGCGCTCGCCGAAGTCGTGGACGGGCCCGATGTTCCCGGCGGGCGCGTGCTCGCCGTCGCGGGCGGGCGAGGCGGCGCGGGCGCGTCGGTGTTCGCCGCGGCGGTGGCGTTGCGCGCTGCCACCGAGGGCGAGGCGATGCTCGTCGACTGCGATCCGCTCGGCGGCGGGATCGATCTCCTCCTCGGCGCGGAGTTCGGCGCCGGGCTGCGCTGGCCGGAGCTGCGCCTCGGCGCCGGCAGCGTGTCGATGCCCGCGCTGAGCGCGGCCCTGCCGCGCCGCAGGACGGCGCGCGGTGAGCTGCCGTTCGTCTCGTGCGATCACGACGGCCAGGGTCCCGCGGCGCAGGCGGTCGCCACCGTCGTCGAAGCGGGGCGGCGCGCCGGGTACGTCGTGGTGTGCGATCTGCCGAGAAGTCCCGGCGCCGCCGCGATGGCCGTGCTGGACAGGGCGGATCTCGCCGTGCTCGTGGTGCCGATGGAGCTCCGCGCCTGCGTCGCGGCGAAATGCGTGTTGCGGCGATTCGGCCGGTACGCGGGCAAAGTGCGGCTCGTCGTGCGCGGCCCCGCCCCGAGTGACGTGACCGCCGAGCAGGTGGCCGAATCGGTCGGGGCGCCGATGCTCACCACCATGGCCTCGGACCGATGGCTGCCGAAAGCGGTGGAACGGGGCGAGTTCGACCCCCGGCCCCGCAGCGCGCTCGGCAGGGCCGCGCGCACCGTCCTCAGTGAACTGACGACACCGCGCACCGCGGAACGGGTGCCGTTGTGATCGGGCCGGAAACCGCGGCCACCGAACTGGTCCGGCGCGTCCGGCTGCGCCTCGCGGGCTCCGGCACCGGCGACGATCCGGAAGCCGTCGCCGATGCCGTCCGCGCGGAGGCGGGCGGTCCCGTCGGCCACGGCGAGGTGCTGGCGGCGTTGCGGTCGGTGCGCAGGGAGTTCTTCGGCGCCGGTCCGCTCGAGCCGCTGCTGGCGGAGCCGGGCGTCACCGATGTGCTCGTCACCGGTCCCCGCGAAGTGTGGGTGGACGGCGATTCCGGCCTGCGCCGGGCGGACGCCGGGTTCGCGGACGAGGAGTCCGTGCGCAGGCTCGCGCAGCGGCTCGCGTTCGCGGCCGGACGGCGGCTGGACGACGCGCAGCCCTTTGTGGACGGCTGGCTGCCCGGTGACGGCCCGCACGGCAGGGTGCGGCTGCACGCCGTGCTGCCGCCGATCGCGGCCGAGGGCACGTGCGTCTCGTTGCGGGTGCTCCGGCCCGCCGCGCACGACCTGCCCGCGCTGGCCGGGCTCGGCACCTTCGACGGCGACAGCGAGCGCGTCGTCAGAGCGGTCGTCGCCGCCCGCCTCGCGTTCCTGGTCACCGGGGCCACCGGCGCGGGCAAGAGCACCCTGCTCGCCGCGATGCTCGGCGAGGTCCCGGAAGGCCAGCGCATCGTCTGCGTCGAGGACGCCGGAGAGCTTCAGCCGCGGCACCCGCAGTTCGTCCGGCTGACCGCGCGGCCGCCGAACGTCGAGGGCGCGGGCGAGGTCACGCTGCGCGATCTCGTGCGCCAGGCGCTGCGCATGCGCCCGGATCGCCTCGTCGTGGGCGAGGTCCGCGGCACGGAGGTCTGCGAACTGCTGGCGGCGCTCAACACCGGCCACGAAGGCGGCGCCTGCACGCTGCACGCCAACTCCCCGTCCGAGGTGACGGCGAGGCTGGAGGCGCTCGCCGCGCTCGGCGGACTGTCGAGACCCGCCCTGCACAGCCAGTTCGGCGCGGCCGTCCAGGTCGTGCTGCACATGCGGCGGCGCCCAGCCGGGAGGCGGCTCGCCGAGATCGGCATGGTGTCGCGTGTGGACGGTGCGGTCGTCGTCCGTCCGGTGTGGACGGACGGGCGGTGGACGGCGCACCGCGCCCGGTTCGAGCGGCTGCTCGACGCGAAGGGGGTGCGGCCACCGTGGTGAGGCCTTCGCTCCTTCCCGCCGATCGGACGCGTGCCAATTCCGTTGGTGCGCAAGGGTTTTCAAGCGGGGAGTGGTCGTCGTGGTGACCTGCTCGCTGTTGTTGTCCGGCTGCGCGTTGCTCTCCTGGCCCGCGGACGGGTCGGCCGCGCGCCTGCGGGGGTTGTGGGAAGCCAAGCCGCGTTCGTGGCAGGTACCGGCGGGCTGGTGGCGCGTCGCCTCGCCGGTGGCCGTCATCGCGCTCGCCGCGGTGGCGGGCGGCCCGGCCGGCGCGGTCGCGGCGGGGCTGCTCACCGCCGCGGTCCGGTGCCGGTGGCGTGCCGAGCGGCAGGCCCGCGTCCGCCGCGCGCTCGCCGCCGCACTGGCCGACGCGATGCGCGCGATGGTGACCGAACTCCGCGCCGGGGCGCATCCGGCACGGGCCGTCGAGGTCGCGGCGGAGGACTCCCCGCCCGCGCTCGCCGGCGAACTGCGCGAGCTGGCCGGGCACGCGAGGCTCGGGGTGGTTCCCCGTGGCCGCGGCACCGGAGCCACGGACGCCCTGCGCCGTGCGTGGGCACTGGCGGACGAGCACGGCGTCCCGCTGGCCGAGGCCGCCGATTCGGTGCGCCGCGGCGTGGTCGCCGAGGCCGCGTTCGCGGCCCAGTGCGAGGCGCGGATGGCGGGACCGCGTGCCAGCGCGGCGGTACTGGCGCTGCTGCCCGTGTTCGGGGTCGCGCTCGGCGAGGCCATGGGCGCGTCCCCGGTCCGGGTGCTCACCGGCACGGTCGCGGGCCAGCTCCTGGCGGTCGCCGGCTGCGCGCTGCTCTTCGCCGGTGTCGTGTGGAGTTCACGGGTGACCGGACGGGCGGTGACCCGGTGATCGCCCCGGCCCTGCTGGCGTGCTCGCTCGCGCTGCTCGCCGCACCGTCGCCGAGCTTGGCGCGGCACCGCTTCCGGCGGCTGCTCCCCGCCGGGCGAGGCCCTCTGCCTGGTGCGAAAGCCAGGTCGCCCGCGCCTCTGCTGGCCCTGTCCGCCGGTGCCGCGGCGTTCGGCCTCGGCGGCTGGCCCGCGGGCGCGGTGCTCGCGATCCCGTGCGGTGCCGCGGCCTGGCTGCTGATGACCAGGAGACGCGCCAGTAGCCCGGCCGGGCCGCAGCGGCTCGCGGCCACCTGGGACCTCCTCGCCGCGTGCCTGCGCGCCGGGTTGCCGGTGCCGACGGCGGTCGAAGCCGTCGCGGGCGGCGCACCCGGCGAGGTGGCGAACGCGTTGCGCGCCGCGGCGAGGCTGCTCGCGATGGGGGCCGACCCTGCCGAGGCGTGGGCGCCCGCCGCCGAGATCCCGGAGACGGCCGAACTGGCCAGGGCAGCCAGGCGCACCGCGAGATCCGGTGCCGCGCTCGCCTCCGTCGCGGCGGACCTCGCCGCGCGGGCACGGGCACGCCTGTCGGACGAGGCCGAGGCGAGGGCGCAGCGCGCCGGCGTGCTGATCACCGGGCCGCTCGGGCTGTGCTTCCTGCCCGCGTTCCTGTGCCTCGGCGTGGTCCCGGTGGTCATCGGGCTCGCGGGCACGCTCACCATCCCGCGGTGATCATCCGCTGCGAACCATCCACAAAGGACGAACAACGAGGAGTGAACACCATGCGAGGCAACCACCACCGGTCCGACCCGTTCGACCCGTTCGGCCTGTTCGGCGGCGACGACGGCATGAGCACCACCGAGTACGCGATCGGCACGCTCGCCGCGGCGGCGTTCGCGGCCGTGCTGTACGTGATCGTCACCGGGGACGGCATCGTCGACGCGCTGACGGGACTGGTGCGCGATGCGCTCGACTTCAAGCGCTGAGGTCCCGGCGAACGCGCGCGGGGACCCCGAGTCCGGCGCCGTGACGGTCGAGGCGGCGATCGCGGTGTGCGCGCTGGTCTTCGTGCTCGGGCTCGTCCTCGCGGGGTTCGCCGCGGTGTCCGGCCAGCTCCGGTGCACCGACGCGGCGAGCGAGGCGGCCAGGCTCATCGCGCGCGGCCAGCGCCCGCTCGCCGAACGGGCGGTCGCGGAGATCGCCCCGCCGGGTGCGGTGCTGACCACCAGCGGCGAGGCGGGCGGCATCCGGGTCGACGTCCGCGCCACCCCGCTCGGCGGGATGCTGCCCGTCGACCTGCACGGCACCGCCTACGCGGTACTGGAACCGGGCGAGGGCGGCGGCCGTGCGAGCGGGTGACCAGCGTGCCGCCGGGTACGCCACGGTGTGGGCAGCCACGGCGATCGCGGCGCTGCTCGCCATCGCGGCGCTGGTGATCTGCGGCGGCGCGGCGGCGGTCGCCCGGCACCGGGCGAACGGGGCGGCGGACCTCGCGGCCTTGGCCGCGGCGGGACGGGTGGCCGACGGTGAGCAGGCGGCCTGCGCACGGGCGGGCCTGGTGGCGGACCGGATGGGCACCCGGCTGGTGAGCTGCCGCCTGGCGGGCCGGGACGCGCTGGTCGAGGTCGGCTGCGCCCCGCCCCGCCCGCTCGACCGGTTCGGCACCGCCTCGGCGAGGGCGCGGGCGGGACCGGTCGCGAAGGCGGGACGAGCGGTCGCCGGGCGCTGAGGGGCCGCCGGGTGAACCGGTCGTCTGCGCGGCCGCACGATGAACGGTCGGCTTCGCCCGTACGAGTGTGATGCCCGACGCACGAGCAGCGGTTGCCCCTGCGCGGCGAACGGTCAGCGGTCCGCCGGCCGGTGCCTCGCTGTCACGGGCGTGGATACGTTGCGTGTCAACGAAAAGGAGGCCCGGTTCGAGGATACCGGACGGTCCGCTGGTCCAGACCGCTTGCCGCGCCTCGCCGGGCCCGCGCGGTTCGGCGGGGCGAACCCCCGCCGTGCGTTCACCGTCCCGTAACCGCCGGTTGTCGAGCGCCGCTTCCGGCGATCCGCACATTGCCGTTGAGTGAGATCAGACACCAACGGCGCACCACACCCGGCGACAACGGGTTCGGAGCGCCCCCCCCACAGGCGCAGAACCCAGAAAGGCAGAAGCAGGACGATGTTGGACACCGATTGGTCGGACAGCTGGCGTGGCGCGTTCGGGATCGAGCTGCGTGCCGAGGCCATCGGCCTCGCTTCCCGCGGCTGGCCGGTGCTCCCGGGCACCTGCCCGGCGCAGGGCCAGGACACCCCCTGGTTCGGGCCCGTCCCGGCGCACGAGAACTGGCGTGAGCAGCTCGGCGCGCACCCGCACCGGATCGCCGAGTGGTGGACCGGCACCCAGTACAGCCTGCTCGTGGCGACCGGCATCGTGCTCGACGCGGTCGAGGTCGACGCCACGGTCGGCAAGCGGGCGGCCCGGCTGCTCCGCGCGCTCGGCCACCCCGCGCCGATCGTCGCCATGCCAAACGGCCGCTGGCTGTTCCTGACCAAGGTCGCCGAGCGGGTCCCCGCCGAGCTGGTCGCGCACGACGGCGTCCACCTGCACGGCGAGGACGGCTGGATCCCGCTGCCGCCGACCCCGTTCCAGCACGGTGTCGTGCACTGGCGGGTCAAGCCCGAGGTGTGGGGCTGGCAGCTGCCCGAGGCCGACGCCGTGCACGAGGTTCTGGTGCGCGCGCTCGACGAGGAACCCGAAGCGGCCCTGGTGGCCGCGAGCCGGACCGCGGCCTGACCCGCACCACCCATGCAGTGACTACCACTCAGTGACCACCACTCAGTGACCACCAGATCAGTGACCACCAGAGTGGCCGGGCCGGCCGCCGTGCCGACGCAAAGCCCCCAGCACGGCATCCAGTACGGCCACCGCCCCCGCCTTGTCCAGTGGATCGTTGCCGTTCCCGCATTTCGGCGACTGCACACAGGACGGGCAGCCCGCCGGGCACTCGCAGGAGACGATCGCCTCCCGCGTAGCGGCCAGCCACGGGACCAAAGCGGCAAAACCGCGATCGGCGAATCCCGCACCCCCGGGATGGCCGTCATGCACGAACACCGTCGCCTCCCCGGTGTCCGAGTGCAACGCGGTGGACACCCCGCCGATGTCCCAGCGGTCGCACGTAGCGAACAGCGGTAGCAGGCCGATCGCCGCGTGTTCGGCGGCATGCAGGGCGCCGGGGACGCGCGCCGGATCCAGTCCGGCGCCCCCCGGCGTCCTGCCACTCTCCCCGGTCCCCGAAAGCAGCTCGTCCGAGATCGTGTACCAGACCGCGCGGGTGCGCAGAACCTGTTCCGGCAGGTCAAGCGGAACCTGGTCGAGGATCGCCCCGGACGGCAGGCGCCGCAGGTACCCCACCACCTGCTCGGTCACCGCGACCTCGCCGAGGCACACGGTCACCCCGCCGAAGTCCTCCCGCCGCAGCGTGGACAGCACCGAGATGTCCACGACCTCGCGCGGCGAGGTGTTCCAGTCCGGGTCCTCGGCGTGCACGAGCGCCAGCCCGCCGTCGAGGTCGAGCTCGTCGACCACGTAGGACGAACCCTGGTGCAGGTACACCGCGCCGGGATGCACGGCGGTGCACGCCGAACCCGGCGACACCGTGCCGAGCATCCGCGAGGTTTCCGACTCCACCACCGCGATCTGCTCGCCGCCCGAGCCCCGGATGTCCACCTCGCCGTGCGGGCGCTCGCGGGCCGTCCAGTACCAGCCGCTCGCCCGCCTCCGCAGCACCCCGTCCGCGACCAGGCCGTCGAGCACCGCCTTCGCCGCCTCACCGCCGAACGCGTCGAGCTCCGAGACGGTGAGCGGCAGTTCCGCCGCCGCGCAGGCGAGCTGCGGCGCGAGCACGTACGGGTTGCCGGGATCGAGCACCGCCGTCTCCACCGGGCGGTCGAGTATCGCCGCGGGATGGTGCACGAGATAGGTGTCGAGCGGGTCGTCCCGCGCGACGAAGAGCACCAGTGCCTCGTCACCGGAGCGCCCGGCGCGGCCGGCCTGCTGCCAGAACGAGGCCAGCGTGCCGGGGTAGCCCGCGAGCACCACCGCGTCGAGACCCGCGATGTCGACGCCGAGTTCGAGCGCGTTCGTCGTCGCGACCCCGAGCAGTTTTCCGCTCAGCAGGGCCTTTTCCAGTGCCCGCCGTTCCTCCGGCAGGTATCCGGCGCGGTAGGCGGCGACCAGCCCCGGCAGCTCGGAGTCCACTTCGGACAGTATTCGCCGCGCACCGAGCGAGGTGAGCTCGGCGCCGTGGCGCGACCGGACGAACGCGAGCGACCGCGCGCCCTCGATGACGAGTTCGGCGAGGATCCGCGCGGCTTCGGCACCGGCGGAGCGGCGGACCGGCGCGCCGTGCTCGCCGGAGAGGCTGTCGAGCAGCGGCGGCTCCCACAGCGCGACGGTCCGCGCGGCGCGGGGGGACGCGTCGTCCTGCACGGCGGCGCAGCCGACCCCGGTGAGCCTGCTCGCGAACTCGGCGGGGCCGGCCGTGGTCGCGGACGCCAGCACGAACACCGGTGACGAGCCGTACCGCTTCGCCACCCGCTGGAGCCTGCGGAGCAGCAGCGCCACGTGCGAGCCGAAGACGCCGCGGTAGCCGTGGCATTCGTCGACCACCACGTAGGCGAGCCTGCGGAAGAACCGCGCCCACCGCGCGTGCGCGCCGAGAATCCCGAAGTGCAGCATGTCGGGGTTGGTGAAGACCCAGCGGCCGTGCGCGCGGACCCAGTCGCGCTCCGCCATCGCGGTGTCCCCGTCGTAGGCCGCCGCGCGGACGTCGCGCAGGTCCAAAGAGGACACCGAGCGGAGCTGGTCCGCGCCGAGCGCCTTCGTCGGCGACAGGTAGAGGGCGCAGGCCTTGCCGTCCTCGGCGAGCGAGGTGAGCACCGGGAGCTGGTAGGCGAGCGACTTCCCGGACGCGGTGCCGGTCGACACCACGACGTGCTGCCCGCCGTGCGCGAGCGTCGCCGCTTCGACCTGGTGCTCCCACGGCTCGTGCACGCCACTCGCCCGCAGCGCTTCGACGACCTCCGGCGCCGCCCACGACGGCCACTCGGCGGTGCGCGCGAAGCGGGCGGGCTGATCGGCGACGTGGGTCACCGGGTTCTCGTCCGCCGGGATGCCCGCGGTGACCCTGCCCAGCAGGTGCCGTGCCCGTCCGTGCGCCGGAACCGGCGAGCCCTCATCCACCCGCCGAGCTTCGCACAGCGGCACGACAGGCAGCGCACGGCGGAACGGCACGGGAACGGGCGCGGAACGGCGCGGCGGCGCGGTACGACCGTCCGCGACGGCAACGGCACGCGAAAGGCGGTACCGGAGCGGGCCGAGGGCGCTCCGGAAGTCGTTGCGGCACCCCGGAAACCCGTCTCGTGAGCAGTCTCACACCTACTACGCTGCGTGTTCTGGCCGGGACGCCTTGCAGAAGCGGGATGCAGTACCAATACACTCCGGCGAACCACACTCCATGTGGCGAGCGTCATGCCGGATTGCCGGTGAGCTCCGCGGGCGGCCGCGCACACGTGCCGCGGCCCGTGGGCTTTCCGCCGTTCGGGGTGCCGCTCGGTATCCCAGGCCAGCGTTGGCGGGTTCCACGGCCGGCGCCGGCTTCAGGCGACGTTATCCAGGAGGACGGATGTCCCGGCAGTTCCTCGCGGAGGGCTTAGAGCTCTCCGGAGGTGACTACAGCATCGTGGCTGTGGTCGCCGTGGTCGCCCTTGCCGCACTCGTTGTTGGCTACTTCCTGCTGAAGGAGGTGCTGGCCGCCGGCCAGGGCACCTCCAAGATGCAGGAAATCGCCAAGGCGGTGCAGGAAGGCGCGGCCGCCTACCTCAAGCGGCAGCGGAACACACTCGCCATCTTCGGCGTCGTGGTGTTCCTGCTGCTGCTCGCCCTACCGGCCGAAGACGTCGGCGAGCGGATCGGCCGTTCGGTGTTCTTCCTGATCGGGGCGGGTTTCTCGTTCGCGATCGGCTACCTCGGCATGTGGCTGGCCACGCAGGCGAACCTGCGGGTGGCCGCCGCTTCGCGTGAAGAGGGCGGGCGGGAGAAGGCCACGCGCGTGGCCTTCCGCACAGGTGGCGCGGTCGGCATGGCGACCGTCGGTCTCGGGCTATTCGGTGCCGCGATCGTCGTGCTCGCCTACGCGGGCCAGGCGCCGAAGGTGCTCGAAGGCTTCGGGTTCGGTGCCGCGCTGATCGCGATGTTCATGCGTGTCGGCGGCGGTATCTTCACGAAGGCCGCCGACGTCGGCGCCGACCTGGTCGGCAAGGTCGAGCAGGGCATTCCCGAGGACGACCCGCGCAACGCCGCGACGATCGCCGACAACGTCGGCGACAACGTGGGCGACTGCGCCGGGATGGCCGCGGACCTGTTCGAGTCCTACGCGGTGACCCTGGTGGCCGCCCTGATCCTCGGCAGCGTCGCCTTCGGCACGAAGGGCCTGCTGTTCCCGCTGATCGTGCCTGCCATCGGCGTGATCACCGCGGTGATCGGCGTCTACATCACGAAGGCGAAGTCCACCGAGAGCGGACTGACCACGATCAACAAGTCGTTCTACATCTCGGCGCTGATCTCGGCGGTGCTGTGCACGATCGCCGCGTTCGTCTTCCTGCCCGGCTCGTTCGCCGGCTTCGGCGACTCGTTCGCGGGCACCGAGGGCAACCCCGCCGTGATCGCGACCTTCGCGGTGATCATCGGCATCGTGCTGGCCGGCATCATCCTGTGGCTGACCGGCTACTTCACCGGCACCGAGTACAAGCCCGTCAAGGACGTCGGGAAGTCGTCGGAAACCGGTGCGGCGACGGTCATCCTGTCCGGTCTCTCGGTCGGCTTCGAGTCCGCTGTGTACACCGCGATCGTGATCGGCGGCGCGGTGTTCGGCGCCTACCTGCTCGGCGGCACGGTGGCGCTGTTCGCCGTCGCGCTGGCCGGCACCGGCCTGCTCACCACGGTCGGCGTCATCGTCGCGATGGACACCTTCGGCCCGGTCTCGGACAACGCGCAGGGCATCGCGGAGATGTCCGGCGACGTCGACGAAAAGGCCGCGCAGACCCTCACCGAGCTGGACGCGGTCGGCAACACCACCAAGGCCATCACGAAGGGCATCGCGATCGCGACGGCGGTGCTGGCGGCGACCGCGCTGTTCGGCTCCTACCAGGACTCGATCAAGCAGGCGCTGCAGGACGTGTTCGCCAAGGGCGGCGACCCGAACTCGGTGCCGAAGTCGTTCATCGACAACATCGTCACGCCGAACACGCTGGTCGGCGTGCTGCTCGGCGCGGCGGTCGTGTTCCTGTTCTCCGGGCTCGCGATCAACGCGGTCTCCCGCGCCGCGGGCGCGGTGGTCTACGAGGTGCGCCGCCAGTTCCGGGAGATCGCCGGGATCATGGAGGGCACCGCGCGTCCCGAGTACGGCAAGGTCGTCGACATCGTGACCCGCGACTCGCTGCGCGAGCTGGCCACTCCCGGTCTGCTCGCCGTGTTCGCGCCGATCGCGGTCGGCTTCGGCCTCGGCACCGGCGCGCTCGCCGGGTACCTGGCGGGCGCCATCGCCACCGGCACGCTGATGGCGGTGTTCCTCGCCAACTCCGGTGGCGCGTGGGACAACGCGAAGAAGCTGGTCGAGGACGGCAACCACGGCGGCAAGGGCTCGCCGGGCCACGAGGCGACCGTCATCGGTGACACCGTCGGTGACCCGTTCAAGGACACCGCCGGCCCGGCGATCAACCCGCTGATCAAGGTGATGAACCTGGTCTCGCTGCTGATCGCGCCCGCGATCGTGCAGTTCTCGGTGGGACCGGACGCCTCGGCGGGGCTGCGCATCGCCATCGCGGTCGTCGCGGTGCTCGTGATCGCGGTCGCGATCGTGGTGTCCAAGCGCCGCGGCACCCAGATCGCGGACACGCCGAGCGACACCCCGGCCGGAGCGACCGCCTCCTGACCGGACGAACCACCGGAACGGGCCCGTCACGCGTCGTGCGTGCCGGGCCCGTTCCTTTCGTGCCCGCCCTCCTCCGGCGACACCTCGTGACGATCGCTCACGCCCCGTCGAGCCCGGCGACTTGCGTTAGGCCACTTGGCCGGTACCGTCGAGTCCGCTGCGCCCACAACCACGGGAGGTGTTCGCGTGCGGCCGGGAAAGACCGCTCTTGCCGCGCTGGTCTCGGTAATGGGACTTTCCCTTGTCGCCTGCGGGCAGCAGCCGCAAAGAGTTTCGCCGGGCGCCGCACCGGACGGCCCTGGCATTTCCCGTGGTGAAGCCGAGCAGCAGGCACCGACCGTGCGCTGGGCCGACGACTACTGCCTCGCGGTGGGCAAGCTCGTGCAGTCGCTGTCGTCGATGCCGGCGGTGGACCCGTCGAGCACGGAACGCGCGCTGCAGACCTCGAGCAAGCTCCTCGGCAGCATGCTGACCGGCCTCGACGACACGCTGCAGCAGCTCCGGCGGCTGCCGAGGTCTCCGGTGGAGGCGGGCGAAGGCGTGCGCGACACGGCGATCGAGACGTTCAGCGGCGCCCGCGCCAAGGTGGCCGCCGCGCGGCAGCGGGTCGATTCGACGCCGCCGGGCGATCCGTCCGCGAAGGACGCGCTGAGCGCCGCGAGCGGCCCGATCGACGAGGTGTCGAAGATCGAGCTTCTGGACGGGTTCACGAGCGTGCCGGAGCTGTCCACGGCGAGCGCCCAGGCCGTGTCGTGCCAGCAGCTGACGAACCACGGCGGGCCCTCGGCGAGCCTGAGCCGGCCGGGGACGCCCTGACCGCGATCCGCGCTGGCGTGGCGGCAGCCGAAATCGAACGGGTGTTCTATCCTGGCTGCCGTGGAGCAGCTGTCGTTCTTCTCTGCCGAGGCGAGCGGTCCGCGGATCGACGATCTCGCCGGGGTGCTGTGCGGGCACGGGCGGCTGGCCGTGTTCGGCCGGACGGCCGCGCGGCTGTCCGTGCCGATCGGTGACCGGTGGCGGGCCAGGGTGCTGGTCGGCGAGTTCGCGCTGCGCGGGGTGCGGGCCGAGGTCGTCGCGGCCGAGGACGGCCGCCTGCTCGTGCGCACCGCGTTCCGCGCCGATCTGCTGCCGATGTCCGCGGCTTGGGAGCGCGCGGGCGGCTCCGGGGGCCCAGAGGCGTCCGAGAAGGCCGTTCCGCCCGGTTTCCACCTCGATGGCGCGGTGCTGCGCCTGTGGGCGCTGGCGAGCGGCTGGCGGGCCGAGAAGGGGTACGTGCTGCCGCTGGACGAGGAGGCGCCGGAAACGCACGAACCGCTCGCCGCGGCGCTGCGGGGGTCCGGTATCGGCGGCAAGGCGCTCGGGCCGCGCGCGGGTGGCCCCGCGATCCGCGTCTCGGGACGCCGCCGGCTCGCCACGCTCGGCGAGCTGGTCGGCAAGGCCCCGCCGGAAGCAGAACTCGCCTGGCCGGAGGAGATCCCGGCCAGGCGAGCGGAGGCGTCCTGAAGACGTTTAGCGGGCTGAACGTCGCTACGGCTTCGGCAGCGTGCAACCCGGCTTGGCCAGGTCGATGCGGTTGCCGGCGGAAACGCAGTTCACGAACCAGTAGGTCTGCTGACCGTAGGTCAGGCCCTGCTCGTAGGTGACCTTCCCGTTCTGGTCGACCTCGCACGGGTTGTTGAGCGTGCACCGCTGGCCGTCGTCGTTGCCGGTGTTGTTGATGCCGACGACCTTGTTGGTGGCGTCGTCGGTGATCGGCGAGCCCGACGTGCCGTGGATCGTGTCGCACGTCGAGGTGTAGCGGATCGAGTCCTTCCAGGTCCAGGCGTCCTCGCGGAGCTGGTAGACGAACTTGTCGATCGAGCAGGACCAGGTGCGGGTGAAGTACCCGGACTTGATGCTGATCGCGCTGCCCGCGGCCGGCTTCGCGTCGGACAGCGTGAGCGCCTTGCCCTTGATCGAGCTCGCGATCGCGGCGTAGCTCTTGTCCAGCTGGTAGAGCGTCACGTCGGTGTCGGTCATCGTGCTGTAGGCGATCTTGCTGGCGCGCAGCGTGCCGAGGGACCGGCCGTTCTGGCCGAGCAGCGTCATCGTGCGGCTCGACGGCTTGTTCACCTGCACGACGCCGGGACCGGGCATCCCGTTCTCGTTGCAGTGCCCGTTCGTGAGCGCGAGCGCCGGGTCGGAGTCCTGCGACGCGGGGAGCCGCACGAGCGAGCCGGAGCAGTTGCTCAGCTTGATGATGCCGGTGTAGTCGACGGCCGCGGCACCGGGTCCCGGCGCGGCGGGCGCCGCGGCCGCGGTGGCCGGGATCGCGCCCATGGTCATGGCGAGCGCGGCCCCGGCGGTGGCGGTGCCGAGTACCCTGGCGAATCGCCTGGTCATAGTGGCTTCCTTTCGGGTGGTCGGTGCAGTCAGTCAACCGCTGGCCCGGCGGGGCCACCACCTGCGAACGGCGGGTATTCGCCCGGTCACGGCGGGCCCCCGCTGTCCTGGGTCGCTCGGCACGTGCTAGGTGTGGAATAGAAACGCCGTCGCCCTCGTGTTCGATGCGCAGGGAGTAACGCCAGACGGCGTGTTGCGCGACCTGAGCGCAGGACAGCGGCCTGATGAGTGCACACTGACGGGTCGGACAGGCGCCGCGAGGGCGGCGGGGATGAGCGGAGAGCGGGACAGCGTGGCTGGATCGGCACGGACCAACAAGAGCGGTACCGGTGCGAACGGCGCCGGGCGACGTCGGCTGGTCATCGTCGAGTCGCCGACCAAGGCCAAGAAGATCGCGCCCTACCTCGGCCGCAACTACGTCGTGGAGAGCTCGCGCGGGCACATCCGCGACCTGCCGCGCGGCGCGGCCGACGTGCCGGCCAAGTACAAGGGCCAGTCGTGGGCACGCCTCGGCGTCGACGTGGACAACGACTTCGAGCCGCTCTACATCGTCACCCCGGACAAGAAGGCCACGGTCACCGAGCTGAAGTCGCTGCTCAAGGACGTCGACGAGCTCTACCTCGCCACGGACCCCGACCGCGAGGGCGAGGCGATCGCCTGGCACCTGCTGGAGGCGCTCAAGCCGAAGGTGCCGGTACGCCGGATGGTGTTCCACGAGATCACCGAGCAGGCCATCCAGACCGCGGCGGAGACCACCCGCGAGCTCGACGGCGACCTCGTCGACGCGCAGGAGACGCGCCGCATCCTCGACCGGCTCTACGGCTACGAGGTCAGCCCCGTGCTGTGGAAGAAGGTCATGCCGAAGCTCTCGGCCGGCCGTGTGCAGTCGGTGGCGACCAGGATCGTGGTCGAGCGCGAGCGCGAGCGGATGAAGTTCACCTCGGCGTCGTACTGGGACATCGGCGCGACGATGGACGCGGGCGCCGACGCCACCCCGAGGAACTTCCCGGCCAGGCTGGTCTCCGTCGACGGCGCGCGGCTGGCCACCGGCCGCGACTTCGGCTCGGACGGCCAGCTCAAGGCGGCCTCGAGCAAGGCAGAGGTCCGGATCCTGGATGAGGCCGAGGCGAACCGCCTGGCCCAGGCCCTGCGGGCGCGCGACTTCAGCGTCACCAGCGTCGAGGAGAAGCCGTACACCCGGCGGCCCTACGCGCCGTTCATGACCTCGACGCTGCAGCAGGAAGCGGGCCGCAAGATGCGGTTCACCTCCGAGCGGACGATGCGGATCGCGCAGCGGCTGTACGAAAACGGGTACATCACCTATATGCGTACCGACTCGACGACGCTGTCGGAGACGGCGATCTCGGCGGCGCGCAGCCAGGCCACGCAGCTCTACGGCAAGGACTACGTCTCCGACAAGCCGCGCCAGTACACCCGCAAGGTGAAGAACGCGCAGGAAGCCCACGAGGCGATCCGGCCCGCCGGAGAGGTCTTCCGCACGCCCGGCCAGGTCGCGAAGGACCTCGACACCGACGAGTTCCGGCTCTACGAGCTGATCTGGCAGCGCACGATCGCCTCGCAGATGGCGGACGCCAAGGGCACCACGATGTCGGTGCGCATCACCGGAACCGCCACCAGCGGCGAGGAGTGCACGTTCTCCTCGTCCGGTCGCACGATCACCTTCGCCGGGTTCCTGAAGGCCTACGTCGAATCCGTCGACAGCGAGGCCGGCGGCGAAGCCGACGACAAGCAGAGCAGGCTGCCGAACCTGGTCAAGGACCAGGCGCTGACCGCCTCCGAGCTGACCCCGGACGGGCACACCACCTCGCCGCCGCCGCGCTACAGCGAGCCGAGCCTGATCAGCAAGCTCGAAGAGCTGGGCATCGGCCGCCCGTCGACCTACACCTCGATCATCAAGACCATCCAGGACCGCGGCTACGTGTGGAAGAAGGGTTCCGCGCTGGTGCCGTCCTGGATCGCGTTCTCCGTGGTCGGGCTGATGGAGCGGCATTTCGAGCGGCTCGTCGACTACGACTTCACCGCGGGCATGGAGGACGAGCTCGACCGCATCGCGGCGGGCGACGAGCAGCGCACGCAGTGGCTGTCGAAGTTCTACTTCGGCGGCGACATGGGCGTCGACGGGTCCATCGGGCGGCTCGGCGGGCTGAAGAAGCTCGTCGACGGCAGCGTCGAGGGGATCGACGCGCGCGAGATCAACTCGATCCCGATGTTCGCCGACTCCGACGGGCACGCGGTCGTGGTCAGGGTCGGGCGGTACGGGCCGTACCTCGAGCGCGAGGTGGACGGCGCGTCGCAGCGCGCGAACCTGCCGGAGGACCTGCCGCCGGACGAGCTGACCGCCGAGATCGCGGAGAAGCTGTTCGCGACGCCGCAGGAGGGCAGGGTGCTCGGCACCGACCCGGTGAGCGGCCACGAGATCGTCGCGAAGGAGGGGCGCTTCGGGCCGTACGTCACCGAGGTGCTGCCCGAGCAGGAGGAACTGCCGGAGACCGCCACCGCGGCCGAGAAGAAGGCGGCGAAGGCGAAGCGCCCGAAGCCGCGCACGGGCTCGCTGTTCAAGTCCATGGCGATCGAGTCGATGACGCTGGACGACGCGCTGAAGCTGCTCTCGCTGCCGCGCGTGGTGGGCAAGGACCCGGAGTCCGGTGACGAGATCACCGCGCAGAACGGGCGGTACGGGCCGTACCTGAAGAAGGGCACGGATTCGCGGTCGCTCGAGACCGAGCAGCAGATCTTCGACATCACCCTCGAGGACGCCCTGAAGATCTACGCCGAGCCGAAGCGCCGCGGGCGCCAGGCCGCCGCGAAGCCGCCGCTGAAGGAACTCGGCGACGACCCGGTGTCCGGCAAGCCGATGGTGGTCAAGGACGGCCGCTTCGGCCCGTACGTGACCGATGGCGAGTACAACGCGACCCTGCGCAAGGCCGACAGCATCGAGGAGCTGACCGCGGAACGCGGTGCCGAGCTGCTGGCGGAGAAGCGCGCGAAGGGCCCGGCGCCGAAGCGGAAGGCACCGGCCAAGAAGGCGGCCACGGCGAAGAAGGCACCGGCGAAGAAGGCGGCGGCCAAGAAGTAGTCCGCTCGTCCCTTCGGGTGATGCGAACACCTGTTCGACGAGAACTGTCGGTGGGGTGCGGTCTACTGTTCTCGTGGCAGAGAACCCAGTAACCGTGTTCGACCTGTTCGAGGATGCCGTCCGCCCGGTGCTCGAGGCGGTACCCCGGCGCGCCGTGGTGGAAGACTTGTACAACCCCGGAATCCGGGACGAGGACATCGGCAGGCCCGAGGCGGGGTCCGCCGATCCGGCCGATCTCGTCGCGGAGGCGGAGCGCTATCTCGTGCTGGCCGATTCCCTGGCGAGAATGGGCATCGGCGAGCACGGCGTGCTGAACGAAACGGGCCGCCGCGTCTATTCGGTGATGCTCAAGGGGCCGGTCAGGTCGGTGCTCAGCGGGGTGCACGAGAACGCGCCGTCCCCCTTGGACATCAGGGCGTACGCCGACGAAGAGGCGGGCATTCTCTGGTACTGGCGCGGCGACGGCACGGTGTCCATCCGCGGCAGCCTGTTCGAGGAGCTGCCGGACAAGATCGCCGAGCTGCTGCCGGAGCATCCGGCGGGGCACGGCAAGGCGATCCGGATCCGCGCCGGGCGCGAAGGCGTGGTCCCGGCGGCGCAGCGGCGCCAGGCCGACGCCGTGCGGGCGATGCTCGCGCGCCCCCGCACCGGCACGATCCTGCTCGACCTGATGGCGTTCGGCACGGTGTTCGCCGAGTACCCCCGCCACGGGTTCGCGGTGATCGACAACGACCTCGGCCGGTACGCGCTCGCGGTGCACGACACCGAGGGCGAGGGCGGCTCCCCGGACTGCTCGCTCGTGCTGTGCGAGTTCAGCGCCGAGGCGCTCGCGGGCTGGATCGACGTGTGCCTCGAGGTGGCGATGGGAGGTCGTGACGGCGACTGACGGAGTCTTCCGGCGCCGCGGAGCGCAGTGACGGTGATCACTCGTCCGGCCGATCCATTGAGGACAGTCCTGAAGCGACTTTCACGCACTGTCACCGGGTTCCCGCCGAACGGCCCAGTGCCCGCCCTTGCGCAGCGTAACCCCGGTGTTGCCCGATGGGCGGATGCGTCGCGCGGGGAAGTCACTACCCTGGAATACGGCAAAACCCGAGCCCGCAAAAGGTGGTCACCATGAGTCCCGCCAAGGACGCCGGTGAGTTCGGCCCGCTGTTCGACAGCGACGGCACCCAGGAAGCCAAGCCGGACAGGTCGTTCTCCGATCCGCTTGCCGGTCTGGTCTCGTCCAGCCCGGACTTCGGCGACCAGGACCGGTTCGAGCCGATCCAGGTCGCGGCGCCGGTGCAGCCGGACGTGGACGCGGTGAGGGCGATGGTCGATTCGACGCTCGCCGAGGAGACCGGCCGGCTGAGCGCGATCGCGACGGAGACGCCGGGCGAAGCGGCCGAGGACACCGCCGTGCCGCTGCAGGGCCCGGCGCCGCTGCCGGAGCATCCCGCGGGCACCGCGCCGGGCGAACCGCTGGGCATGCTGCCGCAGCAGCGCACCTGGCCGGCCCGCCAGGTGCTGCGGCCGGGCCAGCGCGCCGGCCGGATCGCGAAGTTCAAGCCGAGCGTCGCGCTCAAGGCGCCGAAGCCGTCGGCCGGATCGGCCGGGGTGATACTCGCCGTGGTGCTGCTCATCGTCTTCGGGGTACTCGCCATCCAGATGGTGTCCAGCCTGATCGACAGCATCACCGGCCTGTTCGACTGATCGTTCACCCCGCCGGGCTGCCCCGTTCGGCGTACCCCGCCACCGGTGCGCGGCGCCGGGCAGCGATACCCTGACGGCACGGTCGGCTGGCCTTGCGCGGGTCGCTGGCACGGCGGTGACGAGTGGGGTGGAGCCGATCAGCGAGGGCGTGCCAGGGGGCGCGACCGCCGGCGCGAAGGCGTCGGCGGTGTCCGGTGCGTCCACGATCTACCGGGTGCGCCGCGTGCTCGCCATCCGGTCCTTCCGCCGCCTGTGGGGCGTCACCTACCTCTGCAGCGTCGCCGACTGGCTGACCATCCTCGGCCTGACCGGCATGGTCACCAAGCTGACCCAGAACTACATGGCGCAGAACTTCGCCTTCACCGGCGTGCTGCTCACCGGCATCCTGCCCGGCCTGCTGTTCGCGCCGGTCGGGGGCATCCTCGCGGACCGGTTCGACCGCAGGAAGGTGATGTTCTTCGCCGACCTCGCCCGCTGCGGGCTGCTGCTGTCGATCGCGTTCGTCGGCAGCGGGCTCTGGCTCTACATCGCGAACTTCCTGGCCAGCGCCAGCGCGATCATGTGGATCCCGGCGAAGGACGCGGCGGTGCCCAACCTGCTGCGCAGGCCGGACCAGGTCGAGACGGCGAACCAGCTCGGCATGGTGATGACCTACGGGTTCGCGGTGATCACCGCGGGCGGGCTGTACGGGATCATCACCTACATCGGCCCGACGCTGCACATCTCGCCCGCGCTGCTCGGCCCGCTCGGCTTCGCCAGGGTCGTGGTGATCATCATTTCACTGCTCTACCTGGCCAGCGCGCTCATCGTGATCACCAGGATCCCGGAGCTTTCGCTGCGCGACGTGCACGGCACCGACGCGGCGAAGGCGGCCGAGGCCAAGCCGACCAAGGCCGACAAGAAGGCGGCCAAGGCGGAGAAGGCTGCCTCCGGTGAGAAACCGGGCCTGCGGGGGATGATCGGCGACGCGGCCAGGTTCATCCGCACCACCCCGCTCGTGCGGGGCCTGCTCATCGGCGCGTTCGGCGCGTTCGCGGCGGGCGGCGCGGTGATCGGGTCGGCCAAGCCGTACTCGTCGAGCCTGCTGGCGGGCGACTCCGCGTTCGGCTGGCTCGTGGTGGCGGTGTTCGCCGGGCTGGCGACCGGGATGGCCGGCGCGCCGAAGCTGGCGAGGCGGCTGCCGCACGACCGGCTCTTCGGCGCCGCGATCGTGGTCGCCGGGCTCGCGCTGCTCCTCGTCGCGTTGTCGCCGCACCTCGCGATCTCGCTGGTCACCGTGGCGGTCGTCGGCGCCTGCGCCGGTGCCGCCTTCCTCACCGGGGTCACGATCATCGGCTCGCAGGTCGACGACTCGATCCGCGGCCGCGTCAACGCGATGTACCAGTCGATGATGAAGCTGGTCGTGTTCGGCTCGACCGCGGTGGTCCCGCTGCTGATCGGCCTCGTCCGCCCGCAGGACGTCAACGTGTGGGGCAACGTCATCCGCATCGACGGCACCCGCCCGGTGATGCTCGCCGGCGGCCTGCTCGCCGCGCTGCTCGGCGTGATCGCCTACCGGCAGATGGACTCGCGGCGCACCGAGCCGATCCTCGCCGACCTCCGCAACGCCATCCGCAGGCGGCCGCGCCGCGTGAACGGCCTGCTGATCGCGCTGGAGGGCACCACCGCGACCGATACCGCGACGCAGGCCAGCAGGCTGGCCGAATGGCTGCGCGACGGCCCGCGCACCGTCGTGCTCGCCGCGGATCCCGCGCTCGACGACAAACGGCTCGCGACACTGGTTTCCGGCGCCTCCCTCTCCGGCGCGCGAGCGCAGGCACTGGCTGCCGCCGCGGTGCGCGCCGACATCGTGGAACGCGACATCCAGCCCGCGCTCGACGCCGGGGCCATCGTGGTGATGGAACGCTTCGTCGACTCGCCGCTCGCGCACCTGTCCGCCGTCGCCGGGCTGGACGCCGAGGAGCTCGAGGGCCTCGCCGACTGGGCGACCGGGAGGCTGCGGCCGGACGTCACCGTGCTGCTCGACGCCGAACCCGGCCACGAACCACCCGGCACCCGCACCGCCGACCAGCACTGGCGGGTGCAGCACCTGCTCGCCGAAATGGCGGCGGCCGATCCGGACCGCTACGTCGTCGTCGACGCCGAGGGCACCGACGACGAGGTGGCGGCGCGCGTGCGCACGGCCGTGCGGGCCGTGTTCGCTGGCAGGCGCGGCGGGCTGGTCCCGCCGGAACCGGTGCTGGCCACCGTCGACCGAACCCCCGAGGCGGACTCGAAATGACCGGTCCCACCGTCACCGCGCCCATCCGAGCCGGTGTCTGGTCCCAGCTCGTCGGGCAGGAGCCCGCGGTCGAGATGCTCGCCTCCGCCGCGACCGCGGCCGCGCGCATCGTCGACGGGGAACCCGTGACCGCGGGCGCGATGACGCACGCCTGGCTGCTGACCGGCCCGCCGGGGTCGGGGCGCTCGGTCGCGGCGCGCACGTTCGCCGCCGCGCTGGAGTGCACGACCGGGACCGGCTGCGGTGGCTGCACCGGGTGCCACACCGTGCTCGCCGGCACGCACGCGGACGTCAAGCTCGTGGTGCCGGAAGGGCTGTCGATCTCCGTCGCCGAAATGCGCGCGCTGGTGCAGGCCGCGGCGAGGAAGCCGACCACGGGCCAGTGGCAGGTCGTGATCATCGAGGACGCCGACAGGCTCACCGAAGGCGCCTCGAACGCGCTGCTCAAGGCCGTGGAGGAGCCGCCGGAGCGCACCGTGTTCCTGTTGTGCGCGCCGTCGGACCACCCGGAGGACGTGTCCGTCACGATCCGCTCGCGGTGCCGCCTCGTCACGCTGCGGACCCCGCCCGCCGAAGCGATCGCCCGCGTGCTCGCCGACCGCGACGGCGTCGAACCCCAGCTCGCCGCCTGGGCGGCGTCGGTCTGCGGTGGGCACATCGGCCGCGCCAGGCGGCTCGCGATGGACGAAAGTTCGCGCAAGCGCCGGTCCGCCGTGCTGCGCATCCCGCTCGGCCTCCGGCGCCCCGGTGACGTGTTCACGTGCGCGGAGGAACTGATCTCGGCGGCCGAGGCGGACGCCACCGAGGAGAGCAAGTCCCGCGACGAGAGCGAGCGCTCGGAGCTGCGGACGGCGATGGGCGGCGACGGCACCGGCAAGGGCGTCGCGGGGGCGAAGCGAGCGGCCGAGGCCGCGGTGAAAGCGCTTGAGAAGCGCCAGAAGTCCCGCGCGACCCGAACCCAGCGCGACACCCTGGACCTCGCGCTCGTCGACCTCGCCGGTTTCTACCGCGACGTGCTGGTCGCCTCCAGCGGAGCCAAGGCAGTGCTGAACCACCCGGACCACGCCTCCGAGGTCGCCTCGGCCGCGGCCCAGTGGAGCGCCGAATCCACCCTGCGCCGCCTCGAAGCGGTGCTCGCCTGCCGGGACGCGATCCTCTGGAACGTCAAGCCCCGCATCGCGGTGGAAGCCATGGTCACCGCCCTCCGCCAGGGCTGACCCGCCGACGACGTTTAGCCCGCTGAATGCGGGCCAGGGCCCCGCCCCCCGGCGGCCGCCCCCGAGCGCGTTTAGCCCGCGAACTGTACCGGGCCGAAAGAAGGGTGGCCGCTCGCGAGCTGGTCGCGGGCGGCCACCCTGGGGATATCCGGTTCGGTCAGTCGCGCGGGCGCGGTGACGGCTTGAACGGGCGCTGGGTCACCGGCACCGTGCGGCGACGGCGGCCTGGCATGGCCGCGACGAGTACCACGCCGACGAGCAGCATCGCCGTGCCGGACCAGAACAGCGGCACCGCGGAGTACGCCCCGGCGGTGTAGGCGAGGTTCTTGGGCGCCCCGCCCGGCTGCTCGCCGCCACCGGGCGCGGGCGCCGGGGGCTTGGTGGTGCCGCACTGCACGCCGCCGGTCGGCGCGTACGCCCTGGCCACCTGCTCGCCGAGGGAAAGCTGCGCCAGCGACGAGGGCAGCCCGTCCGCGATGTTCTTCGGCAGCAGGTTCTTGAGCCCGACGGTGGGGAGCACCTGCACGTCGAGCAACCTGGCCGAGGCACCGAGCTGGTAGCCCTTGAAGGGCGTCGTCATGTCGGTGCCCTTCTTGTCGAGGCCGGCCACGCTCAGCCGGAGCACACCGAGGTCGAGCACGAAGTTCTTGGCCGCGTCGGTCAGCGGTTTGACGCCGGCGCCGACCAGGTCGACGAGCCCGTTGACGATCGGCACGTTCTTGAGCTGGTCCGCACCGGCCTTCTGCGCGTCCAGCAGACCGCTGAGCGGCAGCCCGAGCGGGATCTCGGCAGGCTTGCTCGCGTCGAAGGTGAACAGCTCCTTGCCGCCGCTCATCAGCTTCAGCACCGGCGCGGTGTAGTCGACCTTCGACGTCTTCGCGTCACCGGTCGAGGTGACCTTCAGCGTCGGCTGGCTCGCCACCGCGACCGAGAACAGGCCGCCGAGGATGTCGACCTTCACCGCCTGCATGGTCGAGGTCGACTCGACGGCCTTGTTCTTCGTGCCTGGCATGTCGACGAGCTTCACCGTCGAGCGGGACGAAAGCGCGTTCGGCACGTTCACCAGCGAGCCCTGCGCCTGCGTCTGCCCGCCGCCGGAGAGCAGGCCACCGAGCGCGCTGAGCGGGTTCGCCGGGTTGAGGCCCTTCTCGACCTTGGCGCCGGCCGGCAGGTTCAGCTGGTCGAGCGAGAGCCCGCTGAGCGACGGGATGACGTTCAGCAGGGACAGGTTCGCCACCGACGTGCTGGCGTCGGAGATCGTGTCGACGCACGGGCCGAGCGTGTCGCTCCACCGCGCGTGCGCGCTGCCGTTGAGCAGCCCGATGTTCAGCAGCGGGTTCTGCGGCGCGTTGAGGCCGCCGCTGATCGGCTGCGGGTTGTCCGGCAGCGCGGTCTGCGCGAGGCTGCCGGGCGCCTGCGGGCTGTTCCCGGCGACGGAGAGGCCGAACGGGGTCGCCTGCGCGATCGCGCGTTCGTAGGTCAGGTACGACTCCGAGTTCGCTTGCGCGCTGGAGAGGCCGACGCCGCCTTCGAGGGCGGACTGCTTCGGCAGCTGCTCGCCGACGCCGGGCAGGATCGCGCCGGTGGTCACCGCGTTCGGCAGCAGCCGCAGCATGCCGAGCGCCGTGCCCGCCTCGCCGACGGCGTGCCCGAGCGGCTGCGGCTGCGACGGCGACGAAATGGGCGCCTGACTGGGATTCGCGGGCTGCGGGATCGGCGTGGTGGGGATGGTCGTATCGGCGAGCGCCGGTGTGGCGGACAGCGCGAGCATCGCTGCCGTCACGGGGAGAGCCAGCGTGCGGGGCAGGCGTCCGCGCATGGGTGGGGTCCTCCTGGAGACGTGTGCCGGCCTCGGGGTGACCGGCGTCATAGGAGGCTAACGACAATGGGTCCGAGAAGTGACGCGAGGGCCTACCGCTACACTGTTCTCCAACGGCGCGGGCTACCGACGCGCCTCGCCGCCTTAGCTCAGTCGGCCAGAGCGGTTCACTCGTAATGAACAGGTCAGGGGTTCGATTCCCCTAGGCGGCTCCGAAGAAAGGGCCCTCCGCGATTCGCGGAGGGCCCTTTCCCATGCTGGTGTTTTCACCCGATCGGCGCCGCTCAGTCGGGCGGGTCGAGCGCGAGGACGGTCGCGGTCAGGGTGCCGCCGGGGGTCTGGTAGCTGATCTTGTCGCCCTTCGCGCGGCCCTGCAGCGCCTTGCCGAGCGGGCTGTCCGCGGTGAGTTCGCCGTCTTCGCCCGCGACGGTCATCAGGCGCAGCGTCTCTTCGGACCCGTCTTCGTACTTCAGCTTGACGGTGGTGCCGTCGGGGAAGAAGCCGTTGTCCGCGGGGCCGTAGGTGAGCAGTTCGCTGATTTCGGTGATCCGGCGGTCCAGCCACGCCAGGTGCTCCGAGCGCTCCAGCACGTCGGCCTGGTCCGCGCTGTCGCCCGCCATGCCGCGTTCGTCCTGCGGGCTCGCGTTGGAAGCTCGCTGCGCGCGCAGCCGGGTCAGTTCTTCTTCCAGTTCGCGGCGAGCCTGTGCGCTCAGTCGGGATCCCATTCCCCGAGTGTCCGACGACGTGCGGGGCCGCGCCACCGAAGCGCGAGTGATGCGTAGCGCACCTTTAAATCCGTAGCGGTACGGATTGTTCGGTTTGCGCACCGTGTCCATCCTGGCTGGGGGAGTGCGGGCCAACCGAAGCGAGGAGAGAAAGATGCGCAGGAGACGAACACTGCTGGCTGCTTTCGCGGCGCTCGCCCTCGCGGTGACGACCGCCGCCACCGCTCCCGCCGGCGCGCAGCCCGGCGAAGGCAGGACCGTCTACGACGTGCTGGGCACCGCATCCCCCCAGTTGCGCACCGAGGTCGCCGGGTCGGGCGTGGACGTGCTGTCCGCGTCCGACACCGCCACCACGGTGGTCGCGACCGACGCGCAGGCGAACGCCTTGCGCGCACAGGGGTTCCGGCTCCAAGCGCGGGAGAAGGCGGCGCCGTCCTCGGCGGGCCCGTTCACCGCCGCGGCGGACTTTCCCGCCGGTGACGAGGGCTACCACACCTATGCCGAAACCGGTGCGGAGCTGCAGCAGACCGTGCGGGACCACGCCGCGATCACGGCGCTTTCGAGCGCGGGGAAGTCGTACGAAGGCCGCGACCTCCGGGTGCTCAAGATCAGCGACAACGCGGGCACCGACGAGAACGAGCCGGAGGTGCTGTTCACCTGCAACCAGCACGCGCGCGAGCACCTCACCACCGAGATGTGCCTGCGCATCGTGCAGCGGCTGACCGACGGCTACGCCACCGACCCGGCGATCAAGCGGATGGTGGACTCGACGGAGATCTTCGTGCTGCCGAGCGTGAACCCGGACGGCTCGGAGTACGACATCTCCGGCGGCCGCTATCACATGTGGCGCAAGAACCGGCAGGGCCAGGGCACCGACACCAACCGGAACTGGGGCTACAAATGGGGCTGCTGCGGCGGTTCCAGCGGCAGCCCGTCGGGCGAGACCTACCGCGGCACGGCCGCCTTCTCGGCGCCGGAGGCGAAGGCCGTGGCGAACTGGGTCTCGTCGCACAAGGCGGGCGGTGTGCAGCAGATCAAGACGCACATCGACTTCCACACCTACTCGGAACTCGTGCTGTGGCCGTACGGGTACACCTACAACGACACCGCGCCCGGCATGACCGCGGCCGAGGCGCAGCGGTTCGCGAGCCTCGGGAGGCAGATGGCGGGGACGAACGGCTACACGCCGGAGCAGTCGAGCGACCTGTACATCACCGACGGCTCGGTCAACGACTGGATGTGGTTCGAGCACAAGATCCTGAGCTACACCTTCGAGATGTACCCGCGCGGGGCGAACCCCGGCTTCTACCCGCCGGACGAGGTGATCGGCCGTGAGACCACGCGCAACGACAAGGCCGTCGACCTGATCGTCAACGCGGCGATCGGCTGAGCGGACCGGCGTGCGGGCGGCCTAGGGTGCTCGCATGCCGATCTTCTCCTTCGAGGGCCTGCGTCCCTCCGTGCACCCCGATGCCTGGATCGCCCCGACGGCCACGTTGATCGGTGACGTGGTCGTCGAGGCGGGCGCGTCCGTCTGGTACGGCGCCGTGCTGCGCGCGGACTTCGGCCGGATCATCGTGCGCGAGGGCGCGAACATCCAGGACAACTCCGTCGTGCACGTCAACGACGGCGTGTGCGAGATCGGGAAGAACGTCACGGTCGGGCACCAGTGCCTCGTGCACGACTGCACGATCGGCGAGCAGGCGCTGATCGGCAACGGGTCCACGGTGCTGGACAAGGCGCGGATCGGGGCGAAGGCGCTGGTCGCGGCCGGTGCCACGGTGACGCCGGGCGCGGTGGTGCCGGACGGGGTGATCGCGATGGGCAGCCCAGCCAAGAAGCACGTGCCGATGACGGACTCGGCGCGGGTGTGGGTCGAGCACAACGCGGAGGTTTACCAGCACCTCGCCCGGCGGCACGCGGAAGGCGTCGAGCGGCTCGACGTTCCGGAGTGAGCCACGTCACCGTCCGTGCCCGGCTGTGCGACCGCCGGGCACCGGCCGAGATAATCCGGGCATGTCCACTCCCCGCGCCCCTGGCGTGACTGCCGGTACCCGTCCGCTGGACCCGACGACGGAGCCCGGAGCGGTTGCCGAAACGGCCAGGGTGCGGCGGATCTTCACCGAGCTGCCGGTCGCCGTCCTCGCCGCGGCCGTGGTGAGCCTCCTGGTGCAGTTCGCGGTCAGAAAGCTGCATCTGCCGACCGCCTCGTTCCTGCCCTCCGCGCTGTCCGCGTTCAGCATCGCGGCCGCGGCGGCGGTCATCCTGTTCCTCGCCGCGCGTGCGAAGTGGCCGCGATGGGCGACCGTCGCCTCGTGGATCCTGCCGGGCACCGTCGGCACGGTGTGGCTTTCCTTTTCGCTCGCGGGAAGCAAGCTCTACCTCGGCGGGCTCGCCTGGGACCAGACGACGAGGGTGCAGTACCTCGAACGGCTCACCGACTCCGCCTCGCTCGCGGACCTCAACTACGCCGGGCTGCCGCCGTTCTACCCGGCGGGCTGGTTCTGGGTCGGCGGGCGGTTCGCGAACCTCTTCGGCTTCGAAGGCTGGGAGGCATACCAGCCCTTCGCGATCGTGACAATCGCCGCCGCGGCCGCGGCCGCGTTCGTGCTGTGGAGCGCGGTCGTCAGCAGGCGGACCGCGTTGCTGCTGGCGCTGGCCACCACGATCGTCGGGCTGCGCGGCCCGATCTACGAGCCGTACTCGTGGGCGCTGCTGGCGTTGCTGCCGCCGCTGGTGTTCATCGCGTGGGCGCTGTTCAAGGGAGCGGTGCGCGAGCGGGCGGACCGGGCCGAGGTGCTGGTGCCGATGGCCGTGGTCGGCGTGTTCCTCGGCATCGCGGGCGCGGTCTACACGCTGGTGTTCGGCTTCTTCCTGTTCCTGCTGGTGGCGTTCGCGGTGGCCGCCTTCCTCACCGCGCGGACCAGACGGCTGGCTCCCGCCGGGATCACGTTTCGCAGGCTAATCGCGCGCTTGGTGGGGATCGGGTTGTTCGCCCTGCCGTTCGTCGCGGCGGCCTGGGTGCCCTATCTCGTCGCGATGGTGACCCACCAGCCGGAGGGCAGCACCGCGCTGCGCTACCTGCCGGAAAACGGCGCGGAGTTCCCGCTGCCGATGTTCCACGCGTCGATATCGGGCGTGGTCTGCCTGGCCGGCGCGGTCTGGCTGCTGTTCGTGTGGCGCCGTTCGGTGGCCGCGCGCGTCCTCGCCGGGCTCGCTGGCCTCTGCTACGCCTGGTACGCGCTTTCGATGCTGGCGAGCGTGCGCCAGCTGACGCTGCTGCCGTTCCGGATCGAGCCGCTGCTCGAGGTGACGTTGTGGTGCGCGGGCGTGCTCGCCGGCGTCGAACTGCTGCGCTGGGTGCTGCCGCGGTTCGGCCACCTCTTCGACCACGTGCCGACGCCGTCGTGGATGACGCCGAGCCGGGTCACCGGCCGCAACGCGGCCGCGGGCGTGCTGGCGCTGCTGTGCGTGGTGTCCGGCACCCAGACCGCGGACAAGGTCCCGCTGATGCCGGGGTTCCTCTTCTCGGCGTTCGCCGACTACGACCTGACCGGCACCAACGCGCACGGCCACCGCGACCCGGAGAAGGACGGCTACTACCTGCCCAAGCTCGCGAGCACCGTGGAAAGCATGGGCGGGGCGAAGCCGGTGGTCCTCACCGCGTTCAACGACCTGCTCTCGGTGCGCCCGTACTACGGCTTCCAGACCACGATCTCCGGCTGGGCCAACCCGCTCGCGGACTACAACGCGCGCGCTGCGGAGATCGAGGCGTGGACGAAGTCCGGATCGGCGGCCGAGCTGGTCCGCAAGCTGGACGCGAGCAAGTTCCGCGCCCCGGACGTGTTCGTGCTGCGGCGGGACGGCGATTCGCTGATGCTGACGCTGACGTACGACCTGTACCCCGGCATGGAGAACATCGGGTACCGGAACGTGTCGTTCCCGGCGAAGCTGTTCGACGGCCCGAGTTTCCACCGCGAGAACGTCGGCCCGTTCGCGGTGATCGGGCGCGCGCACCCGGCTTGATTCCCGGTGACCGGGCGCACTCGCCACGCGCCCGGTCACCGATACACTCCGGGCGCAGCAGCGACTGGCGCATCGAGGTGGAGCACCACCGGGGAGCGGACGACCAGCCGGCACCGCGCGCCTGGGTGCGGCCGCAACGGCAGGAGCACGTCATGAGCCATCAGCCCGCCATTCCGGCACTCGCCGCCGCCGATCCCGAAGTCGCGGGGCTCGTCGAGGACGAAGCCAAGCGCCAGCACGAAAAGATCCGGCTCATCGCGTCGGAGAACTACGTTTCGCAGGCCGTGCTCGAAGCCACCGGCACCGTGCTCACGAACAAGTACTCCGAGGGCTACGCGGGCAAGCGCTACTACGAGGGCCAGCAGCTCATCGACCAGGTCGAGACGCTCGCGATCGAGCGGGCGAAGTCCGTGTTCGGCGCCGAGCACGCCAACGTGCAGCCGTACTCCGGTTCCCCGGCGAACCTCGCCGCGTACCTGGCGTTCGCCAAGCCGGGCGACACCGTGCTCGGCATGGCGCTGCCCGACGGCGGGCACCTCACGCACGGCTGGAGCGTGTCCGCGACCGGCAAGTGGTTCACGCCGGTGCGCTACGGCGTCGGCAAGGAGACCGGCCGCGTCGATCTCGACCAGGTGCGCGACCTCGCGCGCGAGCACCGGCCGAAGCTGATCTTCGCGGGTGGCACCGCGATCCCGCGCACCATCGACTTCCCGGCCTTCGCGGAGATCGCCCGCGAGGTCGGCGCCGTGCTCGTCGCCGACATCGCGCATATCGCCGGCCTGGTCGCGGGCGGGGCGCACCCGTCGCCGGTGGGGCACGCGCAGGTGATCACCACGACCACGCACAAGACCCTGCGCGGGCCGCGCGGCGCGATGATCCTCTCCGACGCCGAGCACGCGAAGGCCGTCGACAAGGCGGTGTTCCCCGGGCTGCAGGGCGGGCCGCACAACCACACCACCGCGGCGATCGCGGTGGCGCTCGGGGAGGCCGCGAAGCCGTCGTTCGCCGACTACGCGCACGCCATCGTCGCCAACGCGAAGGCGCTCGCCGAGGCACTCGTCGAGCGCGGCTACGACCTGGTGTCCGGTGGCACCGACAACCACCTGCTGCTGATCGACCTGACGAACAAGGGCGTCGCGGGCAAGCCCGCCGCGCAGGCGCTGGACCGCGCCGGGATCGAGCTGAACTACAACACCGTGCCGTTCGACCCGCGCAAGCCGTTCGACCCGTCCGGCATCCGGCTCGGTACCGCGGCGATCACCACGCGCGGGCTGCGGCCGGAACACCAGCCGCAGGTCGCCGAGTGGATCGACCGCACGGTCGCCGCCGTGGCGAAGGACGACGAGGCGGCACTGCCCGCGATCGCCGCCGAGATCCGCGAGCTGCTGGCGTCGTTCCCGATCCCCGGCTACACCGCCTGACGCTCTTCCCGAGACGCCTGCTCTGTCGCGGAGCGGGCTCGGGCTCCGTCCCACCCTGCTCGCTGAGTGCGTTTAGCGGGCTAAACGCACTCAGCGAGAGCAGGGTCACAGGGCAGTTGCTTGCTCGATACAAGCTTTTAGGGAACACTTGCGCTCAACAAGTAGTTGAGTTCTACAAGCAACTACGATGAGACCTCGGAGGGCCCCATGAGCGCAACCACCACGGCGGAGGGAGAAGCCGCTGCGAAAGGCAGGCTCTCCCACCGCCAGATCCTGACCGTGCTGTCCGGGCTGATGCTCGGCATGTTCCTCGCCGCACTCGACCAGACGATCGTGTCGTCGGCGATGAAGACGATCGCCGACGAGCTGCACGGCCAGAGCCTGCAGGCGTGGGCGACGACCGCGTACCTCATCACCGCGACCCTTTCGACGCCGCTGTACGGCAAGCTGTCCGACCTCTACGGCCGCAAACCCATGTACCTGACGGCGATCACGCTGTTCCTGGCCGGTTCGCTGGCCAGCGGGATGGCGGGCTCGATGTACGAGCTGGCCGCGTTCCGCGCGTTCCAGGGCCTCGGTGCCGGTGGCCTGATGTCACTGGCGCTGGCGATCATCAGCGACATCACCGCGCCGCGCGAGCGCAGCAAGTACCAGGGCTACTTCATGGCCGTGTTCGGCATCTCGAGCGTCGCGGGCCCGGTCGTCGGCGGGTTCTTCGCCGGCCTCGACTCCTTCGCCGGCATCACCGGCTGGCGCTGGGTCTTCCTGGTCAACGTGCCGATCGCGCTCGCCGCGCTGGTCGTGGTGAGCAAGGTGCTGAACATCCCGCACACCCGCGTCGCGCAGAAGGTCGACTACTGGGGCGCGGTGACGCTGACCGCCGGGCTCGTCCCGCTGCTGATCGTGGCCGAGCAGGGCCGCGAATGGGGCTGGGGATCGGCCGCCTCGCTGGTCATGTACGCCATCGGCGCGCTGGGTGTCGCCGCGTTCATCTGGCAGGAGCGCCGCATGGGCGACGCCGCGCTGCTGCCGCTCCGGCTGTTCAAGCGGCCGGTGTTCCGGGTGGCCACGATGGTCACGGTCGTGCAGGGCGTCGGGATGTTCGGCGCGATGATGTCGCTGCCGCTGTACCTGCAGATCGTCAAGGGCGCGACCCCGACCGCGGCCGGGCTGCAGATGCTCCCGCTGACGCTGGGCATCATGGTCGCCAGCCTGACCAGCGGCAGGGTGATCTCGCGGACCGGCAGGTACAAGGCGTTCGCGGTGGCGGGCCTCGGCATCATGTCGGCCGCGCTGTTCCTGCTCGCCACGATCGGCGTGGACACCCCGATGGCCGTGGTGATGGCGATCGCGTTCCTGATCGGACTCGGACTCGGCGCCTCGATGCAGACGCTGCAGCTGGCCGCGACGAACGACGTCCCCGCCCGCGACATCGGCGTGGCCACCTCGTCGGCGACGTTCTTCCGGCAGATCGGCGGCACCGCGGGCACCGCGGTCTTCCTGTCGATCCTGTTCGGCGTGGTCGGCGACCGGATCGCGGCCGCGGTCCGCACGGCGATGGCGACCCCGTCCTACGTCGCGGCGCTGGCCGCACACCCGGAGTTCGCGCAGAAGATGGCAGGCGGGATGGACGTCAACGACACGTCGTTCCTGGCCACTCTCGACCCGGTGCTGGCACGCCCGATCCTGGAAGGCTTCGCCAGTTCGATGAGCACCGTCTTCCTGGTCGGCGGGATCGTGCTGGCCGCGGGCTTCGCGCTGGTGTGGCGGCTCAAGGAGAACCCGCTCTCCGACAAGTCCGCGCTGGCGCAGCGCGCCGAGGAAGACGCTGCGGGCGCGGCCAAGCCGGAACCGGCGCTGGCGCACTGACACTGCCCGGAACCGAACGAAGGCCCTTCACCAGCCAGGTGAAGGGCCTTCTTCGCGAGGAGGGGCTCAGTGCTCCGCGGGACCGTCGACGGCCTCCTTGGCCAGCCGGTCCTTCTCGCGCTCGTACGACCGCACGATCTCGGCCTCGGCCTCGGTCCGGCCGACCCAGGCGGAGCCCTCGACGCTCTTCGCGGGCTCGAGATCCTTGTACACCTGGAAGAAGTGCTCGATCTCGAGCTTGTGGAACTCGTTCAGGTGGTGGATGTCGCGCAGGTGCTCCAGGCGCGGGTCGTCCGACGGGACGGCGAGAACCTTGTCGTCAGGGCCCTTCTCGTCGGTCATCCGGAACATCCCGATCGCGCGGCAGCGGATCAGGCACCCGGGGAAGGTCGGCTCCTGCACCAGGACCAGCACGTCCAACGGGTCGCCGTCCTGGCCGAGGGTGTCGTCGATGAACCCGTAGTCGGCCGGGTACTGGGTGGCCGTGAACAGGGTGCGGTCCAGCTTGATGCGCCCCGTCTTGTGGTCCACTTCGTACTTGTTGCGTTCCCCTTTGGGGATTTCGATCGTGACGTCGAATTCCACGCCGTCCTCGCTGCTCTGAAGTCAAGGCGTGCCACGCGTCGCGGGCGGCGCACCGTTTTGCTTGATTTGACTTCACTAGTGTGGACTACGCACCGCGGTGAAGTCGCACGGATGTCGTATTGACCTCACCCCTATCGAGACCCATACCGACCGGGAGGGCGCGTGCCCGAGCAGGAAGAACCGTTGTGGCCGTCCGACGATTCGGACGGTGGCGACGGCGCGCGCGAGGCCGACGGGGCCAGCACAGCTCAGCTTCCCGTGCCGAAGGTCACTTTTTCCGAGTCGCAGACCGCCTGGATCGAAAGGCCGAAGCAGGCAGAGGAGCGCGAGGCGCGGCCCGCGTCGCTGTTCCAGCCCGCCTCGGAACCCCAGCGCCCTGCGGGAACGCTTTTCACTCCCGGTCACGAGCCCGGACCGGCGTCGACGCGAACCCCTCCGTCACTGCCGCCACCGCCGTCACCTCCGGTGCCTTCGCGGCCGCAGCGCGCCGAGCCGCCCCAGGACCAGCAGGACTTCGGGAAGAAGGACTGGTTCGCCTCCGCGCCGCCGCTCCGGCAGGAGCCTCCGGCCCCGTCGCCCGGCCAGCCTGGTGACCGCGCATCGAACCGGCCCCCGGAGCAGCCTTGGCCGCAGCGGGAGCCCGAGCCGCCGCAGGTGCGGCCGAGGCGTCCCGCGTCGCTGAACCCCGACCTCGGTGAAGACGGTGGTCACCCGCGTGGTCACGACGCGCGGCAGGCAGAGCATCCCGAAAGCGATACCCAGCAGCTGCCCGTCGACGGCCGGCCGCGCCAGCCTCAGCAGCAGCCGCAGCAACCGCGACAACAGCCGCAGTACCAGCAGCAACCGGATCAGCCCCGGCCGGTCTGGCAACGGGGCGAGGAGACACCCGGCAGGGCCGAGGGCTTCCCCGAGCACGAGACCCAGCAACTCCCGGTAGGGCCGCCGCCACCGCAGCCGCGTCAGGAAGAGCGGCGCGTCGACGGCCCGCCGCAGCTGCCTCCGGTGCCGCCCGCGCCGCACGCCCTTCCCGTCCGCATCGACCCGTCTGGCGATCTTCGCCCGGCCGAGGCGACGACGGGTGCCGAGCCGCCGTCGCGCACGCCGGTGGACGAATCCTCGCCGGAGCCGCCGCCGAAGAAGCGGAAGCGGCGGGGGCTCCTGATCGGCGCGCTCGCGCTGGTGCTCGTGGTCGCGGTCGGGGTGGCGCTCGCGCTGCCCGCGGTGTCGAACCGGCTCGCCCTGCCTTGGGCGCCGAACGCGCCCAAGGCGGCTGAGCCGTCGCCAGTGCCGGTCGCGCTGCAGCTGAAGGGACCCGACACCAGCAAGGCGGCGCCGACCCCCGCGGCCGTGCAGGCCGCGTTGGCCGGGCCCGCCGGCAACACCGCGCTCGGCACGCTCACCGGCAGCGTGCTCGACCCGGCGACCGGCACCACGCTGTGGGACCGCAACCCCGGTCAGCCGCTGACCCCGGCGTCCACCACGAAGCTGCTCACCACCGCCGCCGCGCTGCTCGCGCTCGACCAC
The DNA here is from genome assembly GCF_039529815.1 of Amycolatopsis minnesotensis. Taxonomy (NCBI): domain Bacteria; kingdom Bacillati; phylum Actinomycetota; class Actinomycetes; order Pseudonocardiales; family Pseudonocardiaceae; genus Amycolatopsis; species Amycolatopsis minnesotensis. Next base: position 291,692 of record NZ_BAAANN010000002.1, on the reverse strand, counting down.
GGTGCGCAGATTTCGACGAAGGTCGTGCAGGGGGCCTCGCCGGACACGGCCGTGATCGTCGGTGGCGGGGACGTCACGCTGTCCTCGCTGCCCAAGGGCAAGGACCCCCTCTACCCCGGTGGCGCACATCTCGACGATCTCGTCGAGCAGGTGAAGAACTCGTCCGGCGGGCAGATCAAGAAGGTCCAGATCGATTCGTCGCTCTTCTCCGGGCCCACGACGGCCCCCGGTCTCGCCGCGGGCGACGTGCCGACCTACACCGCGGCGATGGTGCCCGCGATGCTCGACGCGGGCAGGCTCGATCCGAGTGACGACCACTCCGCGCGGACCCCGAACCCGGCCGCCGATCTGACCAGGCAGTTCGCCGAGCGGCTCGGCGCGAACGTGGCTGGCACGATGAACGCCACCGCGCCGCAGGGCGCGAAGGTGCTCGGCGAAGTGAAATCGGCGCCCATCACGGAACTCGTCAGCCAGCTGCTGCAGGCCTCCGACAACACCCTCGCCGACGCGGTGGCGCGCCAGACCGCGATCGCGACCGGTAAGCCGGCCACGTTCGAAGGCGGCGCGGCGGCGACCCTCGATGTGTTGAGGCAGCACAAGTTCGACCTCGGCGGCGTCGAGCTTTCCGACAACAGCGGACTGTCCACTTTGAACAAGGTGCCGTCGAAGGTGCTCGCCGAGATCGTCGGCGCCGCGGCCGCGCCGGAGGGGAAGGACGAGCGCTCCGCGAAGCTGCGGCCGATCCTCGTCGGGCTGCCGGTGGCGGGCGGCACGGGCACGCTCGCCTCCCGCTACGCCGACGGGAACTCGTCCGGGGGCAAGGGCTTGGTGCGCGCCAAGACCGGTTCGCTGTCGGGGGTGAACACGCTCGCCGGTGTCGTGCTCGACAACGACGGCAGGGTCCTGGTGTTCGCGCTGATGTCGAACGGCGGGTCGACCGACCCCAGCCGGAAGGCGCTCGACGCGATCGCCGCCAAACTCAAAACCTGCGGCTGCACCTGACCCACGACGTTTAGCCCGCGAACTGCACTCCAGCCCACCCACGGCCCGGTTCGCTCGCCGACGACGTTTAGCCCGCGAACTGCACTCCGCGACCCACGCCCCCGCCCCCATTTCGCGCGCCTACGGGAGGTCCACTCGCCCGCCTACCCCCCGAGTGCCGCGAGGCCCGCGCCGAAGGCGCGGTCACTCCCAACCAGCCACCCACCCGGCGACCCGGCGCGCCCCGCGCGCCGGGAGCGTGCAAGTCGGTCGCAGGGCCCCCTGGGCCCTCTGAATTTGCGATGGCAGGGCGCCAACGCACCCAACCGGCGGGTCGACCTGGAAGCCGCGCCCTGGCAGCGCAAATTCTGACGACCGATAAACAACACAGACCGATAAAAAAGACAGTACTTTCGAGGGATGAGCACCAAGACCGAGGGCAGGCCGATCGTCGACTGGTCGCTTGCCGCGTCGACTGGAGCGTTCCTCGCGCGTGGCGGGCCGTCGGTGCCGCGTGACGAGGCGGAGCGCGCGGTCGTCGAGCTGCGTGATCTGACCGCCGACGCGGAGGCGCACGTACGGGAGCTGACCGGGCTCGGCGCGGGGTTGCCGTTGTTGCCAGGGACGGTGGTGGACCGGCCCGGCTGGGTGCGGTCGGCGGCGGCGGGGCTGGACGCGCTCACCGGCAAGGCGCTCGGTGACGTGCAGCGCGGGCCGTTCGCGCCGGTGCTCGCGGGTGGCGCCGGGGTGCAGACGGGTGTGGTGCTGGCGTTCCTCGCGTCGCGGGTGCTCGGCCAGTACGACCCGTTCGGGGGTGACGACCGAGAGGGCAGGCTGCTGCTGGTGGCGCCGAACGTGGTGACCGCGGAGCGCGCGATGGACGTGCCCGGGACCGATTTCCGGCTGTGGGTGTGCCTCCACGAGTGCACGCACCGGCTGCAGTTCACCGCGGTCGGCTGGCTGCGGGACTACTTCGCCGACGAGGTGGAGCGACTGGTCGGCGGGCTGACCGGCACTGAAACCGATGGCATCACGGAGCTGGTGACGAACCTGCCGGAGACGCTGCGGCAGGCGAAGCGGGCCAAAGCGGAGGGGTCGCTCGCGCTCGCCGATCTGCTGCAGTCGCCGAAGCAGCGCGAGGTGTTCGACCGCCTGCTGGCGCTGTCGACGCTGCTCGAGGGGCACGCGGACTACGTGATGGACGCCGTCGGCCCGAGCGTGGTGCCGTCGGTCGAGACGATCCGCACGCGGTTCACCGCGCGCCGCAACGGCGGCAGCCTGCTGGACCGGCTGCTGCGGAGCCTGCTCGGCGTCGACGCGAAGATCCGCCAGTACGCACAGGGCGCCGCGTTCACCAGGGAGGTGGTGGACAAGGTCGGCATGAGCGGGTTCAACGCGGTGTGGACCTCGCCCAACACGCTGCCGACCCGCGCCGAGATCTCGGCTCCGGAGAGCTGGGTGCGCCGGGTCCACGGGTGAGCGGCGCACCGCATCCAGCGGTCTCCCGAGTCCGCAAGGCGGTGCGGGACCGGCTGACCGACCCGTCGTGGCCGCCGGGCGAGGTGTTCGTCGCGGTGTCCGGCGGCGCCGATTCGCTCGCGCTCGCGGAGGCAGCCGCCTTCACCGGGCGCCGGCTTCAGCGCGCAGTTCGCGGGCTAATCGTCGACCACGGCCTCCAGGACGGATCGGCCCGAATCGCCGCGACGGCCGCGAAGAAGGCGAAGGAGCTGGGCCTCGACTCGGCGGAGGTGCTGACGGTCGAGGTCGGCGAGGCAGGCGGGCCGGAGGCGGCGGCGAGGAAGGCGCGCTACGCGGCACTGCGGTCGGCCGTACCGCCCGGCGCGCTGATCCTGCTCGGGCACACCCGCGACGACCAGGCCGAAACCGTGTTGCTCGGCCTCGGCCGCGGCTCGGGGCCCCGCTCGGTGTCGGGGATGCGCCCGCTGGATCCGCCGTGGGGGCGCCCGCTCCTCGATGTGCCTCGCGAGACGACGGTCGCGGCGTGCGCGGCACTGGGCGTGACGCCGTGGGAGGACCCGCACAACATCGAAGCCCGGTTCACGCGGGTCCGGCTTCGCCACGAAGTGCTGCCGCTGCTCGAAGACGTCCTCAACGGCGGCGTCGCGGCCGCACTCGCGCGGACGGCGGCGCAGCTACGAGAGGACAGTGAGGCATTGGACACACTCGCGCGGGGGATAATCGCGGAGAACGGCCAGCTCGACGTGGGGGACCTGGAGCCGTTGCCGTCCGCCCTCCGGCGCCGTGCCCTGCGCCGATGGCTCCTGGATGCGGGTGTCCGCGAGCTGACGGACGCGCATCTGCGGTCGGTGGACGCGCTCGTCGGCCGCTGGCGCGGACAGGGGGGTGTGTGGCTGCCGGGCGACTTGGTGGCGCGGCGGGCGCATGGCAGGCTGAGCGTGCTTCCCGCACCCACCACCAAAGGGGACTGACCCGTGTACGAAGGCGAGATCGCCTCCGTGCTCGTTACCGAGCAGCAGATCAACGACAAGATCGCGGAGCTGGCCGCCAAGGTGGCCGCGGACTACCCCGAGGACGGCGGACGTTCGGACCTGCTGCTGGTCGGCGTGCTGAAGGGCGCGGTCATGTTCATGACCGACTTCGCCCGCGCGCTGCCGATGCCGGCGCAGCTCGAGTTCATGGCCGTCTCCTCCTACGGCTCGGCGACCTCGTCCTCGGGCGTGGTGCGGATCCTGAAGGACCTCGACCGCGACATCGCGGGCCGCGACGTCCTGATCGTCGAGGACATCGTCGACTCCGGCCTGACGCTGTCGTGGCTGCTGAAGAACCTGGCGAGCCGGAACCCCGCCTCGCTCGAGGTGTGTTCCCTCCTGCGCAAGCCGGAGGCGGTCAAGGTCGACGTGCCGGTCAAGTACATCGGCTTCGACATCCCGAACGAGTTCGTCGTCGGATACGGCCTCGACTACGCGGAGCGCTACCGGGACCTGCCCTACATCGGCACCCTCGACCCGAAGGTCTACTCGTCCTGAACCTCTGGACGCTCACCGCGGTTCGGGAGAAAATCACTGGTGGCGGGTTTGGCGGCCAGGGAACCGTGACTACGCGGAACGCGTCATAGGCGGGACTTCGGTGCGTTAACCTATGCGAAGAGGGAGCCGCGTGCCCGGCGCGGCGGTACTTGGGGCAGGAGAGGGACAGATGGGGACGAACAGCTCGGCGGACGCCAGTGCGTTCCGTACGGCCGCTCTGAACGGCCAGATCGGCGTCGATCCGGATGCCGCGCAGACCGTGCTGAACAAGATCCGCAGGGGCAAGGACGCCGTGGAGAACCTCCTCAACGGGTCGAGCTCGCTCGCGGAGGCGCCGAAGCTGGGCGCCAACCCGGTCGGCCAGGCCATTTCGGCCAAGTTCTCCCAGCGCGCCGACGGCGGCGGCGACTCCTACAAGCAGGCGCTGCGCAACCTCTACACCCAGTACGACCAGGCCGAGCAGGCGATCGTCGCGGCGATGGGCCACTACAAGCAGATCGACGACGACAGCGCCCGCGCGCTGCGCGGCAAGGCCTGAGACGGCGGGGGGACGGGAAGTCATGGCTAAGCACAGCAGCGAAGAATCCAGCCCGGCACCGGGGTCCGGTGTCCCGCTCGGGGACGGCGGCGACAGCGTCGCGATCGTCCAGAACGCCCGCAACCGGTCCGACGGCTTCGACATCGGCGAGGACCGGGCCATCGGCGCGCTGCCGAACTGGGACTCCCAGGGCAGCACGCAGCTCTACCAGGGCGCGACGGTGAACAACGACCCGTCGACGGCGGAGAGCACCGGGCACGCGTGGACCGGTCACGGCAAGGAACTGCACCAGGCCGCGAACGACCTGTACAACGCGATCTCCGAGCTCGGCTCGGTGTGGGTCGGCCAGGGTGCCGCCGCCGCGCAGGGCACCCTCGTCGGCATCGCGAACTCGAGCTCGCAGGCGGGCGAGGCCGCGCACTCGATGGGCACCAGGCTCGCGCAGCAGGCCGCCGCCGCGGCCGAGGTGAAGAAGATGCCCGCACCGAAGGAGTTCGACCCGCAGGCGTCGATGACCGCGATGCTGGCAGGCGGCCCGGCGGCGATGATCGCCGACCAGAAGGCCCAGTACGACGCGGCGAAGGACGTCAAGGCGCAGCAGGTCGCCTACTTCAACGCCTACACCAAGTCGATGTCCGAAGTGGACAGCACGACGCCGAGCTTCGGCCCGGAGTCGCTCGGCCTCCCGCCGCACCTCGGCGGCGGGCGCGGCAACTCGGCCAACGTCAGCGCCGCTCACGTCACGGGCGCCCACCTCGGTGGCGGTGCGGGCACCGGGGGCGGGGGCACGTTCGCGCAGAACCCGCCGCTCGGCACCGGCGGCGAAGGGCAGTACACCACGCAGGCCGGTTACCAGCCGCCCGCGCCGCACGGCCCCGAGGCAGGCGCCGTCTCCGGCTCCGGTTCGGCGCACGCGCCGGCACCCGCGCCGAACTCCGGCGGCAGCACCGGCCAGCAGCTCGGCCTCGCCGGTATCGGCGGTGGGCTCGGCCTCGCCGCCGGGCGCACGCTCGCCGCGGGCAACCGCAGCGGCAGCACGAAGCAGAAGTCCGGCGACGAGACCTCGGCCTCGGCGGACAACCAGCAGGGCAACAGCGCGACCGCGAACGCCCCGCAGGGCCCCGCCGTGGTCTCGCCGGCGGGCACGATCGGCGGTGGCCAGCAGCAGGGCATGGCGCCGATGTCGCCCGGCATGGGCGCACACGGGGCGCACGCCGAGGATGACGAGGAGCACACGCACGCCTCGTTCTTGATCGAGCCCGACCCCGACGACGCCTTCGGTGCCAACCAAGCGACCCCGCCGCCGGTCATCGGTGCCTGGAGTGACGACGAGGAAGGCTGACGTGGGGCCGGTCTTCCTGACTCCGGTCGAGCTCGACTTCCTCTGGGAGGCGCACGGCGCGGGCGAACTGCCCTACCCGTTCGAGGTGCGCTCGCACGGTGCCACCATCGAGGAGCGGGACGTCCTGCGCCGGGACACCCTCGCCGGGCTCGGCGCCCGCAACCTCACCGACGAGCGCGGCAGGATCGATCCGTACATCGAGGACTCCTTCGGTGTGCTCGCCGCGCCGGACGTGAGCCTCGACGGCGTGCACATCACGGCGCCGAACGCGCGTCCGCTGCTCGCGGTGGCCTCCGCGCTGGGCAGCCAGGGGCTGCTGCTGGTGCAGGACGACCGCGGCTTCCACTTCAACCCGATCCCGCCGGACGGGCTGGCGACCGCGATCATCTCGCTGCTGCCCGGTGTGCCGAGGGGCACCGAGAAGTCGATCACGGTGCCGCTCGAGCAGCTGATGTCCGCGTCCGGCGCGGACTTCCTGCAGCGGCGCGGGCCGGTGCGGCCCGACGGCAGGGCGAGCGCCGACGAGGACCGCAAGGCGCTGGCGCGGCTGCACGCGCAGCCGCGCCTCCGCGGCGGCCAGATCGGCGCCAACGCGCGCAACCGGATGGGCGGCAGGTCGAGGTCGCCGGTGCTGAGCTGGTTCGACACCGACACCGGCCGCTACTTCACGCAGGCGAGCCGGGGCCACGACCGGCGCGACTGGATCACCATCGCACCCGCGGACGCGGCCACGCTGCGCCAGCGGCTCGGCGAAATGCTGTCCGGTGTGGTGAACTCCGCCGCGGCACCGCTGTGACGGATCGGGCATTCCGCCGCTACCGTGACCGGATGGCGATGTTGTTCCCACCGACGGCGAGAGGGGCCCTGGTGTGAGCGCGCAGGAGTTCTTCACGCCCCTGTCGTTCGACTTCCTGTGGGAGGCGATGGGGATCGGTGAGCTGCCCTACCCGCTTTCGGTGCGCTCGCACGGCGCGACCGAGGACGAGCGGTCGATGCTGCGGCAGCGCGCGCACACCGAGTTGAAGGCGCGGGGCGTCCGTGACGCCTACGGGCGGCTCGAACCGCACGTCGAGGACTGGCTGACGGTTCTCGCGCGGCCGGTGCTGAGCATCGACGCGCTGCACATCCCGGAGTTCCAGCAGCCCCCGGTGTCGATACTGGCCGCGACCGACGGCAAGACGGGTGTGGTGGCGATCCAGGACGCCGACGGCATCTGGATCAGGCCGGCCTTCGCCGAAGGGCTCGCGTCGACCGTCGTCGACCTGCTGCCCGCCGGGCCGAGGGGCACCGAGGCGTCCATCACGCTGCCGCTCGAGGAGGCGCTGCACACCGCGCCGATCCGGGTGCCCGCGCGCACGGCCGCCGCGCCGGAGGAGGCGGGCAAGGGCAAGCGCCGGGAGCGTTCCGCGGGCAAAACGCGCCAGTCGCTGACCGACAAGGTCACCGCGAACCCGCGCGAGGCGTACGGGAAGCTCGCCGGCCAGCCGAGGCTGCGGGGCGGTCAGCTCGCCGCGAACAGCCGCAACCCGCTCGGCGGGAAGAAGCGGTCACCGGTGCTCGGCTGGTTCGACACCGCGACCGGCCGCTACCTGAGCCTTTCGAGATCGGGGACCGACGGCCGGGAGTGGGTCACCGTGTCGCCCGCGGACGCCAAGACGCTGCGGACCCGGCTCGGCGAGATGGTCCAGCAGGTGGGCACCGACACGCGGTGAGCTCCGGCACGCCAGCGGCGGGGGCGCCATCAGGCCCGTGACCTGCACCGGGCCGAGCGGGTCCGGATTCCGCCCGACGGCGGTTGACGGCTCGTGGCGGCGGCGGGGAACCTGCATCGGCGACCGACCGTTGACCTGCGGGAGGCTCGGGCAGGTATCCGCTCCACCCGAGCGGTACCCTGGTGGGACGGGTTCGCCCCGCGTCGCCAGTTGTCAACACCATGACGGCGGATGTCACATCTACCGCCTAACCAGGGAGGGTCGAGGCCACACGGCCGAGTCGTATGGACCGGAAGCGCGTGCTCAAGAACCCGCTGCTGTGGATCGTGGCGATTGTGCTGCTGTGGGTCGCGGCCAGCCAGCTCTTCGACAGCGATCGCGGATTCACCCAGGCACCGACCTCGCTGGCGATCCAGCAGATCAAGGCTGGGAACGTCAAGGAAGCGAACATCGAAGACAAGGAGCAGCGGCTCAAGCTGCAGCTCACCAACAAGATCGATGTGGACGGCCAGCAGGCCGACCAGATCATCGCCGAGTTCCCCGCGCTGGCCGCGGACCAGATCTACGGCACGCTCCTCGACGCCAAGAACGGCACCGCGGCGCTGAAGTTCAACACCACCGTCACGCAGTCGAGCTGGCTCAGCCAGATGCTGATCATGGCGATCCCGCTGGGGCTGCTGCTCCTGCTGCTGATGTGGATGATGAACAACGCCCAGGGCGGCGGGAACCGGGTGCTCAACTTCGGCAAGTCGAAGGCCAAGCAGCTCAACAAGGACATGCCGAAGACCACCTTCGGTGACGTCGCGGGCGCGGACGAGGCCGTCGAAGAGCTGTACGAGATCAAGGACTTCCTGCAGAACCCGGCGCGCTACCAGGCGCTCGGCGCGAAGATCCCGAAGGGCGTGCTGCTCTACGGGCCGCCCGGCACCGGTAAGACGCTGCTCGCGCGCGCTGTCGCCGGCGAGGCGGGCGTGCCGTTCTACACGATCTCCGGTTCCGACTTCGTCGAGATGTTCGTCGGTGTCGGCGCCTCCCGGGTGCGCGACCTGTTCGAGCAGGCCAAGCAGAACGCGCCGTGCATCATCTTCGTCGACGAGATCGACGCGGTGGGCCGCCAGCGCGGTGCGGGCCTCGGCGGCGGGCACGACGAGCGAGAGCAGACGCTGAACCAGCTCCTCGTCGAGATGGACGGGTTCGACGCGCGGGGCGGCATCATCCTGATCGCCGCCACCAACCGCCCGGACATCCTCGACCCGGCGCTGCTGCGCCCCGGCCGGTTCGACCGGCAGATCCCGGTGTCCGCGCCGGATATGCGCGGCCGCCAGCGGATCCTCGAGGTGCACGCCAAGGGCAAGCCGATCGCGCAGGGCACGGACCTGTCCGGGCTGGCCAAGCGGACCGTCGGGATGTCCGGCGCGGACCTCGCGAACGTCCTCAACGAGGCGGCGCTGCTCACCGCGCGCCAGAACGGGCACGTGATCACCGACACCGCGCTCGAGGAGTCGGTCGACCGCGTGGTCGGCGGGCCCGCGCGCAAGAGCCGGATCATCTCCGAGAAGGAGAAGAAGATCACCGCCTACCACGAGGGCGGGCACGCGCTCGCCGCGTGGGCGATGCCGGACATCGAGCCGGTCTACAAGCTGACGATCCTGCCGCGCGGCCGCACCGGCGGGCACGCGCTCCTCGTCCCCGAGGACGACAAGGAGCTGATGACCCGCTCCGAGATGATCGGGCGGCTGGTCTTCGCGATGGGTGGCAGGACCGCCGAAGAGCTGGTGTTCCACGAGCCGACCACGGGCGCGTCCTCGGACATCGACCAGGCGACCAAGATCGCCCGCGCGATGGTGACCGAGTACGGCATGAGCGCGCGGCTCGGCGCGGTGAAGTACGGCCAGGAACAGGGCGACCCGTTCCTCGGGCGTTCGGCCGGCCGTCAGGCGGACTACTCGCACGAGGTCGCGCACGAGATCGACGAGGAGGTGCGCAAGCTCATCGAGACCGCGCACACCGAAGCGTGGCAGGTGCTCAACACCTACCGCGACGTCCTCGACGAACTGGTCATCGAGCTGCTGGAGAAGGAAACGCTCACCCGCAAGGATCTCGAGCGGATCTTCGCCTCGGTCGAAAAGCGGCCGCACATCACCGTGTTCAACGAGTTCGGTGAGCGCACCCCGTCGAACAAGCCGCCGATCAAGACGCCCGGCGAACTGGCGATGGAGCGCGGCGAGCCGTGGCCCCCGCCGTCGGAGGAGAAGCCGGTCCTGCGGCCGGAACCGACCCCGGTCGGCACCGCGCCCGGCGCGGGCGACCTGCCAGGCGGGCCACCGCACAGTGCGAACCCGGAGCCTCCCGGCAACCCTTACGCGCCGCCCCCCGGTGGTGGCTACCCGCCGAACGGCCGCCCCAACGGCGGCGGCCCGAACGGCGGTGGCCCCAACGGCACGGGGCGCTGGCCGCAGAACTACGGCAGCCCGCAGCAGGGCCAGGGCGGCCCGCCGAACTACGGCGCACCTCCCGGGTGGCGCCCGGCGACTTCGCCGGGGTCGCGGCCGGGGCAGCAGCAGCCGTGGCGTCCCGAGGGCGAGCAGCAGCAGCCGCCGCCCGGCGGGCCGGGCTGGTTCGCCGAGGGCCAGGAAGACCGTCGTCGCGAAGGCGGCAAGGACGACCAGGACGGCAGCCATCGCCAGTAGCGGCCCGGTCCCCGATCCGGGGCCGGTGTTCGATCAGGACAGGGCCGAGAAGGCGGTGCGTGAACTGCTGCTCGCGGTCGGGGAGGACCCCGACCGCACCGGGCTGCGGGACACGCCCGCCAGGGTCGCCCGCGCCTACCGCGAGATGTTCGCGGGGCTGTACGAAGAGCCGGACCACGTGCTGGACCGGACCTTCGACGAGTCGCACCAGGAACTGGTGCTGGTCACCGACATCCCGCTGTACAGCTGCTGCGAACACCACCTGGTGCCGTTCCACGGGGTGGCGCACGTCGGGTACATCCCGAACAGCCAGGGCCGCGTCACCGGGTTGTCGAAGCTCGCCAGGCTCGTAGACCTCTACGCCAAGCGCCCGCAGGTGCAGGAACGGCTGACCTCGCAGGTGGCGGACGCGTTGATGCGCAAGCTGCAGCCGCGCGGCGCGATCGTGGTGATCGAGGCCGAGCACCTGTGCATGGCGATGCGCGGCATCCGCAAGCCGGGCGCCCGCACCACGACCTCGGCGGTGCGCGGGATGCTCCAGACGTCGGCGACCTCGCGCGCGGAAGCGATCGAGCTGATCAGGAGCCGTCGGTGACCTCCGCGCTGCCGTCACCGGGGCGCTGCGTCGTGATGGGCGTGCTCAACGTCACCCCGGACTCCTTTTCGGACGGTGGCAGGTATCTCGACTTCGGCGACGCGCTCGCGCACGCGCGCCGGATGTGCGCGCGCGGCGCGGACATGATCGACGTCGGCGGCGAATCGACGCGGCCCGGAGCGTCCCGTGTGGACGCACGCGTCGAGCTGGAGCGGGTGCTCCCGGTGATCAGGGAGCTGTCCGCGGAGGGCATCGCGCTGTCCGTCGACACCACCAGGGCCGAGGTCGCCGCGGCCGCGCTCGACGCGGGCGCCCGCGTGATCAACGACGTGTCCGGCGGGCTGGCCGACCCGGACATGGCGAAGGTGGCCGCCGCGGCGGGCGTGCCGTGGGTGCTGATGCACTGGCGGGGGCACAGCAAGGACATGAACGCGCTCGCCGCCTACCGCGACGTCGTGCGCGACGTGCGCGCGGAACTGGGCGCGCGGGTGGACGCGGCGATGGCGGCCGGCGTCGAAGCGGACGCGATCGTGCTCGACCCCGGGCTGGGGTTCGCGAAGCGCGCCGAGCACGACTGGGCGCTGCTGCACGGGCTGGACTCCTTGCTGGAACTCGGCTTCCCGGTGCTCGTCGGCGCGTCCCGCAAACGCTTCCTCGGCCGCCTGTTGTCCGATGTAGACGGTAACCCGCGTGAGCCGGACGGGCGCGAGACGGCCACCGCCGCGGTGTCCGCGCTCGCCGCGGCCGCGGGCGCCTGGGGTGTCCGCGTGCACGAGGTCGGCGCGTCACTCGACGCCGTCGCGGTGGCGTCGGCATGGGAACGGGGAGCACCATGAGCGGAATCGAAGACACCAGCGGGGATCGGATCACGCTGACCGGGCTGCGCGTGTTCGGGCGGCACGGCGTCTTCGAGCACGAGAAGCGCGACGGCCAGGTCTTCGTCATCGACGTCACGGTGTGGCTCGACCTGACCGCGGCCGCGGAAACCGACGACCTGCACCAGACCCTGCACTACGGCGAACTGGCCGAGACGACCGCCGGGATCGTCTCCGGGAAGCCGTTCGACCTGATCGAGTCCGTCGCGGGCGCGGTCGCGGTGAAGGTGCTCGAAGACGAGCGCGTGCGCGCGGTCGAGGTGACGGTGCACAAGCCGTCGGCGCCCATCCCGCTCACCTTCGACGACGTCGCCGTCACGGTCCGGCGCGAGCGGTGACGCGCGCGGTCCTGTCGCTCGGCTCGAACCTCGGGGACCGGCTCGGGTTCCTGCGCTCGGTGGTCGACGGCCTCGGTGCCCACCTGGCCGCGGTTTCGAGCGTCTACGAAACCGCGCCGTGGGGCGTGGAAGACCAGCCGGACTTCCTGAACGCGGTGTGCGTCGTCGACGACCCCGCCCGCGACGAGTGGGCGTGGCTGCGCACCGGCCAGGCGTTCGAGCGGGCCGCGGAACGGGTCCGGGAGCGGCGCTGGGGCCCGCGCACCCTCGATGTCGACATAGTGACCGTCGAAGGGGTGCGCTCGGCCGACCCCGCGCTGCTGCTGCCCCATCCCGGCACCCCGGACCGGGCGAGCGTGCTCGTCCCCTGGCTCGAGATCGAACCGGAGGCAGAGCTGCCCGGCCACGGCCCGGTCGCCGCCCTGCTGGCCGCGCGCCCGGAAGCCGACCTGGCAAGCGTGCGGCGAACCACCCTGACCCTCCGCTGACCCACCCGTCCCGCCTGCCCGGGCCGCCGGGCGCGTTTAGCCCGCTAAACGCGACCGGCGACGCGAACCGGCGCCGAGGTGCCGTCGCGCGCAGTTAGCGGGCTAAACGCGCTCAGCGGCCACCGGGGAGCCGGTGGGGCCGACGGCTCGCGGGCGCGGCCGGGTGGCGGCGAATCCGGCCGGACATGGCGAGCGTCACACGCATACGGTGGGGCCATGCATTTCACGCGGCCCCGGGAGCTGCTCGTGGCGGGCGTGCTCGGCCTTGTGGTCGGGTACCTGCTCTTCCAAACGGCCTACGGGTCCCTGCCTCGAATGCCGCTCGCGGCCGGGGCGGCGCTCTTCGTGCTCGCACTGGTCGAGGTCGTGCTGGCCTTCTCGATCCGGGCGCGGATCAAGGCCGGACGTGTGATGGGCGCCATCGCGATCGCCCGCTCGGTCGCGCTCGCGAAGGCGTCTTCGCTGCTCGGAGCGCTCATGCTCGGCGGGTGGCTCGGTGCCATCGCCTACCTGCTGCCCAAGCGGTCGCACCTCGCCGCGGCCGCGTCCGACACCACCAGCGCCCTGCTCGGCGCACTCGGCGGGCTGCTGCTGGGGGCCGCGGCGCTCTGGCTCGAACACTGCTGCCGTACACCCGACCGGGGTGATAGTGATCGCCCCGGTGGGGTGACCGGTTAACGCGGAGAAACCACCGCTCGAAGTACCGACTAGGTCTCAGACGGGTTACTAGAAGGTACGGTGTTGGGCATGACTGGCGTGGGTGACGACTCGCGCGGCCGCCTTACGGGTAGGTCGTGGCTTGTCGCCGGATTGCTCCTCGCCGTCGGCTCCACGCTCGCCCTCGTGCTCAGTGACGACGCGCGCCTGCTCAGGCTCGGCATCGTCGCCGCACTGTGGGCCGCACTGCTCGGCGCCTTTCTCGCCGTCAGGTACCGCAAGCACGCGAGTGCCAGCGAGGACGCCGTCGCGCAGGCGCAGGAACTGTACGAACTGGAGCTCGAACGCGAGATCGCCGCGAGGCGTGAGTTCGAGCTCGAAGTCGAGGCCGAAGCGCGTGAGCGTGCGGATGACGACGCTCGCGAGGAGCTCGACGCGCTCCGCGTCGAGGTGAGCGCGCTGCGCGAGAGCCTGCAGACGCTCTTCGGCGGCGAAGTGCTGTACGAGCGCGTCGCGCTGACCGCGCAGGCGACCCGCATGCGCTCCCTGGAAAAGCAGCGTGTCGTGCAAGGTGCGAATGGCAAGCAGATCGCCGCGTCCAGCCACACGCCCAGCCAGAACGGCCACGGCGAGCAGAACGGCGCCGAGGTGCCGGACCGGCCGACCGAGCTGATCGACCGCGTCATCGAGCGCGCGAACGGGATGGAACAGCGCCGCCCGCCGAAGCCCGCCGAGAAGCCGAAGCAGAAGCCGTCCAGGCCGGAGCCCGAGGCCGACGCCGGACCGCCGACGCGGCGAGTCCCGAAGCCCGTGCGCGTCACCCCGAGCACGCCGCCGAAACCCGCTCAGCAGCCCGCACGGGCCGAGCCCGCGCCGCGCAAGCCGGAGCCCGCACCCGCCGAGCCCGAGTTGACCAGGCCCGCGCTCGATCACATCGAGCGCGGGAAGCCTGCCGCACGGCCGTCCCGCGCGCCGGAGCGCCAGGCGCCCGCGGCGAACTCCGAACCGGCGAGGCCGAAGGCGGCCGATCTGGTCAAGGGCCTCGAGGCCGAATGGACCCCGTCCTGGGAGTCGAAGGACCGTCCGGTGAACGACCTGTCCGCCGCCTTCCCGGCGAGGGGGGCCGAGTTCGGGCCCGCCACGAGGCGTTCCCATCCCAACGGCGCCGGGAACGGTTTGCCCGCTAAAAGCGCCGAGGCCCCCAGCGGGACCGGGGCGTTCGCGACCGGGGAGCCCAGCGGGCGTGACCTGCCCCCGGCACGGCAGGGAAGGCACCTGCCCGCCGAGGCGTCCAAGCCCGCGATGCCGCCCGCCCGGCCGAACCCGCCCAAACCCGAACCGGCCAGGCAGGAACGCCAGGAGCCCGCACGGCAGGCACCGGCGCAGCAGCCCGAGCCGATGCCCTCGGGCCGTTTCGAGCAGCCGCGCCGGCCCGAACCCGAGCCCGCGCCGTCGAGGCCGTCCCGGCACGGGTCGCACACCGCCGAGCCCGCCGCCGCGAGCGCGGCGGAGGAACCGAGGCCGAACCCGACGCTGCCGCCTTCGGCCCGCGAGATCCAGGAGAGCCGGTCCGGCGGGCGCAGGCGCCGCGCGGAGGACGACGACGTGCAGGCGGCCGGCTCCGCCGCCGAGAACACCGGGGGCAGGCGCCGCCGTCCCGACGGTGAGCCACCCGCCTGGGAGGCCCCGGACACCAACGGGTCCCGTCACTCGGGCAGCCACGCCAAACCGGACGACGCGAACGGCTCCGGCCGCCGCCGCGCCGCCGAAACGCACGGCAGTGGTCACACCCCGCAACCGGAGTCCTCCGGCTCGCACGGTTCGGGCGCCGGTCGTTCGGTCACGGAGTTGCTCGCCGCGCACGGTTCCGGCGAAACGGCCCCGCGGCGCAGGCGCCGCGCCGAAGACTGAACCGGGTGCACGTAGGGTTACCGGGCGTGAGGGGATCCGACGTGCAATTCGGGAACACACGACGACCGCGCCGCATCACCGTCCTGCTGCCCTTGCTGGGCCTGGTCGTGCTGGCGGTGTGCGGGCTGCTGCTGCTCGGCCTCGCCACCGTCCGGGTCGGCGTCGGCCCGGCGATGATCGGGGTCGTCGCGGCGCTGGTACCGGTCGCGGTCGTGGTGCCGGCGCTGCTGTGGGTGGACCGGTGGGAGCCGGAGCCCGCGAAGCTTCTTCTGCTGGCGTTCGCCTGGGGCGCCTGCTTCGCCACGATCACCGCGCTGCTGATCAACAACACCGCCGAGGCCGTCGGTGACCTGCTGCTCGGCAGCGGCAACGGCAGCAAGTTCAGCGCGGTGGTGTCCGCGCCGCTGGTCGAAGAGGCCGCGAAGGGCGCCTTCGTGCTGTTGGTGCTGTGGCGGCGCGCGGGCGAGTTCGACGGCGTGATCGACGGGATCGTCTACGCCGGGTTCAGCGCCACCGGCTTCGCCTTCACCGAGAACATCTACTACTTCGGCCGCGCGTTCGCCGAGAACGGCTTCGGCGACGGGTCGAACCCCGGGGTGCTCGCCGCGTTCGTCCTGCGCGGCGTGCTTTCCCCGTTCACGCATCCCCTGTTCGCGGTCGTCTTCGGCATCGGGATCGGCGTCGCGGCGCGCACCAAGAGCCCGGTCGTGCGCTGGCTCGCGTCGCTCGGGGGCTACCTCGGCGCGGTCGCGCTGCACGCGCTGTGGAATTCGGCCGCGGTGCTCGGCGGCGCGAAGACGTTCCTGAACGTGTACTTCCTGATCATGGTCCCGATGTTCATCGGGGTGGTGATGCTGATCATGCTCAACCGGCGCCGCGAGCAGCGGATCGTCGAAGCGGCGCTGCCGGGCATGGCGGACGCGCGGTGGATCGCGCGGTCCGAGATGGGGCTGTTCGCGAGCCTCGCCGGTCGCCGGAAGTGGCGGCAGCAGGCGCGGAAGCAGTCGGGTCCGGCGGCGGCGAAGGCGGTCGCGGCCTACCAGTCCGCCGTCACCGAGCTCGCTTTCCTGCTGCGCGGCGACGTCCCGAAGCCGGACAGCGAGCAGCGGCGCGGTGAGCTGCTGGACACGCTGCGCGCTTCCCGCGCCGAAGCGGTTCGCCTTGCGTCCGCGAACGGTGACTCCCCGCGCAGGGGGTCCCAGGACGGGTGAAGCTGGTCATAAACCCCCTCCCCTCGTGCGCGGACGGGAGCTACTCTCGCGCCGTCGTCCGGTACCCACGACGAGCGGGACTGGAACGAGTAGGGAGTTCGCAATCATGAGCGATCACGCCGGCCCCGCGATGTTGCGCCCGGCGCGGCTGGCCGTCGGCGTGGTGTCGGCAGGCAGGGTGGGCAGCGTCTTCGGCGCCGCGCTGGCCCGTGCCGGGCACACCGTGGTCGCCGCATCCGGGATCTCGGCGGCGTCACTGGCCCGCGCCGAACGAATGCTCCCCGACGTGCCGCTGCTGCCGCCGGACGAGGTCGTGCGGCTCGCGGACCTGGTGCTCCTCGCGGTCCCCGACGACGCGCTCGAAGGGCTCGTCCGCGGTCTCGTCGCGACGGGCTCGATCCGCGCGGGCCAGATCGTGGCGCACACCTCCGGCGCGCACGGCATCGCGGTGCTGGCGCCGGTGGCCGAGGCGGGCGCGCTGCCGCTCGCCCTGCACCCCGTGATGACGTTCACCGGCCGCCAGGAGGACCTGGAGCGGATCGCCGCGTGCAGCGTCGGCATCACCGCGGCCGACGGCGACGAAGCGGCCTGGAACGTCGGCGAAGCGCTGACGATGGAGATGAGCGCCGAGCCGGTCCGCGTGCCGGAGCAGGCGCGCGGCCTCTACCACGCGGCACTCGCCCACGGCGCGAACCACCTGGTCACCCTGATCGCGGACTGCGCGGACGTGCTGCGCCGCGCCGGTGTCGCGAACGCCGAGCGCGTGCTGGGGCCGCTGCTGTCGGCCGCTCTGGACAACGTGCTGCGCCACGGCGACCGCGCGCTGACCGGCCCGGTGGCCCGCGGGGACGAGGGCACCGTCCGCAAGCACCTTGCCGTGCTGGCCGAGAACGCGCCCGAGGTCGCGCCGTCGTACCGCACGCTCGCCGGGCGGACGGTGGCGCGCGCGACCGCGTCCGGGATGCTCGGCGCCGGCGCCGCGAACGAGATTTCCCAGCTGCTCGGCGAAACCCGCCATGACCACTGAAGGACGATCATGACCCCGCCGACCCCCCAGCGCATGTCGACCGCGCCGAAGTTCACCCGCGGCACGCTCAACACCTACCGCGCGCCAGCCGACCTGACGAGGGTGACGGCCGCGCTGCACAAGGTGGGCCGGAAGGTCGCGCTGGTGCCCACCATGGGCGCGCTGCACGCCGGGCACCGCGAGCTGCTGCGGCGCGCCAAGCGGCTGCCGAACACGGTCGTCGGCGCGTCGATCTTCGTGAACCCCCTCCAGTTCGGGGAGGGCGAGGACTTCGAGGCGTACCCGCGTCCGCTGGAGGCGGATCTCGACGTGCTCGGCGAGACCGGTGCCGAGTACGCGTTCGTCCCTTCGGCCGAGGCCCTCTACCCCGAAGGCGCGGCGGTGACCGTGCACCCGGGCCCACTCGGCGACGAACTGGAAGGAACAGTGCGGCCGGGGCATTTTTCGGGAATGCTCACGGTGGTCGCGAAGTTGCTCAACATCGTGCGCCCCGACTACGCCTTCTTCGGGGAGAAGGACTACCAGCAGCTCGTGCTGGTGAAGCGGATGGTGCGCGACCTGAACCTGGACACGCGGGTGATCGGCGTGCCGACGGTGCGGGAGTCCGACGGGCTGGCGTTGTCCTCGCGCAACGTCTACCTGACCGGGGAGGAACGGCAGGACGCGGTGGTGCTCTCGGCGGCGCTGGCGGCGGGAGTGCACGCCGGCCGGCACGGAACGGGTGAAGTGCTGGCCGCTGCCGGGCGGGTACTGGCGGCACGCCCCAAAGTGGAGCTCGACTATCTCCAGGTCAGGGGAACCGATCTGGGGCCGGCGCCCGTCGAGGGTGAGGCACGGTTGCTGATCGCGGCCAGGGTGGGGCGAACCCGGCTGATCGACAACGTTCCGCTGCTGCTCGGCCAGGCGGCCGTGCAGGGTGTGGAGCGGTCCGAACACCAGGACGCAGGGGCATGAGAGGGAGTCCGAGATGTACCGCACGATGCTGAAGTCGAAGATCCATCGGGCCACCGTGACGCAGGCCGACCTGCACTACGTCGGCTCGGTGACGGTCGACGAGACGCTCATGGAGGCGGCCGACCTGCTGCCGGGTGAGCAGGTGTCCATTGTGGATGTCACGAACGGCGCGCGGCTCGAGACCTACGTGATCGCGGGCGAGCGCGACAGCGGCGTGCTCGGCATCAACGGCGCCGCGGCACACCTGGTGCACCCCGGCGACCTGGTCATCCTCATCTCGTACGGGCAGATGGACACCGCGGAGGCGGCCGCGTACCAGCCGCGCATCGTGTTCGTCGACGCCGACAACCGCGTCGCCGACTCCGGCACCGACCCCGCGCACGCGCCGGACGGATCCGGGCTGATCAGCGGCACCGTGACCCTGCCCGCGATCGAGGGCGACACCGCGTACCCGGTCGCCGAGACCGTCGACGCGGCACGCCTCGACGCGCTCCTCCACGCGGAGGGCTGAGCGAGCCCGGAAGGGGTTAGATGCTCCTCACGATCGACGTCGGCAACACGAACATCGTGCTCGGCCTCTACGAAGGCCGAG
This sequence comes from Amycolatopsis minnesotensis, assembly GCF_039529815.1. Taxonomy (NCBI): domain Bacteria; kingdom Bacillati; phylum Actinomycetota; class Actinomycetes; order Pseudonocardiales; family Pseudonocardiaceae; genus Amycolatopsis; species Amycolatopsis minnesotensis. The sequence continues at coordinate 272,773 of NZ_BAAANN010000002.1, read as the reverse complement.
GTGACTCGGCGAAGCTCCGCCACGACTGGCGGATGCGCACGGACGCCCAGATCACCGCCGACGAACTCGCGTTGACGATGCGCGGGCTGCTCGGCGAGTACGCCGGAAAGGTCACCGGGATCAGTGCGCTGTCGACGGTGCCGGCGGTGCTGCGCGAACTGCGCGTGCTGCTCGGCCGGTACTACGCCGACGTGCCGAAGGTGGTGGTGGAGCCCGGCGTCCGCACCGGGGTGCCGCTGCTGGTGGACAACCCGAAGGAGGTCGGCGCCGACCGGCTGGCCAACACCCTCGCCGCGCACCATCTGCACCCGACCGCCTGCGTGGTGGTCGACTTCGGCACCTCGACGAACATCGACGCGATCTCCGCGAAGGGCGAGTTCCTCGGCGGCGCGTTCGCACCCGGCATCGAAATCTCCGTGGACGCCCTCGCCGACAAGGCCGCCGCGCTGCGGAAGGTGGAGCTGGTGCCGCCGAGGTCGGTGATCGGCAAGAGCACCGTGGAATGCCTGCAGTCCGGCATCGTCTACGGGTTCGCGGGCCAGGTCGACGGCCTGGTGAAGCGGATCGTCGCCGAGCTGACCGGCGGCGCCGACGTGCCGGTCGCGGTGCTCGCGACCGGTGGGCTGGCGCCGCTCGTACTGTCCGAATCGGACACCATCACCGAGCACGTGCCCGATCTGACCCTGCTCGGCCTCAGGCTGGTGTACGAGCGGCACATCCGCGGTTAGTGCAGGACCTTGAGTCCCACCACGCCGGCGACGATGAGCACCAGACAGGTGATCCGGCCTGCCGAAACCGGGTCGCCGAGCGCGACCATGCCGTACACGGCGGTGCCGATGGCGCCGATGCCGACCCACACCGCGTACCCGGTGCCGATCGGAATGGTCCGCATGGCGTAGGCGAGACCGCCCATGCTCAGTACCAGCGCACCGCCGAACAGCAGCGTCGGCGACAGTTTGGAGAAACCCTTCGACGCGCTCAGCGCGGCGGCCCACACGGTTTCGAGCACACCGGAGAGAACGAGAACGAGCCACGACATGACGAGCCTTTCGCAGTACCCGCCGGCACGGGGATCGTGCCGGTGTGTGCTGCGCCGTCTTGTCCTGACCGGGTACGACGCGCTCGTCCGGGGCGGAACGCCACCACTTCCGAAGGTAGCACCGGGGAGGCGGGGAAACGGGTGATGTTCCTTACCGGCGCTCCGCGCGAATGACCGTCGTCACCAGCGGCAGCTCGAATTCGCCGTCCGCGGTCTCGGGGGTGTCGCGGAGGAATTCCCGGACCTTCGCCAGCGCGGCCGCGCGCTCGGCACCGGTGGCGACGAGAAAGCGCGAATGCGTGGCGACGGTGGCCGTGAGTGTTTCCGCTGTGCGGCGGTGCGCGTGCGGAAACCGGGCGCGGTCGAACGGGTGGAATCCGGGATGCTCCGGAAGCGGGCGGCTCGCGTCGGCCCATCCCCTGCTGACCCCGGTACGGACGAGTGCGGAGAATGCGGCGACCCACGGCACGGATTCGTCGTCGTGGTTCCACAACGCGGCCACCGTGCCACCCGGTCGCAGTATCCGGGCGATCTCGGTGAGTGCGGAGGAGACGTCGAACCAGTGAAATGCCTGGCCCGCGAAAACCGCGTCGACACTGTTGTCCGGGAGCGGAATCCGTTCGGCCGTACCCGGGTACGCCTCGACGGCGGGCAGCCGCCTGGACAGTTCGGCCCGCATTCCGTCGTCCGGTTCGACCGCGATGACGGTTACCCCGCCGAGCGATAGCAGGTTCCCGGTAAGTTTTCCGGTTCCGGCGGCGAGATCGAGAATTCTTCCGCGGCCGCCCCCTGGCAGTCCCCACTCGAGAGCGGCGACGGGGTAATCGGGACGGTGCTCGGCGTAAGCGGCGGCTTCGGCGCCGAAGGAACGGGAACGCGCCGCGCGCAGTTCCGCCGCTGAATCCGGTATGGACTCGGTCACGTCTTGATCGTAGTTCAACGCGAATGGCGGCCTTGTGAACCGGCGCGGGCATGGGTAAAACGGGCTTGGGTAATCCGGTTGCCACACCTACCGGGGTGGTTCGTACCCTGTGCGCATGACCGAGAATCCCGCCGCTGACGGCGCGCCGACCGATGACCTGCCGGAACAGATGCGGGTGCGGCGGGAAAAGCGCGACCGGATCCTCGCCGAGGGTATCGATCCCTACCCGGTCGAGGTGGCGAGGACGCACACGCTCGCCGAAGTCCGCGCGGCCAACGACGGCCTGCCCGCGGACACCGCGACCGGTGAGCGGGTCGGGGTCACCGGGCGCGTGATGTTCCTGCGCAACACCGGGAAGCTGTGCTTCGCCAGCCTGCGCGAGGGCGACGGCACCGAGCTGCAGGCCATGATCAGCCTGGCGAAGGTCGGCGAGGACGCGCTGACCGCGTGGAAGTCCGATGTCGACCTCGGCGACCACGTTTTCGTGCACGGCGAGGTCATCACGTCCAAGCGCGGCGAACTGTCCGTGATGGCGGACGGCTGGCGCCTCACCTCGAAGTCGCTGCGGCCGCTGCCGGTGATGTACAAGGAACTGGCCGAGGAAACCCGGATCCGCCAGCGCTACGTCGACCTGATCGTCCGGCCGCGGGCCCGTGACGTCGTGCGGACCAGGGCCGCGGTGATGCGCTCGCTGCGCGACTCGTTCCACCGCCGCGGTTTCACCGAGGTCGAGACCCCGATGCTGCAGACCCTGCACGGCGGCGCGGCGGCCAGGCCGTTCATGACCCATTCGAACGCCTTCGATCTCGACCTTTACCTGCGGATCGCACCGGAGCTCTACCTCAAGCGGTGCGTGGTCGGCGGGATCGAGAAGGTCTTCGAGATCAACCGGAACTTCCGGAACGAAGGAAGTGACTCGTCACATTCGCCCGAGTTCGCCATGCTGGAGTTCTACGAGGCGTATGGGACTTATGACACGGCCGCGGTCATGACGAGGGAACTCGTGCAGGAGGCCGCCGACGCCGCGTTCGGCACCCAGATCGTCACTCTCGCCGACGGAACCGAGTACGACCTGTCCGGCGAATGGACGACGCTGAAGATGTACGAGTCCCTATCGGAAGCCCTCGGTGAAGAAGTCACACCGGAGACTTCCGCGGCGAAGCTGCACGGCTTCGCGCAGGCCCGTGCACTCGAGGTCGACCCGAAGCTCACCCACGGCAAACTGGTCGAGGAACTATGGGAACACCTCGTCGGTGACCATCTGTCCGAGCCGACATTTGTCCGTGATTTTCCGATCGAGACCTCCCCGCTGACCAGGCAACACCGCAGTCAGGAGGGGGTGGCCGAGAAGTGGGATCTCTACGTGCGGGGATTCGAACTCGGCACCGGCTACTCGGAGCTGATCGACCCCGTTGTCGAGCGGCAAAGGCTCACCGAGCAGTCCCGCCTCGCGGCGGCCGGTGATAGCGAAGCGATGCGCCTTGACGAAGATTTTCTCCGGGCTCTGGAGTATGGAATGCCGCCCAGTGGCGGGGTCGGAATGGGTATCGACCGCTTGCTGATGGCGCTGACCGGGCTCGGTATCCGGGAGACGATCCTCTTCCCACAGGTTCGGCCCGAATAACCCCGAAGAGTGAGCATCGGGCTTTCGTGACGCGGGTAAACCCAATCGAGATTTGCGTTTAGTCGCGATGGCGGGTATCAATGTCCCCAGACAATGACTTCTTGTCGGGGGCTCACCGCCCCTGCCTGATCATTCGCCAGGCCTATGCAGGAGGAAACTGATGGCACAGAAGGTGCTCGTCTCACTCGTCGACGACCTCGACGGTTCCGAGGCGGAAGAGACCGTTGAGTTCGGTTTGGATGGCGTGAGCTACCAGATCGATCTCTCGTCGGACAACGCGGAAGAATTGCGCGACGCGCTGGCCCAGTATGTCGAGCACGCGCGCCGCGCCGGTGGCCGCAAGCGCTCCGGTGCGCGCCCCTCGGCGAAGGCCGTCGCCCGCCCCGCCACGGTCGATCGTGAGCAGAACCAGGCCATTCGCGCCTGGGCGCGCAAGAACGGCTTTGCCGTCTCCGACCGCGGGCGCATCCCGTCGGAGGTCGTGGACGCCTACCACAAGAAGAACTGACCGCGGTCTCGCTTACCGCCCGCACGGCCGTTTGTTCGAACAAAGGTGCCTTGTCGAACAAAGCGGCGGCGCCGGCGGGTACTGGCTTGACGGCTTGGGTTTGGGACGGCCTGCTTTGTGAAGGCTTGCGTTGTGATGGCTTGCGTTGTGATGACACAGGGCCGCCGGGAGATCCTCCCGGCGGCCCTTGTCGTTAGCGCGTCCCCGGTGCGGGCGGGGAGAACCCGAAGTCGCCGACGAAATGAGCTTGATCGGTGTAGCCGAGTTCGGCGGCCAGCAGGCCGAAGTCCCGGTTCTCGTCCATCGCCGCCCGTCGTGCGGCATCGGTGAGCCGGTACGCCCTGATCGCCCACTTAGGACTCGTGCCGACGTGTTCGGAGAACAGCCGCTGCAGCGTGCGCACGGTCACCCTGGTCGCCGCGCTCAGCTGGTCCACTCTGGTGATCGACGGGGTGCCCGCGATGGTTTCCACGATGCGCACCGCGCGGCGCGCCTGCCTCGTGAGCGGGGGCACGCTCCGCCGGAGCAGCCGGTCCACCGCCGTCACCATTTCCTCGTCGGTGCCCGCCCGCTGGACTTCGGCGGCCGTGCCCTCCGCCTCGTCACCGAACACGGCCGAGAGCGGGATCGCGTGGTCGGCGAGCTCCGAGACGGGGCCGGGCAGGTAGGCGCGGAAGGTGCCGGGCCGGAAGCGCACCGCGAGCCCCTGCCCCGAGCCGGTCAGCAGGTGCGAGAGCGTGCCGTGCGAAGGGCCGACCACTCCGGTGTTGCCGGCGAAGAAGCTCGCGTAGACCGCGATGGTCGGCAGGGCGTGCTGAGCCTGCGGCTCCTGGCCGCGCAGGTTCCAGCGCACCAGCCAGTAGTACTCGACGAACTCCCGCAACTCGGCGGCGGGCAGCTTGCGGGCGACGGCCACGTTCGCCGTCCCCAGCGCCTCGCCGGTCGCTCCCCTGGTGATCCGCACCCGTCAAAGGTTATGAGCGGAAGCACTGGTCTGAGCCAGTTGTAATCGTGCCGTCACCTGGGAACCCGTGGTCCGCACTCTCCGGATCCGGTGCCGTACCGACGGTGCGTTCCGGCGGGCTCAGCGCCGTCGGCGGATGCGCGGGCAGGCCTCGCATTCGGCTTCGCCCGGCAGAAGGTAGGAGAAGCAACAGCTTTCGCGGCGGCGAGTCCACTCGCGATGCCCGTCGGCCCCCTCGTGCGTTTCGAGCGTCGACGCGGATGTCAACGGGGCGTACCGGTTCGCCAGTACGAGCGCCGCGTCGGCGACGCCCGCGCCTTCGTCGCCGCCCTGTTTGCCCGCCCACCAGAGCGAGTTGTCGAGCGCGTCCGTAGCGGCGGCCCACAGCGTCCGCTTGCCGAACGGGCCGACCGCGGAGTACACGCGGATGAACTGGGCGGCGTGCGCGATGTAGCGGGTGCGCAGCGCGGCGGCCAGCGCGTGCTCGTCGGCGACGGCCGTGGCGCCGGGCAGGTCGCACCCCGGGTCCGACGGCAGGCAGTAGAAGTCGTCGCCGCCCAGTGCCATGCCCTCGGGATGCGGCCGGTCGTCGCCGAGCGAGAACGCGAGCTCCGCGGGGCGCAGCGTCGGCACGCGGCGCTCGTGGTGCATCAGCAGCGCGCCGAGGTAGGCGGGCACGTGCAGGTACCAGGACATGACGTAGGAGGCCGTGGTCCGCTCCGGCGCCTCCCCGAAGCGCGGCCGGAGCCAGCCGTCGAGCTCCTTGCGCCAGCGGTCGAAGCCGGCGGGGTCGTCGAGCAGGTCGGAGCAGCGGAGCCAGCCCGCGGGGGCTTCGCGGCGGAGATCGGCCCTGGACTGGAGCGTGGCGACCCTGGCCAGCGACGCCGCGAGGCCGCTCGCCGGGGCGCGTTTAGACCGCGAAACGTTCACGCGGGCCTCTCTGCTCCATTCGGGCGATTAGGTCTGCCTAACCTTACCGTGGATGACACGAGCGCGCGATCCGGCCACCGATCGGGGGAAACTCGGCGCGTGGGCTGTTCGCGGTGAGCGGACAAGGGCGCCTGCCGGAATCCGGCAGTGCCGTCCTGCGTTGACGAAGGTGTACGCAACCAGCGAATACGTGCCACGGAACGGGGTGCGTGACTAGCTGTGTGTGACTCAATCCGCCGTAGTGGTAGGCCAGCGCGACCGCATGGCTACTACAGTGGTCTCACGGTGCTGAAGTCATCGGGTGCTTCCCGATGGAATCGGGCCGCCGGCGCAGCAGTCGAGGGAGTGCAAATGTTCGAGAGGTTTACCGACCGCGCGAGGCGGGTGGTCGTCCTGGCCCAAGAAGAGGCCAGGATGCTCAACCACAACTACATCGGCACCGAGCACATCCTCCTGGGTCTGATCCACGAGGGTGAAGGTGTCGCCGCCAAGGCGCTGGAGTCGCTGGGTATCGCGCTGGAGGGTGTCCGCCAGCAGGTCGAGGAGATCATCGGCCAGGGGCAGCAGGCCCCGAGCGGGCACATCCCCTTCACCCCGCGTGCCAAGAAGGTGCTGGAGCTGTCCCTGCGCGAAGCGCTGCAGCTCGGCCACAACTACATCGGCACCGAGCACATCCTGCTCGGGCTCATCCGCGAGGGCGAGGGCGTGGCCGCGCAGGTGCTGGTCAAGCTCGGCGCCGACCTCAACCGGGTGCGCCAGCAGGTCCTGCAGCTGCTGTCCGGCTACCAGGGCAAGGAGCCCCAGGAAGCCGGTGGCGGCCGTGGCGAGGGCACGCCGTCCTCGTCGCTGGTGCTGGACCAGTTCGGCCGCAACCTGACCGTCTCCGCCCGCGAGGGCAAGCTCGACCCGGTGATCGGGCGCGGCAAGGAGATCGAGCGGGTCATGCAGGTGCTGTCGCGGCGCACCAAGAACAACCCGGTCCTGATCGGTGAGCCCGGCGTCGGCAAGACGGCCGTCGTGGAGGGCCTCGCCCAGAACATCGTCAAGGGCGAGGTGCCCGAGACGCTGAAGGACAAGCAGCTCTACACGCTCGACCTCGGGTCGCTCGTGGCGGGCTCGCGCTACCGCGGTGACTTCGAAGAGCGCCTCAAGAAGGTGCTCAAGGAGATCAAGACGCGCGGCGACATCATCCTGTTCATCGACGAGCTGCACACGCTCGTCGGCGCGGGTGCCGCCGAGGGCGCGATCGACGCCGCGTCGATCCTGAAGCCGATGCTCGCCCGCGGTGAGCTGCAGACGATCGGCGCCACCACGCTCGAGGAGTACCGCAAGTACATCGAGAAGGACGCCGCGCTGGAGCGCCGGTTCCAGCCGATCCAGGTCGGCGAGCCGTCGCTCGAGCACACGATCGAGATCCTCAAGGGCCTGCGCGATCGGTACGAGGCGCACCACCGCGTCTCCATCACCGACTCCGCGCTGGTCGCGGCGGCCACGCTCGCCGATCGCTACATCAACGACCGGTTCCTGCCGGACAAGGCGATCGACCTCATCGACGAGGCGGGCGCGCGGATGCGCATCCGCCGGATGACCGCGCCGCCGGACCTGCGCGAGTTCGACGAGAAGATCGCCGACGTGCGCCGGGACAAGGAGTCCGCGATCGACGCGCAGGACTTCGAGCGGGCCGCGCGCCTGCGGGACGAGGAGAAGACCCTCCTCGGCCAGAAGTCCGAGCGGGAGAAGCAGTGGAAGGACGGCGACCTCGACGTCGTCGCCGAGGTCGACGACGAGCAGATCGCCGAGGTGCTCGCCAACTGGACCGGGATCCCGGTGTTCAAGCTCACCGAGGAGGAGACCACGCGTCTGCTCCGCATGGAGGACGAGCTGCACAAGCGGATTATCGGCCAGGAGGACGCCGTCAAGGCCGTCTCGCAGGCGATCCGCCGTACTCGGGCCGGCCTGAAGGACCCGAAGCGCCCGTCCGGCTCGTTCATCTTCGCCGGCCCGTCCGGTGTCGGTAAGACCGAGCTGTCCAAGGCGCTGGCCTCCTTCCTGTTCGGCGAGGACGACGCGCTCATCCAGATCGACATGGGCGAGTTCCACGACCGGTACACCGCTTCGCGGCTCTTCGGTGCCCCTCCGGGTTACGTCGGCTACGAAGAGGGCGGCCAGCTGACCGAGAAGGTGCGGCGCAAGCCGTTCTCGGTGGTGCTGTTCGACGAGATCGAGAAGGCGCACCAGGAGATCTACAACACGCTCCTGCAGGTGCTGGAGGACGGCCGCCTGACCGATGGGCAGGGCCGTACCGTCGACTTCAAGAACACGGTGCTGATCTTCACCTCGAACCTGGGCACTTCGGACATCTCGAAGTCCGTGTCTCTCGGCTTCTCGGCGGGCAACGACGTCGAGACGAAGTACGAGAAGATGAAGCAAAAGGTCAACGAGGAGATGAAGAAGCACTTCCGGCCGGAGTTCCTGAACCGGATCGACGACATCATCGTCTTCCACCAGCTGACCAAGGACCAGATCATCGAGATGGTCGACCTGATGATCACCAGGGTCGAGGGCCAGCTCAAGGTCAAGGACATGGCGCTCGAACTGACCGACAAGGCGAAGGCCCTGCTCGCCAAGCGCGGATTCGACCCCGTGCTCGGTGCCAGGCCGCTGCGTCGCACGATCCAGCGCGAGATCGAGGACCAGCTGTCGGAGAAGATCCTGTTCGGCGAGATCCAGCCGGGCCAGATCATCATCGTCGACGTCGAGGACTGGGACGGCGAGGAGAACGAGCGGGACGACAAGGCGCACTTCACCTTCCGCGGTGAGCCCAAGCCGTCCGACGTGCCGGACGCACCCCCGGTGAGCATCGGCGCCTCCAGCGGCGACGACGCCGAGTCGGCGGAGAACGACTGACACGAGCAGCATCCGAAGCGGCCCCCGGAACCATCCGGGGGCCGCTTCCTTTTCCCCGGCGGACGGCGACGTTTAGCGGGCTAAATGTCGTCCGCGGGATCGAGGCCGGGCGGGCCGCCGGGAGCGGTACGGTCACCCGCGCAGCTGGGTGTTGAGCCGTGCGGCCTGTCGCGTGAGGTGGTCGCGTTCGGGGACGTTGGGCGCGGCCCGCGCGGCTTCGGCGTAGAGCCGTGCCGCGGTCACCGGATCACCGTCGCGCTCGTGCAGATACGCCGCGACGGCGGCGTAGCGGGGCAGGGCGGGGTCGAGTTCCGCCAGCGCGGCCAGGCCGGCCTGCGGGCCGACGGCCTCGCCTACCGCGACGGCCCGGTTGAGCCGGGCCACCGGGCTGCCGGTGAGGCGCACGAGTTCGTCGTACCACTCGACGATCTGCCCCCAGTCGGTCTCCTCGGCCGTCCGAGCGTCGGCGTGGAGCGCGGCGATGGCGGCCTGGGCCTGGAACTCGCCGAGGCGGTCGCGGGTGAGGGCCGCCTGGATCACGTCGACGCCCTCGGTGATCAGGCGGGTGCTCCACAGGCCGCGGTCCTGCTCCGCGAGGGGAACGAGGCTGCCGTCGGGGCCGGTCCGCGCCGCCCGCCGCGCGTGGTGGAGCAGCATGAGCGCGAGCAGGCCCGCGACCTCCTCGTGGTGGGTCTTCACCGCCAGTTGGCGGGTCAGCCGGATCGCCTCGCCGGCGAGGTCGACGTCGCCGGAATAGCCTTCGTTGAAGACCAGGTAGAGCACGCGCAGCACCGTGGCGACGTCACCGGGCTGAGTGAACCGCACGCCCGAGACGGTCCGCTTGGCCCTGCTGATCCGCTGGGCCATGGTCGCCTCCGGCACCAGGTAGGCCTGCGCGATCTGCCGCGTGGTCAGGCCGCCGACGGCGCGCAGCGTGAGCGCGACGGCCGAGGCCGGTGTCAGGGACGGGTGCGCGCACAGGAAGTAGAGCTGGAGCGTGTCGTCCACGACCTCGCTCTGGCCGGGCTCTGGCTCGTCCTCGACGCGTTCCTCGCGGTTCCGCCGGGACGTGTCGGCGCGGGTGGCGTCGAGGAACTTGCGCCAGGCCGCGGTGACCAGCCAGCCCTTGGGATCCCGCGGCGGGGTGCCCGGCCACACGCGCAGCGCTTCGACCAGTGCGTCTTGCACGGCGTCCTCGGCGGCCGCGAAGTCGGCTCCGCGACGGACGAGGATGCCGATCACGGTGGGGGTGAGTGTCCGCAGCAGGGCCTCGTCCACCATGCCTCAGTCCGTGATGGTCGAGTGCTCGGCCAGGAAGGGGCGAAGCTCGAGCCACTCGTGGATCGGCTTCCCGTCCGCGCCCGGAGCCGCGGACAGCTCACCCGCCAGTTCGATCGCCCGCTCCTGGGTCTCGACGTCGATCACTATCCAGCCCGCGATCAGGTCCTTGGTCTCCGCGAACGGGCCGTCGGTGACCGGAGGCCGCCCCTCGCCGTCGGAGCGGACGAACATGCCCTCCTGGGAGAGCCCCTGGGAGTCGACGAACTCGCCGGTGTCCCTGACCCGGGTGATGAAGTCCTGCATGTACTGGATGTGGGCCGAAACCTCGTCCGGCGTCCACTGGTCCATCGGCACGTCGTTGTGGGACGCCGGTGCGCCTCGGTAATGCTTGAGCAGCAGGTACTTGGCCATGACGTTCTCCTTGGTGCGGTCTGCCGCATTGTGGCGCGGCCGATTCGGGGGCGAAGCCGCTTTCGGGATTCTGGGCACTCCGCCGGGACATTTCCCGGCGACACCCCGCCGCGGCGCTCAGACGTGCTGACGCTCCTGCTGCCGCTTGATCAGCTCCTCGACCGCGCTCGGCAGCGTGGCCTCGAAGTCGATCAGCTTCGCCCAGGTCGGCGTCACGACGATCCGGACCATGCCGTCGTAGAGCGCGTGGACGTTGGCCTCCCACTCGACCCGCTGTTCCGGCGTCATCTCGTAGCTGCCGTTCATCTCGAGGTACTCGGACGGGATGCCCTCGACGACGTCGAGTTCGGCACGACCGCGGATGAGCAGAATCTTGGGCGGGTGCACCTCGGTGTCGATCGTCAGCGCGACCATCGGGTTCTTTCGCAGGCTCGGTAGCTTCGGCGCGTTCGTCGCGGTGCACATGACGATCTCCGTGCCGTTCCAGTGGAACCCGATCGGGATGGTGCGGGGTGTGCCGTCCTTGGCGACGTAGGCCAAGCGGGTCAGGTCGCGGGCCAGCAGCTCCTGGCTGAGCGGCCGGTTCAGCACTTCGGTGATTTCGTTCGTTCGCACAGTTAGCCCTCTTATCGTCCTCGGGGGGTCGCCCAGCTCAGTGCTGGCCGTCTTCACCCCGGGGACGACGCTGTGCGCGGGTTCTCGACATCAGGAGCACGGTAACTTTCCGGGCGTCGGCGGCTGAGCGCGTTTAGCCCGCTAAATGCAGGCCAGGAGGACGCCGCCGGATCGGGGCGCCGGGGTCAGCCGGGGGCCCGCTCGGCATCGGGCGACGAGCAGGCCCAGTAGAGCCCCGCGCCGAGCAGCACCGTCGGGATCGCCACGCGGAACCAGCCGAACTGCGGCGTCACCGCGAAGGCCATCGCGCTCAGCACCACGAGCGCCGTGGCCACCAGCACGAGCGGCCCTCGCCGCCGGGCCAGCGCGGGGGCCAGCAGTGCGAACAGGAGCGCGACGCCGGGCACACTGAGCGCCAGTGTGATCGCCAGCGACAGCAGCCTGCCGAGGCCGCACCACGCCATCGGGTCCGCGTGGTCGCAGGCCGCGATGTTCGCCCCGTCGACGCACTGCCACAGCGCACCGCACACGCCGCCGGTCACGACCCCGGCGACGCCCAAGGAAACCGGTCTTCGCCCCATGGCGGTCACGAGGACGCCTGCCCGGCGGTGCACCCGCCGGGCAGGCGAGATCGCTACGGCTTCAGCGGGCCGGGGTAGAGGTACTGGTCCGCGGGCTTCGCGTTGCCGTAGAACCAGGCGTCGAAGAAGCCCTGCAGGCGCTGACCCGAGATCCGCTCGACGAACCGCTGGAACTCTGGCAGGTTCGCGTTCCCGTCCCGGTGCAGGGTCGGCCAGAACCGCAGCACGGTGTCGAACGCGCGGTCGCCGACGGTCCGCCGCAACGCGTGCAACGCCATCGGGCCCTTGCTGTACACCGACGTGAACTCCTTGCCGGGGCCCATGTCGTAGAGCTTGCCCGCCCAGAAGTTCGGAGTGGCCTTCTTCACCGCGTCCAGGTAGCGCGCGTCCATGGGCTTGTTCGACTTCGCCTCGCTCCACATCCATTCGGCGTAGCTGGCGAAGCATTCGTTCAGGCACACGTCCTTCCAGTCGTCCACCGCGACCGAGTCGCCGTACCACTGGTGCGCGTTCTCGTGGACGATAGTGGGGAGATCGGCCCAGCCCGCGTAGACCGGCCTGCTCATCGTTTCGAGCGAGAACCCGATCTGCTCGGTGAGGAAGATGCCGCCCGCGGCGTCGATGGGGTACGGCCCGAACTTCGACGACAGGAAGTCGATGACCTCCGGCAGCCGCCCTTCCGCCTGCTTCACCCCGTCGGGCACGCCCTGCGCGAACGCGCTCACCACCGGGGTGCCATCGCGCAGCCGCGATCGCTGGAAGTCCCATTTCCCGATGGCGACGGTCGTCATGTACGGGACCGTGGGGGTTTCCTCCGCCCACACGTGCGTGGTGCCCTGCGGTGTTTTGCGGGTGCCGCGCTCCTGGCCGTTGGCGATCACGCCCCATTCGTCCGGGACCGTGATCGACAGGTGGAAGGTCGCCTTGTCCTTCGGGGTGTCGTTCACCGGGTACCAGGTGGCCGCGGAATGCGGCTCGCCGGCGACGAACGCGCCGCCGCTCTCGGAGTACTGCCACCCGTTGGCGCCGAGCGACGGGTCGCTGATCGCGGTCGGCTTGCCGTGGTAGGCGATTTCGGCGACGAACGGCTGGCCGCGGCGCAGCGCGCGGGCCGGGGTGATGACCAGTTCGTGCTCGCCGGCCTGCTTGAACGTCGCCTGCTTGCCGTTGACCTTCACCGAGTCGACGCCGAGCTTGTACAGGTCGAGGTTGAACGAGCTGAGGTCCTGCGTCGCGCGCGCGGTGACGCGCTGGTTCCCGGTCAGGTCGTGCGATGCCGGGTCGTAGGTCGTCGAGAGTGTGTAGTCGGCGACGTCGTATCCGCCGTTGCCGTCGGTGGGGTAGTAGGTGTCGCCGGCGCCGTCGCTGCCCGGCGTCGGGTGGCCGGACGCTTCCGCTACCCCGGCACCGAGGGTGAGCCCGGTGAGCACGGCGACGGTCGCGGCCACGGCCGGACGGCGCCAGCGGGTGCTTCCACTCATGAACACTCCCGTTGATCCAAGAATTCGTGTCGGGCGAACGTATCGTGAACCTGTCGCGCGCCCGCGAAGCTAGTCCGTTTTGTCTGGATAATCCCCACGTCGGTCGGTAGGTCCGCACGGGCCGTTCCGCGTTCTGGAAAGCTGGACAGGTGCGCATCGCCCTGCTCGGCCCCGTCCGGGCGCTTGCCGACGACGGTGCTCCGATCGACATCGGCGGCGCTCGCGTCCGCATGCTCCTCGCCAGGTTGGCGCTCGACACCGGGAAGCCGGTGTCGGTCGACTCGCTCGTGGACGGCCTCTGGGGAACGGACCTGCCGAGCGGCGCCGCGAACGCGCTGCAGTCGCTGGTGTCGAGGTTGCGCCGGGCGCTGCGCGGTGCGGCGGCCGTCGAATCCTCGGGCGGCGGGTACGTGCTCGATCTCCCTCGCGATGCCGTAGACGCGCACCTGTTCGGCGAACTCGTCGCGCGCGGCAGCCGGGAGCTGGCGGCCGGACGCCACGAGCAGGCGGCCGCGGAGTTGTCGAAGGCACTCGCCCTGTGGCGGGGTGAGCCGCTGTCCGACGTGCAGGAGGCGCCGTTCGCCCGGGTTTCGGCCGCGAGGTTCGCCGAGTTGCGCGTCGCCGCCGCGGAGGATCGTTTCGACGCCGAGATCGCGCTCGGGCATCATGCGGCCGTGCTCGCGGACCTCGAAGAAGCCAGTGAACGCGAGCCGCTGCGCGAGCGCCTGCTCGGGCTGAGGATCCGCGCGCTGTGCGCGGTGGGGCGGCAGTCCGAGGCGCTCGGCCTGTACGAACGGCTGCGGGCCGCGCTCGCCGACGACCTCGGGGTCGACCCGTCGCCGGAACTCCGCGAGATCCACCTGGCCGCCGTCCGGGGACAGTTAGCGGGCAAAACGTCGCCGAGGAAACAGGCCGACGATCACCTGCCGGTGCGGCTGACCAGCTTCGTCGGCAGGGACGACGAGCTGCGGTCGATCGGCGCCCAACTCGCCGCCGCGCGGCTGGTCAGCCTCATCGGGCCGGGCGGAGCGGGCAAGACGAGGCTCGCCACGGAAGCCGCGGCGCGCCATCCGTGCTACGAGCGCGGGCGGGTCTGGTTCGTACCGCTCGCCGGCATCCGGGACGCGGACGCGCTGCCCGCCGCGGTGCTGAGCGCACTCGGCGTCTGGGACATCCGCCTTCGCGAGCAGACGGTCCAGCCGGTCGACGCGCTGGACCGGATCACCGACCAGCTCGCGATCGGTGACGCGCTGCTGGTGCTGGACAACTGCGAGCACCTCATCGACGCGGCCGCCGCGTTCACCCACGACCTGCTCAGCCGTGTTCCGGGCTTGCGGGTGCTCGTGACGAGCAGGGAGCCGCTCGCGATCACCGGTGAGGCGCTGTGCCAGGTCGGACCGCTCGGCCTGCCGTCGGAGGGCGTCCCCGTCGCCGAGGCCCCCGCGGTTCGGCTGTTCACCGACCGGGCGGCCACCGTGCGCCCGGAGTTCGTCCTCGACGAGTCGACCGCCGACGCCGTCGTGGAGATCTGCCGCCGGCTCGACGGGATGCCGCTCGCGCTCGAACTCGCCGCGGCGCGCCTGCGGTCGATGACGCCTGGCCAGATCGCGAAGCGGCTCGACGACCGGTTCCGCCTGCTCACCTCGGGCAGCAGGGTCGCGCTGCCGCGCCAGCGGACGCTGCGCGCGGTCGTCGAGTGGAGCTGGGAACTGCTCACCGAGCACGAGGCGATGGTCGCGCGCCGGTTCTCCGTCTTCGCCGCCGGTGCCACCGCGACCGCCGTCGAAGCGGTCTGCGCCTGCGACGTTCTGCCCGCGGAAGACGTCGTGTACGTCCTCGGCTCGCTCGTCGAGAAGTCGATCGTGGACTCCACCGTCGACGAAGCGGGCGAGCCCCGGTACCGCATGCTCGAAACCATTCGCGCCTACGCCATGGAGCGGCTCGAAGAGTCCGGCGAAAAGGCTCGGGCACAGGCGTCGTTCGGCGAGTACTTCCGCGATCTGCTCGAGGAGATCGAACCGACGCTGCGCACCGCGGATCAGCTGCACGCGATGGACATCCTGGACACCGAGTACGGCAACCTGATCACCACCCTGCGGCACGCGATCGATTCGGGGGACATCGACACCGCGCACCGGGTCCTCGGTGGCCTGTTCTGGTACTGGGTGATCCGGGGCGTCAACGACCAGCTCGTGGAATTCACCGGCAGCGTGCTCGACATGGACGGCGACCTCCCGCCGAGCACGCGAACCGCGCTCCGCGCCGTCCAGCTCGTGATCAATGCCTTCCCCGGTGGCATCGACATCGCCGCGGCGACCGAGATCGCCGAGGAGTCCCTCCGCACCGGTGCCATCGGGCGCTATCCGGGGCTGATGATGGCCATTCCGATGCTCGCGTTCTTCGCCAGGGAGCTTGCGCTCGCGGAGACGGTGGTCGACGCGATCGAGCAGCTCGACGACCCGTGGTGCCAGGCCTGCGCCGCGTGGGTACGGAGCTTTCTGCTGACAGAACGCGGTGAACTGGAACGCGGCGAAGACATGCGGAACCACGCGCTACGGCTGTTCGAGCAGGTCGGCGACCGCTGGGGGATCGCGATCACGCTCGGCATGAAGGCGGAGGGCAGGTCGCTGCGGGGAGATCACGCCGCGGCCATCAGCACCTACCAGCGAGGACTGGAACTCGCGCTCGAGCTGTCTTCGGACGAGGACGTGGTGCAGCACCTGGTGCGGCTCGCCGAAGAACGCATCCGCAGCGGCGATCTGGACGGCGCGGCCGAGGACATGCGCCGCGTGGAAGAGCTCGCCGACCGCAACGGCAGCGCCGAACTCAAGGCGATGTCCCAACTCGCCCGGGTCAAGCTGATCCGGGCACAGGGCCGGTTCGCCGAAGGGCACCGGCTGCTCGACAAGCTGGACGAAACCACCCATGCCCTGCCGATGCCGTCCTGGATCTACACGGAGTTGCTCGCGAGAGCGCGGGTCACGCTCTTCCTCGCCGACGGAAAGCCCGCGGAAGCGAGGGCGGCGCTGCAAGCCAGCACCGTGGCCGTCGATGCCCGCCAGGACATGCCGGACGCCGCGGTCGATGCCACTTTGGCCGCGAACCTGCTGCGGCAGGAGGGGAATCCGGAAGCGGCCGCGAAGGCGGTCGGGTTGAGCCACGCGTTGCGCGGGATGCTCGACCTCGGCGATCCCGAGCTGCGCGAGCTGATCGGGAAGCTGGAACAGGAACTCGGTGGCGAAGGCTATGAACGCGCCTTCGCCACCGGCCGTGCCCTGTCCAAAGAGGACGCCATGATCACGTTGCGGAAGCTGTTTTCCTGAACGGGGTTCCGGCGAAGTCCCCGAGCACGGCCGCGAGCGGAACCAGGTCCGGGAAATGTGCCTGCCCAGGCAGCCCGGCGAGGAGTCCGGACGGAACGAGGTCCGCGAGCCATCGGCAGTCTTCCCGTCCGTTCAGGTCGCTCGCGTCGCCGTAGAGCAGCAACGCGGGAACCGCCAGCTCGGCCCATCGTTCGGGCCGCGGTTCGGCCGAGACCATGCACTCCAGGTCCGAGACCACACCGGCGGCGCGTGCGCCGAGGATGATGCTGAGCTGGGTGAGGTCTTCGCCGGGCGGCATGGCGTCGACCGCGCCGAGGAACTCGGCCACTACCGCGGCTTCGTTGTGCTCCGACAGCAGGTCCCGTGCCCGCGCCAGCATGGGGAGCAGCCTCGGTCCGAGCGCGTGCAACGGCGGTTCGTACAGTGCGAGCGCGCTGATCCGCGTACCGGCGGCACGGGCGGACTCGAGCGCGACGATCGCGCCGAACGAGTGCCCGAAGACGAGCGCGGGCTCGCCGATCCAGTCGAGCACCGCGACGATGTCCTCCACGTGGTACCGCATCCGGCACGGCCGGGAACCGTTTTCGCCGTAACCGCGACGTTCCAGCAGCACGACTCGATGCCGCTTCGACAGCGCCGCCATCAGCGGGCGGTAGATCTGCGGTGGCGTGAGCGACCCCGGCACGATCAGGATCGGCGTGCCCTCGCCCGCGGTTTCGACCGCGAGCGGCACACCGTCGGCGGCGATGACGGTCGCACTGGCCGGCATCAGCTGGCCTTCTTGCGGTAGCTCATCATCGCGAGCGGGAAGAACACCGCGACCGCGCCCGCCATCCAGGCGAGCGTGCCCAGCAGCGAACTCGTGACCATGCCGCCGTTCATCAGGCCCCGCAGCGTGTCCGTGAGCAGGCTCACCGGATTGATGTCGGCCCACGCCTTCAGCCAGCCCGGCATCTTGTCGGTGCCCACGAACACGTTGCTGCCGAACGTCAGCGGCATGATGAACACGAACATCAGGCCCTGCACCGCGCCGGGGCTCTTCATCAGCGTGCCGACGAAGACCGCGATCCAGCAGAAGCACAGCCCGAACGCGACGGCGAGTGCGACCGCGATGAGCAGGTTGCCGGGGTTGGTGCCGAGCCGGTAGCCCATCAGCATGGCGACCACGAACAGCACTACCATGCACACCAGGTACCGCACCACGTCCGCGAGCACCGCGCCGACCAGCGGTGCCGACCTGGCGATCGGCATGCTCCGGAACCGGTCGAACACGCCCTTGCTCATGTCGGTGTTGAGCTGCACGCCGATCGTCATGCTCGCCTGGAGGATGTTCATCGCCATCACACCTGGCACGACCATCTGCAGGTAGGCGCCGGTGTTCCCGGCCAGCGCACCGCCGAAGAGGTACACGAACATCACCAGGAAGATGATCGGCATCAGGGTGACGTCGAGCAGTTGCTCGGGGTTCTTCTTGATCTTCAGGATGCCGCGCCAGGCCAGCGACAGCCCGTGCTGGACGGCCAGCGCGGGGCTCACCCGGTTGGGCGCTGTGGTCATCGTGGTCATGCCATGCTCTTCTCGTACTCGACGTCCGAAGTGGACGCTGCGGACTCGGATGCGGGTTTCCCGGTCAGCGAAAGGAAAACCTCGTCAAGACTGGGCAGGCGCAAGGCCAGCTCGTCGGCGACGATCCCCGCGTCGTCGAGCCTGCGGACCAAAGTGGACAGCAGGACCGGGTCCGACACCGGTGCGGTGAGCAGCCCGTTGTCGTCGTCCCGCGACGGCCTGGTCCCGACCAGCTCGCCGAGGATGCGCTCGACGGCGTCGAGATCTGCCGCCGTACTGGGCCGGACCTGCAGGGTCTGCCCGCCGACGCGGCGCTTCAGTTCGTCGGAACGCCCGTTGGCCACGACGCGGCCGTGGTCGATCACCGTGATGGTGTCCGCGAGCTGGTCCGCCTCTTCCAGGTACTGCGTGGTGAGCAGCACCGTCGACCCGTCCGCGACCAGGCCGCGCACCACCTGCCACACCTCGTTGCGGGCGTGCGGGTCGAGCCCGGTCGTCGGTTCGTCGAGGTAGATCACCTCGGGACGGCCGACCAGGCTCGCCGCCAGGTCGAGGCGCCTGCGCATCCCGCCCGAGTAGGTCTTGATCGACCGGCTCGCCGCGTTCGTCAGTTCGAACCGCTCCAGCAGTTCCGCCGCACGTGCGCGTGCGTCGCGCCGCGACAGGCCGAGCAGCCTGCCGATGAGCACCAGGTTCTCGGTGCCCGACAGGTCTTCGTCGACCGATGCGTACTGGCCGGTGAGCCCGATCAGGCTCCGCACCCGCACCGGTTCCTTCACCACGTCGAACCCGCCGACCGTGGCGTGCCCCTCGTCGGGGCGCAGCAGCGTCGCGAGGATTCGCACCGCCGTCGTCTTCCCCGCGCCGTTCGGGCCGAGCACGCCGACCACCTTGCCGGTGGGTACTTCCAGATCGACCCCGTCGAGCGCGGTCGTCGCCCCGAATCGCTTCACCAGGCCTTCGGCCCTGATCGCGAGCGTCATGGATCCTCCCTCGTCGCTTGGGGCCAGCATGCGTGCGCGCCCTGACAGGCCGCGCACAGCGCGCTGTCAGGGGCTGGCACTTGCTGGTGGAAGACTGGGCACATGGCGGAGGCGGCGCTCGAAACCAGGCGGCTCGCGGGATGGGGGCGGCGGTTGACCAGTGCGGTGCTCGTCGTGCTCGCGGCGGCGTTCGTGTTCGCCTCGCTGCTGCGGCTGCTCGGCATCGACGGCAACCGCTACACCGCGGCCGTGGTCGCGCTGACCCCGTACGTGACGGTCGCCGGTGTCGTGCTCGGTGTCGTCGCGCTCGTGCTGCGACGGTGGTGGACGGGCGGGGTCGTGCTCCTGCTGGCCGCAGCCCTCGTCGCCCTGATCGTGCCGAGGGCGGTTGCCGACGATCAGCCCGCTAAAGGCGGCCGCCCGCTCCGGATCCTCTCGGCGAACCTCTACTTCGGCCAGGCGGACGCGAAGGCGGTGGTCGGCATGGTGCGCGACCACGACGTCGAAGTGCTCAGCCTGCTCGAGCTGACCTCGAATGCGGTCGCCGCACTGGACGCCGCCGGGCTGTTCACGCTGCTGCCGAACCGAGTACTGCACGCCATGCCGGGAGGAGCCGGATCGGGCCTTGCGTCGAAGTACCCGCTGAGCGAACTTTCGCTGGCTAATCGTTCCAAGCTCGCGCAGCCGAGCGCGCGCGTCGACCTGGGTGACGGCGCCGCGGTCGAGGTGGTCGCCGTGCACCCGGTGCCGCCGACCAGTTCGTCCACCGACTGGCGGGCCGATCTGGACAAGCTCCCGATGGCGACCGCCGACCTGCCGGTGCGCCTGCTGGCAGGCGACTTCAATGCCACGCTCGACCACGCCGCGCTACGACGGTTCCTCGACGGCGGCTATGCCGACGCGGCGGCTCGCACCGGGAACGGGCTCAAGCCGACCTGGCCGGACGGCATCTTTCCGCCGCCGGTCACGATCGACCACGTGCTGGTCGACGACAGGGTCGCGGTCAACGACTACCAGGTGCTCGACATCCCCGGCTCGGACCACTCCGCGATCTTTAGCGGGCTAATCGTCCCGGTGTGAGCCAGGGCTACCCGGCCAGGAGAGCGGAGATGGCATCCAGCGCCGCGAGCGGCAGCGAGACGCCCCGCCCGTGCCGAACCTCGGGTTCCCTCGTGTTGATCCGGATCAGCGCGCCCGTCGCGGCCGAAGCCAGCTCCGCGTAGCGGCGCACCGTGGGGACCGCCGTTCCCGCGCCGATCTCCACCACCACGAGGCCGCGGCGGCGTCGCCGCCAGGCCGTCAGCTCGTCCAGCTGCTCCCGGCTGCGACCCGGTGTCCAGGCGAAGTCGTCGAACATCAGGATGTTCGGCCGGGCGAGGCCGCCGCACCGAGGGCACGCGGGAAGCGGCGGCACCGCGCGCATGGTGTCCTCGTCCACCGGGACGTCGTGCTCGTCGGCGGGCCAGATCTCGTCGGCGCAGCGGCCGACGCACTGCAGGTGATGGATCGACCCGTGTGCCTCGGCGACCTGGGAGAACCCGGCGCGTTGGAACTGCCCATCCACATTGGACGTGAACACGCGGAAGCCACCGTCGAGGCGCTCGCCCCACGCGAGCAGCAGACGGAACCCGTCGTGCGGCACTGTGCTCCGGTAAAGCCGCAGGCGGTGACCGTAGAAACCCCACGCGAGCTCCGGATCGTCCTCGAAGTGCCGTGGCGTGGCGACGTCGACGAAACTCAGCCCGAGCCGCGCGTAGGGCGGGTAGGCGCGCCAGAAGCCGTGGTCACCCCGGAAATCCGGCAGGCCTGAGTCGACGCCCATTCCGGCGCCCGCGCAGACCAGGAGCGCCTCCGCGTCCGCGATCAGTTCGGCGGCACGTTCGAGTTCGCTCACGCCTCGCGTGGCGAGGCGCTCTGCACCACCTCGAACTCGAGGAGGCTGGAACCGGTGCCGACCGGTTTGGCGCGCTCGCCCGAGTGCGCCTGCTTCGCGGAGCCGTTCATCCATGCCTGGAAGTGTTCGTCGGACTCCCAATGGGTGCAGACGAAATACCGTGTCTCGCCCGCGACGGGGCGGAGCAACTCGAAGCCAAGGAAACCCGGCTCACCGTCGACAGCGCCGAGCCTGGCCGCGAACCGCTTCTCGAGCTCGGGCCCCGCGCCTTCGGGAACTTCGATTGCGTTGATCTTCACAACTGCCATGGCCGCCAGCCTACTGACCCGCCTGCCTCCCAGTCGTCGACGAGTGCCACCCCACCCCGCATTCCAGCTGCCTTGCCGTGGAGCGCGTTTAGCCCGCGAACTGTGCGACGACGACGAGGTCACCGGTTGACTAGCCCGCCCGGGTGAGCTGTGCCACGCTGGCAGCAATGGGGCACATGAGCGGGGACACCACGGAAGAAATGGAATCGGCGCGGCGGTTCGCCGCGGATCTGAAGAAGATCGTCAGCACGACGGCCGCCACACTGGACGCGGGCAGCCCGGCGGCCGCGCTGATCGACAAGGTGACGCGGCATCTCGGGGTGCCGTTGAGTTCGGTCTTGCTGGTCGCACAGCAGCTGGAGGACTGGGAGCACGCGACACTGCAGCGCGGAGTCGACGTGTACCTGGCCGAACGCGGCGATGACGCCGAATGGTTCGGCATCTCCGGTGCGAGCCGTGGCCACGAAGACCTGGTCGGCATGCTGGCCGGTGCCAGCAGGCATGGCCAGTTCGAGCTGGGTGCGGTCGACTTCACCACTGCCGCCGTCGGCCCGGACGAGGTGACCGAGGTCGTCCAGCTCGGCTTGGTGGCGACGACGGCGCCGGACGGCACACCGGTCATCGTGGGCGTTCGCGGTTCGATGCCCCAGTACGGTGCGCCGTTCTGCCGCTTCGAGGTCCTTTCGGCCGTACGGGAAGCAGCGACCGCGGTCCGCGACCGGATCGACGAGTTGCGCCGCGAGCACGACGTGTTGCGCGGGCAGGTGCTGGCGTTCGGCGTCAGTGAGCATCGTGGCAACGAACTCCTCACGTTCCTGCCGCGACCGGAGCTCGATGAGGACCAGGTGGTGCTGCCGGAGGGTGTGCTGCCGACGATCGAACGGCATGTCGTGAGCATCGCCGAACACGCGGAGCGGCTGCTCGCCTCCGGCCAGCACCTGAAGCGCGGGTTGCTCCTCCATGGGCCACCGGGAACGGGCAAGACCCACACCGTCCGATATCTGATGGGCAGGCTTCCCGAAACCACCGTGGTAGTGCTGACCGGGACGGTGATGCGGTTCATCAGCAAGGCGGCCGCCCTGGCCAGGCGCCTGCAACCGTGCATGGTGGTGCTGGAGGACGTGGATCTCGTCGCCCAGGACAGGTCGGCGACGCCGATGGGCAACCCGCTGTTGTTCAGCCTGCTGGACGCGATGGACGGGATCGGCAGCGACGCGGATGTGACCTTCGTGCTCACCACGAACCGGGCGAAGGACTTGGAGAACGCGCTCGCCGATCGTCCTGGCCGGGTCGACCTCGCGCTGGAGATCCCCAAACCGGACGCCGAAGGGCGCGAGCGCTTGTTCCACCTCTACGGACGAGGTGTCAACCTCACCGCGGACCTGGCTCCGGTGGTCGCCGGAACAGATGGCGTGACCGCGTCCTTCATCAAGGAACTGCTGCGCCGCGCGACGTTGCGCGGCCTCGATGTGCGACCGGACCAGGACCCGGTGACGGTGGACGACGAGGCGCTGTCCACCGCGCTCACCGAGATGCAGGACGCGCGCAACGCGCTGACTCGATCGCTGCTGGGGACCTGACCGCGATGCGCGTGCTGATGGCGACGACCGCGGGCTCCGGCCACTTCGGGCCGATGGTGCCGTTCGCCGCGGCGTGCCTGCGGGGCGGCCATGAAGTCCTGGTCGCCGCGCCCGAGTCGCTCGGCGACGCGGTTACTTGCGCCGGGCTGCCGTATTGGCCGTGCGCCGACATCGAACCCGACGCGTGCGCCAGGATCATGGCGGCCGGACGCCATCCTTCGCGAGATCGGTGAGACCGGGTCGCGGGTGGCCGGTGACCTCCGTGGTGTGCCACAGGTGCAGGTCCTCGTCGGCTTGGACAAGTTCGTGGATTTCCCGGTCCCGCTCGCGTCGGGCGCGCTGGCATGACGGCGCCGGGTGATTCCGCATGCCGTCCGTCAGCCTCTTTCCCGGTCGATCGAGGAACCGGGCAGCGACCGCGAATTCATCGCTATCGCGAGCCGGACGCGCGGTTGCCACGGCTTTGCCGGACTGATGGCCCGGCACGAGAACCCCTTGTGCTACTCGACTTTCGGAACGGTGTCGGGCTCGCTCCCGTTCGCCGCTTCGGCGTTCCATCCGGCAACGTTGTGCGGTCGAACTGGAACCTGTCGATCGCGATCGTGCTGAGATAACTGGCGATGGGGGGCGGCTCACGCCAGTTCGAACTCCGGCTTCTTGGCGACTTTCGCGGGCAGATCGTCGACCTCCACGGAGGTGACGTTCAGCCCGCGAAAGTCGAGATTGAACCGGCTCAGATCGCTGGTGGCAACGGCCGTCATCGTGCTGTCGCCATCGAGATGCCTTGTCGGCGGGTCGTAGCTGACTTTCACGTGGTAGTCCTGCGCGTCATACCCGCCGTTGCCGTCGTTCGGGTAGCACGGCCCGCCAGCGCCGGGCGCGCCCGCGATCGGATGCGATGGCGGTGGTGGTGGCACCGGCACGCTGGTGGGCGGCGGCTGCCCGTCCGTCGGGCAACCGATAATGAGCGACGGAACGAGGCCGAGCACTAGTGCGGCGCCCCGGCGGTGCATGAGAGGAGCACAGGTGGCCATCTCGCGGGCGGGAGTGGTGGATTTCGGCGGCGAGGGCCCACCGATCCTGCTGTTGCACGGGCTGATGGGCCGCGCGACCACCTGGTGGAGAGCGGCTCGATGGCTGGCCAGGTACGGCCACGTCGTAGGCCTCGACGCCGCTGGGCACGGCCGGGGCGCGACCGAGGGGCCGTGGCACACCGAACGTTTCGTCGAGGACGCGGCCGGACTGCTGCGGGAACTCGACGAAGGGCCCGCGGTCGTGATCGGCCACTCGATGGGCGGGCTGCACGGCTGGGTGCTCGCGGCAACGCACCCCGACCTCGTACGTGCTGTCGTCGTGGAGGACATGGCACCCGACCAACGTGGCAGAACGGTCGACGAGTGGCGCGGGTACTTCGATTCCTGGCCCGTGCCGTTTCGCTCGCTCGCTCAGGTCCGTGACTTCTTCGGCAGCACGGGCGACTACTTCACCGAATGCGTCGCGGAACGGGACGACGGCTACCACCTGCTGGCGGATCTGGAGAACCTGTACGAGATCGCGGCCGAATGGGGGCGCCGGGACTACTGGTCCTTCGTAGACGGCATCAAGTGCCCGCTGCTGGTCATCGAGGCCGAGCACACCGCGATGCCCGCCGGGCAGCAAGCCGTCCTCGCGGCCAGAGCGCCAGGTGGTGGTACCCATCTGCTCGTCCGAGGCGCGGGCCACGTGGTCCACGAAAGCAATCCGCTCGAATACCGAGGCGCCGTGGAAGCCTTCCTGGCCGACGTCTTGGATCGCTGACTCCGGGACGTTTAGCACGCTAAACGTCCCGGAATTCCCGGAATGGCGCCAACTGTGGACAACTGGGGCCGGTGTGGACAACTCAGGCCTGCGCTGGCCTGACGGACGAGCGTTGTCGGGGTCACCGGCGACGGTGGCCGGGTGTTGATCCATACAGACAAAGCAAGCAAGAACAGAGCCACGAGCCCTAGCCTGGCGAGGCTGCCCGAGGTGTTCCGCGGGTCAGTCGCGCGTCGGATGGGCCTGATCACGGCAGGACAGCTGCGCGGCCCGGCAGTCCGGCGGTTGTTCCAGGACGCCTATGCCCGCGCCGACGTCGAGGTCACCCACGAGCTGCGGTGTCGTGCGGCGGCGCTGATCGTGCCTGCCGAAGCCGTCCTCACCGGACGTTCGGCGGCGACCGTGCACGGCGTGGCGCTGGCGAGACCGTACGACCCGGTCGAGTTCGTGGTGCCGGAGAAGCATCGCTTCGGCCCCATCAGCGGGATCGACGTCCGCCGCACCGCGGTCACGCCCACCGAATCCCGTCCGTGGCAAGGAATTCGCATCGCGCGGCCGGCGCGCGTCGCGCTCGACCTCCTTCTCCGCCTGTCGCCCCGGAAGCGCGGATGGGTACGGCGCTTGAGACAAGGCGTGCCCGATCTCGACGCCTACCTCAGATCCGGGCGCGTCCGGAGCCGTGCGTTGGAGACGTTGTTCCACCGTCGCCGAAATCGGGGTATTCGCCTCGCCCGCCAGGCACTCGGGCTGGCCGATCCCCTCGCCGAGTCGCTGCGGGAGTCGGAGGTGCGCGTCGTTCTCCGCGCGGCTGGCTACCACCCCACCTCACAGTTCGTCGTCCGCAGCAGGCGCCGCCGGTTCCGCGCCCGGCTCGATCTCGCGCTCGAGGAAGACAAAGTCGGCATCGAATACGACGGGGCCTGGCACAACACCCCGGCACAACGGGCCCATGACCGTCGAAGACGTGAGCGGCTCGAGGACGACGGCTGGACGATCATCGTGATCACCGCCGACCAACTGGCCGGAGACCACAACCGGATCCTTGAGCGCGTTCACCAGGCGACACGGCTCCGGCGTCAGAGTGTGGCGAGCAGTTCCTTCCAGGTCTGAGTTGTCAGGATCTGCGGCCGGGTACGGGTGGCGTCGGTCAGGACTCCGGCGGCACGGGCGGCTTCGTTGCCGGCACCCGGCCGGATCGGCTGGGTCAGCACGGGCCAGATATCGGCCCCGAGGAAGCCCGTTTCATCGGCATGGGCGTTGCCGTAGCAGAGGTGCGGTGCGATGCCTTTCGCGTTGGCGAGCGCGGCGACGGCGTCGCGTGTGGAGGTTCCGAAGACCCCGTCCGCTGGCACGCTGCGAGCGCCTTGGTTGCGCAGGAGGTGTTGGGCCACAAGGACTTTTTGGCCCGTGTCGCCCGGCTTCAGCAGGGGCCACTCGGCGATCTGCCTGACCGTGAGCCCGAGCGCGCTGCCTACCGCGGTCCGTAGTTCGGGCAGCCGGTTGTACAGAATTTGCCCGGGGCATTCCGTCGAGTTGAAGTCGCGGTGGCCCTTGATGAACTCGGGGGTGATGCCGTATTGGCTCGCGATGTAGGCGACCAGCTTGACCAGCGAGTCCCAGAGCGCCTGCGGGACGTCGACGGTGCTGTAGAGGCCCTCGTTCTCGATACCGATGACCTCGCTGTTGTGGTTCCCGACGTTCGCGCCCTGCACGTGCTGAGTGCCGCCGCGAAGGATTTCGAGACTGCGGTGCCTGCCTTCGGTGACGAACCCGCCTCGGCTGTTCGTGAACTGCTGGCCGGTGTCGATCCAGCCCCGCGTGTCCATGTGGAAGTTCTGGATGGCACGGGAGATCTCGAAGGCGTGTTCCTTCGTGTAGACCTCGTTGTTGCCAGGGTCGACGGTGTGGTGCACGACGATGTAGGTGGGCTTGTGGTTTTCCACGACGATCGCACCGGTGGCGGGCCGGGCACCCCAGTCCGTAGTGCTGAAGATTTCCGGTGCGGGCGCTTTCGCGGTCGCGGCTCTCGCGGTCGCAGTTCCCAGCACCCCCAAGGCGCCCACGGCCGTCACGGTGAGACTGCCTTTCAACAGGGCACGACGGCCGAAGCCGGATTCCGTGGCCATTCTCGATCTCCCTCGACAGGGGGCGCGGCCGGTGTGCAGGGCGACCGGGCCCAGATCGGTCTATTCGGTTATGCGCAGTTGTGCATCAGCAGGGTTGATACCGGCAGACGCTAACCCCTCGAACCGGGCCAGACAACCGCTAACGAACTGATCCAGTAATTCGTTGGCGATCGGCAATGGCGCTGGATGTAGCGTATTGCGCTGTTTGGTCTAATGCTCGCCGGGCAGGGCGAACAGGCCTTCGGTGGTTTGTTCGATCAGACCGTCGACCAGCAGCGAGTCGAGGCAGCGGTCGCGCTGGCCCGCTTCGTGCCAGACGATGTCGAGCTTGCCCTTCGGCACCGGGCCTTCGGTGCCGCGCAGCACGTCCAGCAGCAGACCTCGCACCTGACGGTCCGTGCCCGCGAACCGCTGAACCTGCTTCGCTGGTCCCGCGTACGCGGGGCGCCCGGCATGCTGCCATGCGCAGTCGGCGTGCAGCGGGCAGTCGGCGCAGCGTGGTGACCTCGCGGTGCAGACCAGCGCGCCCAGTTCCATCAACGCCGCGGAGAACCGTGCCGCGCGGGCATCTTCGTCCGGGAGCAGCGCTTCCACGTCGGCCATGTCGCGTTTCGTCGACGGCGGGCCGGCGTCCCCGGCGCCGTGCACGGCGCGCGCGACGACGCGTCGTACGTTCGTGTCGACGACTGGCGCTCGCCTGCCGTAGGCGAACGCCGCGACCGCGCGAGCGGTGTAGGCCCCGATACCGGGCAGCGCGAGCAGGATGTCGACTTCCGCGGGCACAACGTCGCCGTGCTCACGCGCGATGGCGGACGCGGCTTCGTGCAGGCGCAGGGCACGACGCGGGTAACCGAGCTTGCCCCAGGCCCGCACCACCTCGCCCTGCGTGGCTCCGGCCAGCGCGGAGGGCGTCGGCCAGCGTGTCATCCATTCCAGCCAGATCGGCAGGACGCGTGCCACCGGAGTTTGCTGCAGCATGATCTCGCTGACCAGCACACCCCACGCGGTGCAGTCCGGTCCGCGCCACGGCAGATCGCGTCCAACGGTGCCGAACCAGTCGATGAGGACGTCGGGATCGATCGGAGAGGGACTGTGCACGACCATGATGACGTCCATTGTCCTCATGGCCCGGCAGCCGGGTTACTCCACCTCACTGAGCACGCCCGAGCGCACGTCGTAGACGAAGCCGCGGATCACGTCCCGGTGTGGGAGGAAGTCGCTTCGCCTCACGCGTTCGACCGATCGGCGGACGCTGTCTTCGACCTTCTTGAACGCCTCGACCGACCAGGTCGGCCGGAGGCCGGTGGCCGCTTCGAGTTCGTCCTTGAAGTCGTCCTCCGTCACCAGGGACAGGCCGCAGTCGGTGTGCTGGACGATCAGCACCTCCTGGGTGCCGAGCTTGCGCTGGCTCAGCGCGAGTGACCGGATCATGTCATCGGTGACCACTCCGCCCGCGTTGCGGAGCACGTGCGATTCCCCCTGGATGAGCCCGAAGATCTCGAACACCCGCACCCGGGCGTCCATGCAGGTCAGGATCGCCACCCGGAGCGAGGGCTCTGGTGAAGAGCGGTCACCGGGCACCACGTTTCCCAGTGTCGCGTTGCGGGCGAGCAACAGGTCGATCGACGTCGTCATGGCCACCTTCCGGCACAGCTGGGTCCGCGCTCATTTGACCTGGCCACCATCCCAGGGTCAATCGACCAACGACCAGCTCAAGACACCCCGTTCGCCTGCTCGGTCGCTGGGCGCGTTTTGCCCGCTAAACGCGCGCCGGGACGACGGCAGGGGTCAGGGGCCGAACCAGGGCTGTTCGATGGTGCGTGGCGGTCCCGACGTGCTGCCGACCCGCAGCTCCGTCTTCAGGGTGATGATCTTCGGGGCGAGCCGGTCCGCCGAGCCGAGCAGGAGCTTGCCCGCCGCCTTGCCCTTCTCGAGCACGGGCTGGTGCACGGTGGTCAGCCCGGCCCGCTCGGCCTCGGCGATGCCGTCGAAGCCGGTGACGGTGAGGTCGGCCGGTACTCGCAGGCCGCGACGGCTGGCTTCGGCCATCGCGCCCAGCGCCAGGATGTCCGAGGTGCAGATCAGGGCCGTGACCTGCGGGTGCGCGTCGAGCAGCTGCCGCGCGGCGGAAGCACCGTCGTCGACGGTGTGGTCGAACCGCTCGACCACCGGCACGGTCGACCAGTCGACCCCGGCCGCGGAGAACGCGGTGGCCAGCGCTTCGAGGCGGATGCGCTGCACGTGGAAGTGCGCCGAGCTCTGCCGCTCGGGGGGCACGAAGTCGTCGTTGCGTTCGCGGGCGAGCCGCATGCACAGCACGCCGACCTGCCGATGGCCGAGCGACACGATGTGCTGGGCGATCTCGGTCGTCGCCGCGGCGTCATCGGGGCCGACGCGGTCGATGCCTTCGATGCGAGGCTGGTCGACGATCACGGTCGGCACGGGCCGCTGCATTACGGCCGCTAAATGCGGATCGTCGTCCGGGACCGAGTAGACCACGAAACCGTCGACACCGGCCCGGTGCACGGCGGCCACGTCCTCCCGGCCAGGGCTGGCGGGAACGAGGTGCAACCCGACGCCCGCGTCCTCGCAGGCCAGCGCGAGCCCTTCGAGCACGCCCACGGCCGCGGGGTCGCGGAACGCGTAGGAGAGGTTCTCGGTGAGCAGCAGGCCGACCGCGCCGGCCTTGCGCGTGCGCAGCGATCTGGCCACCGGGTCCGGCCCCGGGTACCCGAGCCGCCTCGCGGTCTCCAGCACTCGCCGCCGGAGCTCGGGGGAGAGCTGGTCCGGCCGGTTGTAGGCGTTGGACACCGTGGTCCTGGACACCCCCAGCTCAGCGGCGAGTGACGCGAGCGTCGCTTGCCGCCGTGCGCGTAAAGGCCGACCCATGAGCAAACCGTAACGGTTCAGAACGCATTGCAGAAGCGACACCCCTGCAGACGTGACGCAACCACCTGTTCAGTCCCCCGTAACTGGATTGGGGATCTGTCATCCGGATGGGGTAAAGTGAATTCGACAACGGTTTCCATTACCTACACGGTCCGTCCCCGCAGGAGTCTTTCGATGAGTTCCCGTCGCAGTCCCCGCCTGCTCACCGCTGCCAAGAGCGTGACGATCGTCGCCGCGTTCGCGCTCGGTGCTGCGGCTTGTGGTTCAGGTGGTACCGGCAGCACGGCATCGGGTCAGGCGGGCGGCAAGATCAAGGTCGCGGCGTCCACCAATGTGTGGGGCAGCGTTGCGGCCGCGGTCGGCGGTGACAAGGTCGAAGTCACCTCGATCATCAACAAGCCCGACGCCGACCCGCACTCGTACGAGACCACGCCGCAGGACGCGCTCGCGGTGCAGGACGCCAAGCTGCTGCTGTCCAACGGCGGCGGCTACGACGACTTCTTCGCGAAGCTGAGCGACCAGGCCAAGGACGCGCGCAAGCTCGTCGCCTACGACATCGGCAAGACCGGCGACGAGAACGAGCACGTCTGGTACAGCCTGCCCACCGTCGACAAGGTCGCCGACCAGGTCGCGAGCCAGCTCGGTGAGCTGGACTCCGCCTCGAAGCAGGTCTTCGCCGACAACGCGAAGGCCTTCAAGTCGAAGGTCGACGGCGTCGAGAAGAAGGCCGAACAGATCGGCACCGCCCGCCCGGGGAGCCAGGTCGTCGCCACCGAGCCCGTCGCGCACTACCTCCTGGACGCGGCGAAGGTCACCGACGCCACGCCTAAGGAGTTCTCCGAAGCGATCGAGCAGGAGACCGACGTGCCCGCGGCCACCATCGAGCAGGTCAAGCAGCTGGTCTCGGGCAAGAAGGTCAAGGCGGTGGTCAACAACGCCCAGACCACGACGCCGGTCACGGAACAGGTCATCGGCGCGGCCAAGGCAGCCGGTGTCGCGGTCGTCGACGTGACCGAAACGCTCCCGGCGGGCGTGACGGACTACATTGCCTGGATGACCTCTGAACTCGACAAGCTGGCGGGAGCGCTGAACTCCTGATGGCCGTTTCCCCCGTCGAGATTCGCGCAGGGGTGCTTGCCTTCGGCAATCGCACGCTGTGGTCCGGGCTCGATCTGGAGGTCGAGCCCGGTGAGTTCCTGGCCGTACTCGGCCCGAACGGATCGGGCAAGACCAGCCTGCTGAAGGTGCTGCTCGGCCTTCAGCGGCTTTCCGGTGGCTCGGTGCGGATCGTCGGCAGGGCACCTGGCTCGGCGAACGCCCGCATCGGCTACATCCCGCAGCAGCGCGCCATGCAGGACGGGTTGATGTTGCGCGGCGTCGACCTGGTCGGCCTCGGTTTGGACGGGCATCGCTGGGGGACCGGGCTCTTCGGGATCCGCGAGCGCAGGCGCCGTGTCGCCGAAGCGATCGAAGCGGTCGGCGCCGGGGCTTACGCGAACGCACCGGTGGGCAGGCTCTCCGGTGGTGAGCAGCAACGACTGCGCGTGGCGCAGGCTCTGGTGGGCGAGCCGGATGTGCTGTTCTGCGACGAGCCGCTGCTGTCGCTCGACATCGCGCATCAGCGTGCGGTGAGCGAGCTCATCGACCGGCGCCGTCGTGAGGCCGGGACGGCGGTCCTCTTCGTCACCCACGAGCTCAACCCCGTCCTGTCCTACGTCGACAGGGTGCTCTACCTGGTCAACGGGCAGTTCCGGATCGGGAAGCCCGACGACGTGATGAACTCGAAGACCCTCTCGGAGCTGTACCGGGCCAAGGTCGAAGTGCTGCGGATCGGCGGTCAGATCCACATCGCGGGTGCGCGGAGCGCCGTCTGCGAGGACGAGCCCCACCACCTCGACGACCACGAGTACCAGCACCAGCGCGTGTAGCCAAGATTCAGGAAACGGATTCCAGACAGTGTTCGATTTCGCGCTCACCGGGAAGCTGCTCGGGTTCGACTTCGTCCAGACCGCGCTGCTCGCCGCCGGCGTGCTCGGGCTCGTGGCGGGCTTGCTCGGCCCGCTGATCGTGGCGCGCCGCATGTCCTTCGCCGTGCACGGGACCGCCGAACTCGCTTTCACCGGTGCGGCCGGTGCCCTGCTCGTCGGCGTCACCGTCGGCTACGGCGCACTCGCTGGTGCGGTGATCGCCGCGCTGCTGCTCGGCGTCCTCGGCGGGCGGGAGTCCGACCGCGACTCGGTGATCGGCGTGATCCTGTCGTTCGGCCTCGGTGTCGGGGTACTGCTCCTGACCTTCTACGACGGGCGGACGGCGAACAAGTTCGGCCTGCTCATCGGGCAGATCGTCGCGATCGATCCCGGTGACCTGACCGTGCTCATCATCGCCTCGGTCGTGGTGATCGTGGCACTCGCGCTCATCTACCGGCCGCTGCTGTTCGCGAGCGTCGATCCGGTCGTGGCGGTCGCCCGCGGCGTGCCGACCCGGTTGCTCACCCTGGTGTTCGCGGTGCTGGTGGGTATCGCGACCGCGCTCGGCGTGCAGATCGTGGGCTCGCTGCTGGTGGTGGCGTTGATGGTCACCCCCGCCGCGGCGGCCGCGAGGGTGACCGCGAGCCCGTGGAAGGCAACTGTGCTCGCCGTCGTGTTCGCTGAGGTCGCCGCGCTCGGCGGCATCGTCCTGTCGCTGGCGCCGGGGAAACCCGTGAGCGCGTTCGTCACGGCGATCTCGTTCGCGATTTACGTAGTTTGCAGGCTAATCGCGTTCATGCGGGACCGGGGCCGGAAGGTCAGCGCAGCGGATGCTGCGCCAGTGCCGTCTTGACCGAGTTGAGGTAGGAGTCCTCCAGGAACGGCAGCGAACCGCCCGAGACGGTGCGCTCGACCGCCTCCACCACGACGACCTCGGACTTCACCATCTCGTTGAGCGCGACGTTCAGGTCGCCCGGCCTGGTGTACGACGTCAGCAGGCGAAGGTCGGAGAACCCCGCGCAGAGGTAGTGCGCCGAGTTGTAGGTGAACGAGTCGCCGAAGAACAGGGTCCGCTGGTTGATGGTCTGCGGAAGCGCGGGGCCCTGCCGGTAGGACGGCGCG
The DNA here is from genome assembly GCF_039529815.1 of Amycolatopsis minnesotensis. NCBI lineage: Bacteria > Bacillati > Actinomycetota > Actinomycetes > Pseudonocardiales > Pseudonocardiaceae > Amycolatopsis > Amycolatopsis minnesotensis. The sequence continues at coordinate 239,955 of NZ_BAAANN010000002.1, read as the reverse complement.
TTGAAGTCCTTGATCGGGTCGCCGACGCGGTCGGCAGCACCGTCGGGGCTCAGCGAGTACTCGGTGTTCGTCTTCGTGTCCTTGCGACCGAGCAGCGGCGGGAGATCGGCGCCGATCGTGTACTGCCGTATCGGCTTGGCGACCCACGGCGCGCTGACCCCGGGTTTCAGCGACTCCGCGACGGCGCGGGTCATCTCGATCGCGCCTTCGTCCGACCAATGGGTGTCGTTCGGCGAGTAGACCGGGTGCCCCACGCGCTGTTCCGCGGCACGCAGGTCCGGGCGCATGTCGAGTGCCTTGCCCTGCTCGGCGAACTGCCGCCACTGCGGATCGGACGCGGCCTGTGCGCACGTCTTGTGCGGATAGCTCGACGGGAGGTGCTGCGGCACCATCGTCGACTTGTCGGGCGCGACCACGAACACGAACTTCCTGCCGGACGCCTCGACGGCTTGGCGCAGCGTGTTCATCCGGTTCAGGGTCTCGGTGAGCGGCTTGGTCGGCTCACACTTCAGGTCGGCGTCCGCGCCGAAGTACAGCCACCCGTCCTTGCCTTCGATGACTTGGCGAGAACCCGCTTCGCTTTCGGTGCTGCCCGCGTCGGCGGGGTGCTGGTTCGTGCCGCCGACCGGCGGCGGGCTGCCGGGCAGCGGGCCCGCGGCGGGGCCACTGCCCTGGTCCCGGGGCGCCGACTCGCCGAAGAGCCCGCGGCTGATTCCGTCGGCGAGTTCGATGGCGCCCGTCCGGAAGGCCAGCTGATCGGTGCCCCAGCCGGGAAGGCCGGTGAAGAACCCCCAGCCCGCGGCCAGGCTGGGGAACCCGGTGAGGCGGTGGTTCTCGATCTCGCCAGGGCGCACCCCGAACACCCACAGCAGCGTCGGCGTCGCGAAGAACACGAGCGCGCAGATCAGGGCGGTGAGCTGTCGGCCACCGTGGCGGGGGCGGTGCAGCGCGTGCTCGCGGGGGAGCCACGCCTCGTGCACGGCAGGCAGCTGCTGGGGGTCGGTGGCCACGCGCCTACGTTAATCCGTCCGGGTGGTCCTTCGCGGGAAGTGCCCGTCGAAAGTGCCTCCAGACCCCGCAGGAGGCAGATATCGCGCGGGACATTTAGCCCGCGAAACGCGCCGGGCGGCCTGCGCCGGGCGCTGGGGACGTTTAGCCCGCGAAACGTCCCCAGCCGGGTCAGTGGAGCATGAGGAGGACTTGCAGTTCGCCGACGAGGAAGCCGATCACGCCGCCCACCGCGATCAGCTTCCATTCGTCCTGGCGGAAGGCGGGCCGCAACAGGCCCTCGTACTCGATGGGGGTCAGCGCGAGCATGCGTTCTTCGACCATGTTGGCGACGTCCATAGCGGCGGTGAGGTAGCCCTCGGCGTGCCGCATGGTGTCGGGCAGCCGCCGCACGGCTTCTTCCGCGGCGGCGTGCTTGATCTCCCGGAGCCGCTCTCCGCCGACGGTCGCGGCGACTACGGGTTTCGCGAGGCTGGTCTGTTCGTCGACCACCTTCGCGACGGTTCGCTGGACCATCGCGAGCAGCCGGTCCGATCGCGGTCCGCGCAGGATCGAGTCGATCAGGTTGGGGACGGTGAGGACGTCGGTGGCGATGATCTCGCCGTACTGTCGCGCGACCTCGGCACGGCGGCGCTGGAACTTGCCCTGCAGCGTGAACCGGTGGAACACCCGGATCGGCTCCCGCGGCACGAAGATCATCTTGATCGCGAGCCAGTCGGTGAGCAGGCCGATGCACCCGCCGAAGATGGGCAGCACGAGCGGTTCCTTCGTGAGCGCCCACACGACGGCCTGGACGACGCCGAGTGCGAAACCGAAGTAGATCCCCGCGCGGGCGATGAACGCCATCTCCGGCCGCGAGGTCTCGCGGATCAGGCGCACCAGCAGTGCCTTGTCGCCGGTCAGGTTCTGCACGGTCATCTGCTTGACGTCGAGCACTTCGTCGAGGTTGTCCCTGATCTCGTTCATCAGGTCGCGCACGACGCCGGGGCTGGACGCCTGGACCTGCTTGATGATCAGGTCCTGCGCCATCGTCGGCAGCATTTCCCACAGCCGGGGGTGGTACTCCTGCAGCACGTCGCGCGCGATGTCGTCGACGGCGCGCAGCAGCGGCTGCTCGATCTCGCGGGTGATCCGGTCGGGGTCGATCCTGGAAAAGATCTCCTTGAGGTCGATCAGGTTCGAGGTGAGGAGGTCGGTGGCGACGGCGGCCATCCGGCCACCGTGCTTGGGCACGACGCCCTGCCAGCCGAGGAACGGTTTGACCCCGACGAACTCGAGCGGCCGGAACATCATCTCGATCGCGACGCGCTTGGTCGCGTAGCCGATCAACGCGGCGATGAACGGGATCGCGGCGTACAGCGGCCAGTGCCGGGCGAGGTCTTCGAGCACGCCGTCCATGCCTCGGCCTCCCTCGCGATCGCCTACCGAACGGTATCGGTTTGGTGGCTCAGTGCAGCAGCAGGAGTACCTGTAGCTCACCGACGAGGCCGCCGATGACCGCGCCGACCGCGATGAGCTTCCATTCGTCCTGCCGGAAGGCGGGCCGGAGCAGCTGTTCGAACTCGAGCGGGGTGAGCTTGCGCATCCGGTCCACGACGGTGTTGCGGACGTCGAGCGCGTTGATCGCGTACCCCTCCGCGTGCCGGATCGTCTCGGGGACGCGCTCGGCCGCCTTCTTCGCCGCGGTCTGCTTCATCTCCTGGAACTTCCGCGAGCCGACGGCCACGGCGACGAACGGTTTCACGATGCTGGCCTGAGCGTCGATGGTGCGCTGCACCTCGCGGGTGATCATCTGGAACAACCGGTCGGACTTGGGGCCGCGCAGCACTTCCTCGAGGAGGTTCGGGATGGTGATGATCTCGCGCGCGATCATGTCGCCGTAGTCCGCGGCGACCTGGTTCCGGCGCTTCTGGAACACGCCCTGCCAGGTGTAGAAGCCGAAGAACTGGCGTGGCTCCCGGGGCAGGAAGATCATCTTCAGGGCGAGCCAGTCGGTGAGCCAGCCGATCCCGATCCCGAAGAGCGGGAGCACGATGGGCGACTTCGTCAGCGCCCACACGAGGAGCTGCACGCAGCCGAGGTAGAAGCCGAACACGATCCCGGACCTGGCGATGAACCGCATCTCCGGCCGGGAGATGTCCCGGATGAGCCGGTTGAGCAGTGCCTTGTCCCGCACCAGGTTCGTGACGACCATGTGCTTGAGGTCGAGCACGTCGTCGATGTTGCCCGCGATGTCGCGCATGATCTTCGCGATCGCCTTCGGCGCCTCGGTCTGCACGCGCCTGAGCAGCAGCTGCTGCGCGCCGTTCGGCAGCACTTCCCACAGTCTGGGCTGGTACTGCTCCATCACCTCACGGGTGACGTCCTCGACGACGCGCAGCAGCGGCTCTTCGATTTCCTTCGCGAGCTGCTCCGGGTCGAGCCGCGAGAAGATCTCCTTCGGATCGACCAGGTTGGTCGTCAGCATGTCGGTGGCAGTGGTGGCCATCCGCTCGGCATTCGCGGGCAAAACGCCCTGCCAGCCGAGGAAGGGCTTGATGCCGACGAACTCGACGGGCTGGAACATCATCTCGATCGCGACGCGCTTGGTGACGTACCCGATCAGGGCGGCGATGACCGGCATGGTCGCGTACACCTGCCAGTGCGCGGCAAGATCCGCGATCAGACCCTGCACTCCGCCTCCCGCACGTCCGCGACATCCCGCCGCGCACCGTATCGCCCGGCGGTCAGCCCAGCGTGCGCGCCATGCGGGCGAGTTGTTCGATGTCACCCTCCCCGGGATCGAGCACTGCGAAGCCGAGGTGACGGTGGAACGCGATCGAGTTGGTGTTGCGAGGGGACGTGACCGCGCGCACGACGGTGCGATCGGCGGCGCGGACGGTGGCGAAGAAGTCCTCGTAGAGCTTGCGCGCGAGACCGTGGCCGCGAAGATCGGGGCGCACGCCGACGAAGTGGATGTAGGCCGCGTCGGTGTGGTCCTGGGAAAGGAAACCGACCAGGAACCCGGCGAGCCCGTCGCTGTCGGTCACGATCGTGCTCGTGCCCGAGAAGTGTTCGAGGAACACCCGCGGGATCATCAGCGACAGCTCGCGAGCCTGTTCGGGGGTGCGGGAGTCGCGCCACCACGTCTGGATGGCTTCGGAGATCTTCGGGTGATCGGCCGGTGAGGCCCGGCGAAACTCCGTGCTCATCTCCCGCACCCTACCGAGCTAGACGGTCGTCTTCGCCACCTCCTGCAGGCTTGCGTCTTCGGCGATCGCCCGCTCGGTTTCCTCCGGCAGCTTCAGGAATCGGACCAGCACGGCGGCCACCAGGTACAGCGCGGCGAAGATGATGACCACGCCCGCGGCACCCGCCGGGCCGAGGAAGAGGCTGACGATCGCGGGCCCGACGAACGCGGCCGCGCCGGCGCCGAGGTTGAGCAGCGCCATCGCACCACCCTTGTGCTCGGGCGCGAGCGACGGAAGCAATGCCGAGATCGGCACGAACCCGGCGAGCGTCGCACCGTAGAGCGCGCCGACGAGCAGTGCGAGCCAGTAGTAGTCCGCGCCCATCGCGAGCGGCACGAAGTAGAGCAGCACGATCGAGATCGCACAGCCGATGGCGCCGAACCAGAAGATCGTGGTGCGCCAGCCGATCCGGTCGCTGAGCATGCCGAAGATGAGGTTGAAGAAGATGTTCGTGCCGTAGATGACCGACACGAGCAGCAGCCACCTGCTTTCCCCGAACCCGATCTGGTTGATGAAGATCGTCGGGAAGAACACGAGCATGCCGAACTCGGGTGCGGTGTTGATGACGCGCACGATCATGCCGATGCCGACCCGGGGTTTCTTCCACGCGATGGACACGCTGGACATCAGGCCCTGCACCGGTTTGACCTCGGGTGGCGCGAGCCGCTGGAAGCCGGTGCGCTGGCGGACGCCGAGAATCGCGATCAGCCCGCCGAGCAGCAGCAGCGCGACGGAGATCCACAGCGTGCCGTAGTGGCCCATGATCGGGTTCGTGACGCTGGCGACGAGCGCGCCGAGGGTCGGCAGGCCACCGGTGAAGGCGAAGTAGAACCAGCCGACGGCCGCACCGAGCCTCGCGACCGGGGCGACGGCGGTGATCCAGACGAGGAAGCCGAACGCGAACATCGGGTAGCCGAAGCCGCGGATGCCGTAGAACACCAGCATGAGCGCGTAGTTGTGCCCGCCGACGGCGACCGCGAGGAACAGGATGTCGAACACGACCCAGATGGCGAGGCCGATCATCATCACCCGGCGCGGCCCCCACAGGTCGGACAGCGCTCCGGACAGCCAGGACGCGAGCATCACCGCGACGCCGTACACGGTGATCACGTAGGAAGCCTTGATCTCGGTGCCCGCGCCGTTGCTGGCCATGTACGGCGCGATGAAGCCGGACTCGACCCCGTCGCCGATCATGAACAGCAGCAGGCCCAGATAGCCGAGGAACAGCGGCGCGGGCAGGCCCCAGCCGTTCAGCCGCTTAGCGAACGGGCTCTGCCCGGACAACCGCGATGTTGTCGTGTCGTTCATGCACGCCTCCATGACGTCTACCTCGACGTATCATGGACCGTGTTAACTTCACGCGCAAGATGTGATGTGAAAGTCGGCGGATGTTACGAGTACGCGATGTCGACGCGCGTCCGGCCGCGCAGCTCTTCGACCAGCGTCTTCGGCACGTCCGAGTCGACGACGAGCCGTTCGTAGTCGGCCAGTGGCGCCAGCCGGTGCAGTGCGGGCCGCGGCATCTTGCTGGAGTCCATCAGGAGGACCTTGGTCTCCGCGCTGGCCAGCATGGCCCGCTTGACCATCACGATCTCGGGTTCCTGGTGGTAGGTGAGGTCGACGTTCATCGCGGAGGTGGACACGAAGGTCATGTCGACGCTGAGCCGTTCGACGGCTTCGAGGCACGGCATGCCGAGGAACGAGTCGTGGGTGCTCGAGTAGTCGCCGCCGATGCAGATCAGGCGGATGCCCTCGACGTTCTTGAGCACCTCGATGGTGCGCAAGTAGTTCGTGGCCACGGTCAGCGGGGCCAGTTCGGGCAGCAGCTTGGCCAGCGCCAGTGCGCTCGTCGAGTCGTCGAGCAGCAGCGACATCCCGGGTTCGACCAGCTCGACCGCCTTCTTCGCGATCGCGGCCTTCGCGTCGACGTGGGCGTTCAGGCGGTATTCGGCGTTGCTCTCGAACACCGTGGACGGCTGGGCGGACACGCCGCCCCGGAACTTCCGCAGCAGGCCCCGGCGGACCAGTTCGTCGACGTCGCGGTGCACGGTCATGTGGCTGACCCCGGTGAAGTCCACCAGGTCGGTCATCGAAGCGGAACCCCGTGCGACGACGAAGTCGGCGATCTTCTGCTGCCGCTCGCCGCGCGACCTCGCGCTGCCGGGGGCCGATGTCTCGCTCGTCATGGTTCAAGTATTGCGCGTGGTGGGCTGGTTGAACCGCACCATGCCGGTGTGCTCGCCGCGGACGACGAGTTCGGTGAGCGCGGCGTTCTCCAGGCGCGGGAACACCGTGCGGTAGGTGCGTGGCGGGATGCCGAGCAGGCGGCACAGGGTGAGCCGGATGAGCGTGTTGTGCGCGACCACCAGCACGGGGCCGTCGTGCTCGGCCGCGGCGATCTCGCGCAGCGCGGCGGCGCCGCGGTCCGCGGCTTCCTCGGGCGGCTCGGCGTCGGGGAACGCGCCGCTCACCGGGTCCGCGAGAAAGGCGTCGACGAGTTCCGGCCGCTCGGCGCGGACCTCGTCGAGCGTGCGCCCCTCGGCGAGTCCGAAGTGGACCTCGCGCAGGCCCGGCACGATTCGCGGGGTGAGTCCGAGCAGGTCGGCGGCGGGTGCGGCGGTGCGGCGGGCGCGATCCTGCGGCGAGCAGTAGAGCGCGACCGGGCGGCGCGGCAGCTTCGCCACGTGCTCGGCGAGCGCGCGCGCCTGGTCGACGCCGGTCGGCGTCAACGCTACCTCGCTCGTGCCGGCGTACCTGTTCTCCGCGTGCCACTCGGTCTGGCCGTGCCTGGTCACCAACAGTCGCGTTCCCACGGTGCCTCCCTGATCGGAGCAATCTTCTCACGAGCCCGCTGACATATCGCGTCGACCGTGTTAACTTAACATCAACGATGTGAAAGGGGATGTCATGGCGCTCGCCGCGGTCGTGTTCGATCTGGACGGGGTACTCGTCGAGAGCGAGCACCTCTGGGAAGAGAACTGGGTCGCGTACGCGGCAAGGCACCAGGTCGAGTGGACCGCCGGGGACACCTCGACGGTGCAGGGCATGAGCGCCCCCGAATGGGCCGCCTACCTCGCCGATCGCAGTGGTACGAGCGAGACCGTCGAGGAGGTCGAGCGCGCCGTGGTCGACGGCATGATCGCTGCCATTGAGGCGGGCGAAGCCCCGTTGCTCCCCGGTGCGGGCCCGATGGTGCGCGAGGTCAGCGCCAAGGTGCCGGTCGCGCTCGCGTCCTCGGCGGCGCGCCGCGTGATCGACGCGGTGCTCGCGACGCACGATCTCACCGGCGAGTTCAGCGCCACGGTCTCGAGTGCCGAGGTCGCGAAGGGCAAGCCGAGCCCCGATGTCTACCTCGAGGCCGCCTCCCGCCTCGGTTTCGGCGGCGAGCAGTGCCTCGGTGTCGAGGACTCCAGCAACGGGATCAGGGCCGCCGCCGCCGCGGGGCTGACCGTGATCGCACTGCCCAACCCCACCTACCCGCCGAAGCCGGATGCCCTCGAGCTGGCCGCCGCCGTCGCCGAAGACAACGACGACGTCCGCCGCAAGCTCCTCGGCTACCTGGCGGGTGAACCGGCGGAGGCGGCCCGATGACCACACTGGGCACGGCCGAGACCTTCAAGCGCGACTGGGTGGACGGCTTCGTGACCGCGTACGGGCGCACGGTCCGCAAGGTGCCGGACGCGTACGGCGTGATCGCCCGCGAAGCCCCGCGCGCGGGGAAGGTCGCCGTGGTCATCGGCGGTGGCTGCGGGCATTACCCGGCCTTCGCCGGGCTCGTCGGGCCGGGGCTCGCCACGGGTGCCGTGGTGGGTGACGTGTTCACCAGCCCCAGCGCGGAGCAGGTCTACCGCACCGCGCGCGCCGCGGAAGGCGGCGCCGGTGTCCTCTTCGGTTACGGCAACTACCAGGGCGACGTGCTGCACTTCGGCCTCGCCGCGCGCAGGCTCGCCGCCGAAGGCATCGAGAGCCGCACGATCCTGGTCACCGACGACATCGCGAGCGGCCCGGCCGAGAACCCGGAGCGCAGGCGCGGCGTCGCGGGCGACTTCCTGGTCTTCAAGATCGCCGGCGCGGCCGCCGAACGCGGTGACGATCTCGCGGCAGTGCACGCGGCGGCCGCGAAGGCGAACGCGGCCACCAGGACGTTCGGCGTGGCCTTCGGTGGTTGCACGCTGCCCGGTGCGCCGGAGCCGCTGTTCACCGTCGGCGACGGTGAGATGGAACTCGGCCTCGGCATCCACGGCGAGCCCGGCGTCCGCACGGTCGAGCGGCTCTCCGCCACCGAACTGGCCGACGCGCTGGTCGACGGCCTGCTGCCCGAACTGCCCGCGGGCGACGGCCGGATCGCGGTGCTGCTCAACGGCTTGGGCCGGACCAAGTACGAGGAAATGTTCGTCACCTACACCCGGGTTCACGAGCGGCTCGCCGCCGCCGGTCTCAGCCCGCTGCACACCGAGGTGGGCGAGTTCGTCACCTCGCTGGACATGGCGGGCGTTTCGCTGTCGGTGCTGGTGCTCGACGACGAGCTGGCCGAGCTGTACGCGGCACCGTGCGACACACCCGGGTACCGGAGCACCGGCGCGCCGCTGCGGCAGGTCGAGCTGGAGTCCACTGTGGATGAACTGCTGGCGGAGATCCCGCCGGGCGACGGAATCGTGGACAAGGCACTGACCGCCGCGCTCGAGAGCGTCGAGGAGAACGAAGCCGAACTCGGCAGGCTCGACGCCGTCGCGGCCGACGGTGACCACGGCCTCGGGATCACCCGCGGCATGCGCGCCGCGGTCTCGGCAGCGCGGGCGGCGGAACGCGACGGCGAAGGGGTTTCCGCGACCTTGCTCGCCGCAGGTACCGCACTCGCGGACGCGGCGGGCGGGGCTTCCGGTGCCCTCTACGGCGTGCTGCTGGCCGAAACCGGTGCGGGCCTGCGCAGGCTCGACACCATCACGCTGCCCGCGTTCGCGGACGCCGTCGACGGTGCGGCGCGCGCCTTCGTCGAACTCGGCAAGGCCGAGCCGGGCGACAAGACCATGCTCGACGCGATCGAGCCGTTCCGCGGTGCGCTGCGAGAGCAGGCCGAGGCGGGCGCGAGCGTCGCGGACGGCTGGCGCGCTGCCGCGAAGGTCGCCACGGCGGCCGCGCAGGACACCGCGAACCTGGTGCCTGCCAAGGGAAGGGCGGCGCGGCTCGCGGAGCGGAGCAAGGGGCACGCCGATCCGGGCGCGACTTCGTTCGCGCTCATCGTGACGGCGATCGGTGAAGCACTCGGAAAGGAATCGGCCTGATGCGGATCGTGGTTGCCGCGGACAACGCGGGAGTGGACCTCAAGAACCAGGTGCGTGACCTGCTGAAGGCGGACGAGCGGGTCACCGAGGTGACCGATCTCGGTGTCGCCGACGCCGGGGACGACCGCGCCTACCCGGTGCTCGGACTCGCCGCCGCCGAGCAGATCGCGCGGGGCGAAGCCGATCGCGGCGTGCTCGTGTGCGGAACCGGGATCGGCGTCGCGATCTCCGCGAACAAGGTGCCCGGCGTCCGCGCGACCGTCGCGCACGACTCGTACTCGGCGGAACGGTCCGTCAAGTCGAACAACTGCCAGATCATCACCTTCGGCGCCCGGGTGATCGGACCGGAGCTGGCGAAGAAGATCGTGACCGAATGGCTCGGGTACGAGTTCGACCCGGAGTCCGCGAGCGCGTCCAAGGTCGCGCACATCACCGACTACGAACAGACTCACTTGGCCAGCTAGTTCAGAGAGGAACTGGAGTGCGGGTACTCGCTGCGGGAGACGAATTCGTCGGGACCGAGCTGCTGAAGAAGGAGGTGGCGGCGCAGGTGCCCGGCGCGGAGTTCGCCGAGCTCGCGCTGCCGTGGCCGGTGGAGCCGTTCGGGCCGGTGGCAGGCGTGCACGAGGCCAGCGGCACCGAGCAGCAGGTGATCGACGCGATCGTGGGCGCCGAAGTGGCGGTGACCCAGATGGCGCCGTTCACCAAGGCCGTGTTCGCGGCCGCGCCCGGGCTGAAGCTGGTGTCGGTGTGCCGCGGCGGGCCGGTGAACGTCGACCTCGCCGCCGCGACCGAAGCGGGCGTCACGGTCACCTACGCGCCAGGCCGCAACGCGACCGCCGCCGCCGAGTTCGCGATCGGCATGATCCTCGCGTCGATGCGGCGCATCTCCACCTCGTCCGCCGAACTGCTGGCAGGCACCTGGCGCGGCGACTACTACGCTTACGCGCAGACCGGGGTCGAGCTGGACGGCACCACGGTCGGCCTGGTCGGCTACGGCGCGATCGGCGCGAAGGTGTCGAAGGTCTTGCACGCGTTCGGGGCCGAGGTGCTGGTGTCCGACCCGTTCGCCGACCCCGCGCGCATCGCCGCCGACGGCGCCGAACTCGTCGAACTGGACGAGCTGATGCGCCGCAGCTTCGTCGTCAGCCTGCACGCCAGGCTCACCGAAGAGACCAAGCACCTGATCAACGCGGACAAGCTCGCCCTGTTGCCGCACGGCGCGGTGCTGGTGAACTCGGCGCGCGGCGGCCTCCTCGACTACGCGCCGCTGCCGGATCTGCTGCGCTCCGGGCGGCTCGGCGCGCTCGCGCTGGACGTGTACGACATCGAGCCGCCGCCCGCGGACTGGGCGCTGCGCGATGCGCCGAACGTGATCGCCACCCCGCACCTCGCGGGCGCCAGCCGCCAGACCGCGGAGCGCGCCGCCCGGATCGTCGCCGCCGAGGTGGGCCGGTACGCCCGCGGCGAGCAGCTGGCGAACGTGGCGAACCCATGATCATCGGCGTCGACATCGGGACCTCGCTGACGAAGGCGGTCGTCTTCGACTCCGCGGGCGTATCGATCGCGCAGGCCTGCACGCCGTCCGAGGTCCACCACCTGCCGGGCGGGCTGGTCGAGCAGGATCTCGACCAGGTGATGGACACCGTCACCACCGTGGTGCGCGAGGTGGCGAGCCAGCTCGACCGGCCGGTCACCGCGCTCGCGCTCACCGGCCAGGGTGACGGCGTGTGGTTGCGCGATGCCGAGGGAGGCGCCGTCCGTCCGGCGATCTCGTGGCTCGACGGCAGGGCGAATTCACTGCTCGCCAAGTGGCAGGCCGACGGGGTCGCCAGGGAAGTGTTCCGCCGCACCGGGTCGGGCATGTTCCCCGGGTGCGCGGCGGCCATTCTGTCCTTTTTGGACAAGAATGAGCCGGAGGCGCTGGACCGGGCCGCCGTCGCGGGCTACTGCGTCGACGCGGTCGTCCAGCGGCTCACCGGTGAGATCACGGTCGACGTGTCCGACGCGTCGTTGCCCTTCCTCGATCCGGCCACCCGCCGGTACGACGAGGACGCGATCGAGGCGTGCGGGCTCGGGCACCGGCGCTCGCTGTTCGCCGAGCCGTCGCCGCCGAAAGCAGTGTTCCGGCTGGACAAGAGCGGTGCGGCGCTGCTCGGCCTTCCCGAGGGCCTGCCGGTCACCGCGGGGCCGTTCGACCTCCCGGCGAGCGCGATCGGCGCCGGCGTGCGCCGCCCCGGCGACGGGATACTCACCGCGGGCACCACGCTCGCGTGCCAGGTGCTCACCCGCAGCCCCGAGTTCGACCGCGAAGGCGAGCCGGCCGGGATGTTCCTGTGCACGCCGGCCGAGGGCGAGTTCCTGCGCGCCATGCCCGCGATGGTCGGCACGGCGAGCATCGACTGGGCGTGCAAGCTGCTCGGCATCGGGGTCGCCGAAATCGGGCCGCTGCTCGCGTCGAGCGAACCCGGCGCCGGGGGTGTCCGCGCGTTGCCGTTCCTGTCCAACTCCGGTGAGCGCGCGCCGTTCGTCGACGCGTCCGCGCGGGCCCAGTTTTCCGGGCTGAGCTTGGAAAGCGACCGCGCCGAGCTGGTTCGGGCGCTGTGCGAGTCGATCGCTTACGCGGCGAGGCACTGCTTCGAAGCAGCCGGTCTCGACGGCACGCTGTACGCCTGTGGCGGTGGTGTCCGCTCGGCCGAATGGACCCAGATCTTCGCCGACGTGCTCGGCACCCCGATCGTGATCCCCAGTGATCCCGGCGTCGGTGCGCGCGGGGCCGTCCTCGTCGCCGCGGAGGCACTCGGGGCTCCGTTCGACGCAGCGGAATGGGCGAGTCATGCGCGTACTGTCGAGGTGGTACCGGAGAACGCCGAGTTCTATCGGCGGCAGGGGTACGCGGACTACCAGGCGTCGCTCGCCGCGGCGCGCGGACTGTGGAGGTTGTAGGTGCTGCTGGGCGAGGAGCGCGCGGCCGTCTGCGAGTACGCGCGACGGATGACCTCGGACGGCCTCGTGGTGGGCACGTCGGGGAATGTGTCGGCGCGGGCAGGCGAACTGGTCGCGATGACGCCGAGCGGTGTCGACTACGCCGACCTCGCCCCGGAGGACATCCCGGTGGTGTCCCTCGACGGGTCCCTTGTGGACGGTGTACTGAAACCGACCAGCGAGATGCCGATGCACCTCGCCCTCTACCGGGACGCCAGCGACCCGGACGGGGCGCCGGTGTCCGCCGTGGTGCACACGCATTCGGTGCACGCCACCGCGGTGTCCACTGTGGTCGACGAAGTGCCGCCGGTGCACTACATGCTCGCCACGATCGGACCGTCAGCGCGGGTGGCGAGGTATGCCACCTTCGGCACCGACGACTTGGCGACTTCGATGCTGGAAGCGATCGAGGGCCGCCGGGGCTGCCTGTTGGCGAACCACGGGACGGTGACCTACGGCGCCGACCTCGGCGCGGCCTATTCGCGGGCGCAGCAGCTCGAATGGCTCTGCCAGCTGTGGCTGCTGGCGCGGTCGGCGGGTGTGCCGAACCTGCTGCCGCCCGCCGAGATCGAACTGGTGGTGGACAAGCTGAAGTCCTACGGTCAGCGGAAGTGACTCGAACAGCACTGGTCACCGGCGTCAGCGGGCGCAAGGGCATCGGGGCCGCGATTGCGCGCCGCCTGCTCAGCGACAAGCACCGCGTCTTCGCCCGGTCGTGGTCGCCCTACGACGAGACCGAGCCTTGGGGCGCCGACCCGATCGACGAGGTACTCGCCGATCTCGTGCGGCGGGCCGTATCGGCTTTCGGTCCGCTCGACACGCTCGTAGCTCGGTGGCGACCCTCCCCGAACTGACCGCGCCGGAACTCGACCTGGTCTGGGCGGTCAACGTGCGAGCGACGTTGTTGCTGGTGCAAGCGTTTGCGAAGCAGTATCGTCCTGGCGCTCCGCCGGGCCGAGTCGTGCTGTTCACCTCGGCCAGCACCTCGCGCCGATGGCGGGGGAAATCCCGTACGCCACGAGTAAGGGCGCGCTCCACCAGCTCACGCTGACCCTCTCCGACGCGCTGGCCGAGCAGGGTCACGGTCAACTGCGTGAATCCCGGCCCGACCGACACCGGGTGGGCGAGCGACGGCCTCATCCGGAGCGTCGGCCGCGCCCTGCCACGGGGCCTGGAACTCGCCCGCCGAAGCCGCCGGTGTCGTCGCGCTGCTGCTCAGCGACGACGCGGCCACCATCACCGGCCGCGTGATCGACGCCGAAGCCGGTTTCCGCCGCTGGAAGACGTAAGCAGCCGGCGACGTTTAGCCCGCTAAATGTCCCCCGCCGGGTAAGGGGTCGCGCGGGCGATCGTGATGATCTCCGGGCTCGTGGCGGTGAGTGGTCCCCGGTTCCAGTCGCCGAACTGCTCGTCGATCCGCAGGCCTGCCTCGGCGAAGGCGTCGGCCAGCGAGTCCGCGTCCAGGAACCGCAGGGTGCTCTCGCTCCGCCGTGGCCCGGCCCACTTCGGCGAGCTGAATGTCGTAGTGAACCGGACCAGGTCGCCCCACCGGGCCTGCACCTGGTGCGCCGCGCGCACCGTGGTTCCGTCGGCCGTGACCACCTCGACGGCGTTCCCGGGAACCCACCCCTCCCAGGCCCGCGCGGCCGGATTGCGCGTTTCGCAGGCAAAACGTCCTCCCGCGATCAGGGCGCGGCGGATCTTCGCGAGCGCACCGGCCAGGTCCCGATCGGTCAGGAACACCTGCAGTGCGTGCCCCGTCATGACCACGAGGTCGAACGCACGCTCCCAGGAGACGGAAGAGAGATCACCGAGCACCCACTCGATATCGGCACGGTTCCGCGCCCGGGCGAGCATGCCGTCGGCGGGGTCGAGCCCGCACAACCGCCCGGAATGCCCGGCCTCCCTCGCACGGTGAAGCAACGCGCCCGTGCCACAACCGACGTCGAGCACCGCGCTCGCTTCCAGTACGAGCGGCAGGTAGAAGGCCAGGTCGTCGCGGCTGTACCACGGGTGGAGCGAGTCGTAGACCTCGGCGAGTCCGGGGTCGGAAAAGGCTTGGTCGACCATCGCGACACCGTGCCAGGGCCGCCGGGGACGCGCGATCGAATTGCCGCGTTGACCGAGGGTGGGCCTGGACCCACCCTGGTGTGGGGCAGGGAGCAGTGCGCCGCCAGCCCGGCACGGCCAGAGTGGGGCGAACCGGAAAAAGGGGGTGGCATGACCGTCTGGGTGTATCCGCTGGCCATGGTCCGTGCGGCCGCGCAGTTCGTGCTGGCATTCGCCGGCTTCATCCTGCTGGTGGTCTCGGTGCTCTGCGTCCTGCTCACCGGGCCGTTGCTCGGGATCCCGGCCATCCTGACGAGGCGCTGGTGGCCGGACCTCACCCGCCGGTTCGCTTCCTGGTCGGGGGTGCGCATCGACCGCCCGTACCGGCAGCTGCGCGAATCGGCCGGCTTCCGTGCGTTGTGGAAGTGGCTCATCAGCGATCCCGCGACCTACCGGGATTCCGCGTGGATGCTGCTCGAACCGCTCGTCGGCGGGGTCATTCTCCTTCCCGCCGTGCTGACCCCGGTGGCACTGGCCGGTGCCGTGATCCCGGTCAGCGGCTGGTGGTTCGGGATAGCCGGCTGGGGTTTACGAGTGTTGCTGGTGGCGGCCTGCTTCGTGGTGGCGGCGGTGGGCATCGCGACCGCACCCGCGTTGCTGCGGGTGCACGCGAAGTGGACCAAGGTGCTGCTGTCCCCGACGAGGACGACAGTGCGCCTTCACCAGCTCGAGGAGACCAGGTCCGAGGCACTCGAATCGGAGGCGCGGGAGGTGCGCCGGATCGAGCGGGACCTGCACGACGGTGCGCAGGCCAGGCTGATCGGCGTCGGCATGACGATCGGTGCCGCCGAACGGGCATTCGACCGCGATCCGGATCGCGCCAAGGAACTGCTGCTCAAAGCTCGCGAGTCCACGGCGCTGGCAGTGCGGGAACTGCGGGACCTCGTCCACGGGATCCTCCCGCCGGTGCTGTCCGAACGCGGCCTCGGCGACGCGGTGCGGGCGCTCGTCCTCGAACAACGATTAGCCCGCGAAACGCAGATAGACCTGCCAGGACGGGTGGCGGCCGCGGTCGAGTCGGCCGCCTACTTCGCGATCGCCGAGCTGCTGACGAACGTCACCAAGCACGCGGGCGCGACCAAGGTGTGGGTAGACCTGGCGTTCGCGCGGGAGCGCTTGCGGATCGTCGTGCTGGACGACGGGTGCGGCGGGGCGGACGTGGCCGCGGGTTCCGGTCTGCGCGGGATCGAACGGAGACTCGCCGCCTTCGACGGTAGTTTCACGCTGACCAGCCCGCCGGGCGGCCCGACCATGGTGACGATGGAGATTCCGTGCGCGTTGTCCTCGCCGAGGACCTGTACCTCCTCCGAGAAGGCCTGACCCTTCTGCTGGAGGAACACGGCTTCGAGATCGCCGCCGCCGTCGCGAGCGGTCCCGAGCTCGCGAACGCACTCGCCGAGCGGAACCCGGACCTGGCCGTGGTCGACGTGCGGCTGCCACCCACTTTTACCGACGAAGGCCTCAAGGTCGCACTCGCCGCGCGACGGGAGCGGCCGGGGCTGCCGGTGCTCGTGCTCTCGCAACACGTCGAACAGCTTTATGCCCGCGAACTGCTGGCCGACGGGGTCGGGGCGGTGGGGTATCTGCTGAAGGACCGCGTGTTCAACGCCGAGCAGTTCGTGGACGCGGCGCGCAGGGTCGCCGGCGGCGGCACGGCGATGGACCCGAAGGTGATCGCGACCCTGCTGGCGGACACCCGGCGAGACGACCCGCTCGCTTCGCTGACCGAGCGCGAGCGGGAAGTGCTGGGCCTGATGGCGCAGGGCCTGTCGAACGCCGCGGTCGCGCAGCGCCTTTCGCTCAGCGAGGGCGCGATCAGCAAGCACACCACGAGCCTGTTCGGCAAGCTCGCGATCGAAGCGGGCGCGGACACGAACCGCCGCGTCCTCGCGGTACTCGCCTACCTCCACAACCGCTGAGGCGACACCGTTTCCGAACCGGGACCCGGCACGGCGTAACTCGAAAGAGCCCGACCTCCGCAGGAAAGCAAATGCTGCCGGACGGAGACGCGACATGTCCCTGCTCAAGAAGAAGACGGCCGAAGAGCTGAAAGCCGACGCGGAACGCCAGGCAGTTCTGCGGCGCGAGGCGGAGGCGCGAAAACGCGCGGCCGAGGAACAGAAGGAACGCGAACGCGTCGAACAGGAGCGCAGAGCCTTCGAAATGTCGCCGGCCGGTCGTGCCCGTGCCGCCTTCGCCAGGAAGGATCACGTGTTCCAGCAAGCCATCATCGTCATGATGGTGGGCGGTACCACCACCCAGAGCACGAGCGATCCCCTGGACATCCTCAACTCGGTGTGCAGGGAGGGCTGGGACCTCGTCAACGGCTCGTTCGTGTTCGTCGAACAGGGCCAGGAAAGCCGCGACAAATCCATGCCCTCGGGGCAGAACGTCGCGATCAAGGGAAAAACGGTCGGCTACTACCTGTTCAAACGTTTTCCCGCCAACAGACATCCGTGAACTGATAACGCCGATCAGAACTGGTAGTACAGGAATGGGCTGAAAGTGCCGTTCGCGATCAGGACGGCGGCGTAGAGCAGGCCCGCCGTCATCACGCCGATCCGCAGCCCGTTCGCCTGCCGCGTGCGCGAGGATTCCAGCATCGGCCCGGTCACCGGGTGCGCGGGCAGGAAGAACACGACCAGTGCGGCCAGGAGGAAGATGAGGCGCTGGTTGGTCAGCGCCGTCTCGACGACGTCGGTCAGCCCGGAGAAGTCCGGCAGCAGCATGTGCCCGATCATCGCGAGCGCGCGCGGCAGGTCGGCGGACTTGAAGATCACCCAGCCGAACACGACCAGCACCAGGGTGAGCACGCGACGCGCGATGCGGGCGTACTGGCCCGCCGGGTCCCGGTCGTGGCCGAAGGCGCGTTCGATGATCAGCAGCGCGCCGTGGAAGAGGCCCCACACCAGGTAGGTCCAGTTCGCGCCGTGCCAGAACCCGGTCAGCACGAACACGATGCACAGGTTCCGGTAGGTCTTGCCGACGCCGTTCCGGTTGCCGCCGAGCGGGATGTAGACGTAGTCCCGGAACCAGCGCGAAAGCGACATGTGCCAGCGCCGCCAGAACTCGGTGATGGTGATCGACGAGTACGGCCGCGCGAAGTTCTCCGGCAGCCGGAAGCCGAGCATGCGGCCGAGCCCGATCGCCATGTCGGAGTAGCCGGAGAAGTCGAAGAACAGCTGCAGCGTGTAGCCGACGGCGCCGAGCCAGGCGACGCCGAAGGTCATCTCGTTCGACGGGGTCGCGAAACAGGCGTCGACCATCGGCGCCAGCGTGTCGGCGATGATCGTCTTCTTGCACAGCCCGAGCGCGAACCGCGGGAAACCGGCGGCGATGTCGTCGAGCCGGTGCGACCGCTGCTGCGGGAGCTGGTCGGCGATCTCGCGGTACCGCACGATGGGGCCCGCGACGAGCTGCGGGAACATCGCGATGTAGGTCGCGAACGACACCGGGTTGCGCAGCGCGCGCCGTTCGCCGCGGTAGATGTCCACCACGTACGAAATGTGGTGGAAGGTGTAGAACGAGATCCCGATCGGCAGCGCGAGGTGTGTGATCGGGAAGTCACCGCCGAGCAGGTGTGCGAAAGCGGCGATCTGCTGCGTGGCGAACCCGGCGTACTTCCAGATCACCAGCACGCCGACGTCGACGGCGATGACCCCGATCAGCAGCCCGCGCTTGCGCCCCGGCCGGGTGTCCCAGTCGTTGGGTTCGAGCGCCATCCCGGCCGCGAAGTTGACGACCATGCAGCCCAGCAGGAGCAGCGTGAACGCGCCGGCGCCGATCGCGTAGAACAACAGGCTCGCGATCGCGATGATGCCGTTGCGCCAGCTCCGCGGGCACACCAGCACGGCGAACAGCACCGCGGGCATGAAGTACCACAGGAACAGTGGCGAGATGAACGACATCGCTTGCTGGCCCCCCGGGTTCCGATCGGAAAGACCCTAACCCGGGGAGCGTTCCGGCCGGGCCAAGACTCCTAGACCCGGCCGGCGGCGCGACGGCGCCTGGCGACCTCGGCGAGCAGCACACCGGCCGCGACCGAGGCGTTCAGCGACTCGACACCGGCCGACATCGGGATCGAAACGGTGGCGTCGCAGGTTTCGCGGACGAGCCTGGACAGGCCGCGCCCCTCGGAGCCGAGCACGATGACCAGCGGGTCGGTGGCCAGGTCGAGCGAGTCGATGTCGACGGAGCCGTCGGCGTCGAGGCCGACGATCATCAGGCCCTCGGCCGCCCACGCCTTGAGCTGGCGGGTGAGGTTGGTGGCCATCGCCACGGGCAGCTTCGCCGCCGTTCCCGCGCTGGTCCGCCACGCGACCGCGGTCATCCCGGCGCTGCGGCGCTCGGGCAGCAGCACGCCGTGCGCGCCGAACGCGGCCGCGGACCGGATCACCGCGCCGAGGTTGCGGGGGTCGGTCACGCCGTCGAGCGCGACGAGCAGCGGCGCGGTGCCGGATTCGGCGGCCACCCGCATCAGGTCATCGGGGTGCGCGTACTCGAACGGCGGAACCTGCAGGCCGAGGCCCTGGTGCATGGCCCGGTTCGTCTTGCGGTCCAGCTCCTCGCGCGGGATCTCCAGTATCGAGATGCCCTTGTCCGCGGCGATCCGGACGGCCTCGGTGACCCGGTCGTCCGCGTCGATGTTGAGCGCGACGTACAGCGCGGTCGCGGGCACGTCGGCGCGCAGCGCTTCGACCACCGGGTTGCGGCCCGCGATCAGTTCGGGGCTGTCGGCCTTCTTCTTGTTCTTCTTGTCCGCCGCGCGGGAGGCCGCGGCCGCCTTGCGCTGCGCGGGGTGCCCAGGCCGCTGGTCGGCACGCGGCGTCGGGCCCTTGCCTTCGAGGCCCTTGCGGCGCTGGCCGCCGGAGCCGACGACCTGCCCCTTCTTCGTGCCGGGCTTGCGGATCGCGCCCTGCCGCCGGGAGTTGCCTGCCATGGTTGAGCGTCCTGACTGCTAGTTGTGGTCCTTGAGCGTCCACACCGGACCGTTGGGGGTGTCCTCGACCGCGATGCCCGCGTTCGCGAGACTGTCGCGGGCGGCGTCCGCCCTGGCGAAGTCCTTCTCGGCGCGAGCCTTCTGGCGCTGTTCGAGCAGCCCCGCCACCAGGTCGGCAAGGGCTTGGCGGGCGGGTGTCTCGGCGGCCGAGCTGTCCGCCCACGCCGCCGAAAGCGGGTCGAGCCCGAGCACGTCGGTCATCGCGCGCACCGACGCCGCCAGCTCGAGCGCCCCCTTTTCATCGCCCGAATCGAGCGCCGTGTTGCCCTCGCGGACGGTGTTGTGCATCACGGCGAACGCCTGCGGGGTGGCGAGGTCGTCGTCGAGCGCGGCCGCGAACTCCGGTTTGACCTGTCCGATGTGGACTTCTCCGGCGGCGGTGCCGACGCGGCGGAGGAAGCCTTCCAGGCGCTGGAACCCCTGCGCGGCCTCGGCGAGCGCGCCGTCCGAGTATTCGATGGTGGATCGGTAGTGCGGCTGGATCAGGTACGCGCGCAGTTCGACCGCGCGGTAGTTCTCCAGCATCGCCGGGATCGACACGGTGTTGCCGAGCGATTTCGACATCTTCTCGCCGGACAGCGTCACCCACGCGTTGTGCAGCCAGAACCGGGCGAACCCGTCACCTGCCGCGTTCGACTGCGCGCGCTCGTTCTCGTGGTGCGGGAACACCAGGTCGACGCCGCCGCCGTGGATGTCGAACTCGGCGCCGAGGTAGCTGGTCGCCATCGCGGAGCATTCGAGGTGCCAGCCGGGCCTGCCGGGACCCCACGGGGTCGGCCACGAGGGCTCGCCCGGCTTGGCGGCCTTCCACAGCGTGAAGTCGCGCGCGTCCCGCTTGCCCTCCGCCAGCGTCTCGCCCTGCTGGACGTCGTCGAGCTTCTGCCCGGACAGCGAGCCGTAGCCGTCGAAGGACTTCACCGAGAAGTAGACGTCACCGCCCGCCGCGTAGGCGTGCCCGCCGTCGATGAGGCGCTGCATGAGTTCGATCATCTGGGTGACGTGCCCGGTGGCGCGCGGCGCGATGGACGGCGGCAGGCAGCCGAGCGTTTCGTACGCCGACTCGAAGGCCCGCTCGTGCGTCGCCGCCCATTCCCACCACGGCCTGCCCGCGCCGGCGGCCTTGGCCAGGATCTTGTCGTCGATATCGGTGACGTTCCTGACCAGCAGCACGTCCAGTCCACTGTGGACGAGCCAGCGGCGGAGCACGTCGTAGTTCAGCGCGCCCCTGACGTGCCCGATGTGCGGCACGCCCTGCACGGTCGCCCCGCACACGTACATCGACGCCGTTCCGCTCCGGGCGGGGTGGAACTCCCGCACGCTTCGGGTCGCGGTGTCGAACAGGTGTAAGGGCACGCCCGAAATGGTACCGGGGTGCGTTCCGCCTACAGAACGCCGTGCTCCCGGAGCGCGGTCAGCAGCGCGTCGGGGCGTTCGGTCGTCGGCAGCGGGTCGACCAGCGCGAACCGGCAGCCCAGCGCCCGCGCCCCGCCGTCGGCCTCTTCGCTGTCGCCGACCATCAGGGTGTCTTCCGCGGGCACGCCGAGCCCCTCGATCGCGGCTTCGAAGATCCGCGGGTCGGGTTTCTGCGCGCCGACCTCGAAGGACAGGACGAACTCATCGACGTAGGCGTCGAGGCCGCGCGCGGTGAACGCGGGGCGGATGTCGAACGCGATGTTGCTCAGGATCCCGACCGCGAGCCCGCGCTCGGCCGAGCCCTTGAGCGCCGCCTCGGTGTCCGGGTACGGCGTCCACTCCGCCGGGTCGCACAGCCGCGTGTACAGGGCTTTCGCTTGCTCGTCGTTCGGCACGCCGGACTGCCGGAGCACCTCGAGGTAGACCTTCTCGTGCAGGTCCGGGTCGAGATCGCGGTTCTCCCACGCGTGCTGGTACTCCGCGTCGAGCTGGACGACCTGGCCGACCGGGGCGGTCATGCGCCGCATCAGCTCGGCCTGGGCTTCGAGGTCGAGCGGATCGCCTTCGTCGCCGGTCAGGTCGGCCAGCCAGGTCTCGTCCTGCTCGAGGCGGAACACGGTGCCGGAAAAATCGAACAACACAGCCCGAATCGTCACGGCACCACAGTACCCACGATCATGCTCAGGCAGAGAAGCCTGTGATCTTCTCGGGGACCACGCGGACGATCACGCGGACCACGTCGGCGGGCTCCTCGGGGTAGTCGTTGCCGCCGTACTTGTTCGACAGCTCGTCGATGAGCGCGCGGCCGTCGGTCTCGGTGATTTCGGCGCGGCCGCGGACCTCGACGTAGTTGTACGGGTTCTCGGTCTCGAAGATCGAGATGGACACGCGCGGGTCGCGGGCGAGGTTGCGCTCCTTGCGCCTGCCGCGCGTGGTGGAGAACAGGATGTCGTCGCCGTCCCGCTTGACCCAGACGACCGAGGACTGGGGCTGGCCGTCGGGGTTCGTGGTGGCGATCGTGGCGTAGTTCTTCCCGTCGAACAGGCCGCGGGTCTTCTCGTTGAGAGTGGCAGTCATGACGCCGAACCTAGCGGCACGAGCAGCGCGGTCGCGATCGCGGCGACGCCTTCACCCCGTCCGGTGAGGCCGAGTCCGTCGGTCGTGGTGCCCGCGACGCTCACCGGCCCGCCCGCGGCGTCGCCCAGTACGCGCTGCGCCTCCTCGCGCCGAGTACCGATGCGCGGCGCGTTGCCGATGACCTGCACCGACGCGTTCCCCAGCGCGAACCCGGCCTCGGTGATCCGGCGCCGGACCTCGGCGAGCAGCGCGGGACCGTGCGCACCGGACCAGCGCGGGTCGCCGGTGCCGAACACCGCGCCGAGGTCGCCGAGGCCGGCGGCGGTCAGCATCGCGTCGCACAGCGCGTGGGACGCGACGTCACCGTCGGAGTGCCCGGCACAGCCTGCGGCACCGTCCCAGCGCAGGCCCGCGATCCAGCACTCACGGCCGTCTTCGAGGGGATGGACGTCGACGCCGGTGCCGATTCTCACAAGCTCTCCAGTAGCGATTCGGCGACCGCGAGATCGAACGCCGAGGTGATTTCGAGTGCGTTCGGATGTCCGTCGACGAGGTGCACCGCGGCGCCGAGCGCCGCGAGCGGGTCGGGGGAGTCCGCTACTTCGCGGAGGGCTTCCGCGGTGTAACCCTGTGGTGACTGGACGGCCCGCAGGAAGGCGCGGTCCTCGGTGGTCGTGAGCACGCCGCCTTCGACGATCTTGACGGTGTCGGTGACCGGGACGACCGGTACCACCGCCCGCGCGCCCGCGCGAACCGCTTCGACGACCGATTCGACCAGCGCGGGCGGAGCCAATGCGCGCAAGGCATCGTGCACGAGCACTATTTGCTCCGCCGACAATTCCGCGGCGTCGAATGCGCGACGCAAGGGCGAAACACCGGGGCGGTCTTCGACAACACGACAATGGTGTTTCAGAGAAGGCCCTTCCGGAAAGAGAAGGGCGTTTTCGTAGGACGCAACACGCCGCGCGGGGGCGGTCACGATCACCAGATCCACGCACTGGGAATCGATCAGCCCGCGCACGGCGCGCGTCAGCAGTGGCTCACCCTTGACGAGGGTCAGCACGCCGGGTTCCTCGGAACCGTCGGTCGGCACGAGGGCGACCACACTCGACTCGGTCATCAGGCGCGATCGTGTCCGGCTGAATACGTACTGTTCCTCGGGGTGATTCTCGGTCAGACCGCTGCGGTTTCCAGCACTTCGTCGAGCAGCACTTCCGCTTTGCCCTCGTCGGTGCCTTCGGCGAGCGCCAGTTCGCTCACCAGGATCTGCCGCGCCTTGGCCAGCATCCGCTTCTCGCCGGCCGAAAGGCCGCGGTCCTTCTCTCGCCGCCAGAGGTCTCGCACCACTTCGGCCACCTTGTTCACATCGCCGGAGGCGAGCTTCTCGAGGTTGGCCTTGTACCGACGAGACCAGTTCGTGGGCTCTTCGGTGTGCGGAGCACGCAGCACGTCGAAAACGCGGTTCAGACCATCCTGGCCAACGACATCGCGCACGCCGACGATCTCGGCGTTGTCTGCTGGCACGCGAACCGTGAGATCCCCTTGCGCGACCTTGAGGACGAGGTACTTCTTTTCCTCGCCCTTGATCACACGGGTCTCGATCGCTTCAATGAGTGCGGCACCGTGGTGCGGGTAGACGACGGTCTCTCCGACCTTGAAAACCATGTGTCCTCTGCCCCTTTCGCTAGACCCATCCTATCACGGCGCGCCGAGGGGCACCTAGCGCCCCGCATCCGTCCTCGCAGGTCAGCGGCCTAATGGTGGCACGAGCGGGGGTTGACAAACGTGCATTTCCCATGCTCATGCAGGTGAGGCGCGAGCCGCCGGGGCACGCCTCGGTGATTCCACTGTGGACGGTTGATCATCATCGCCGCGCCCGCTGCCGGTACCAGGTTCTCCGGTGCCGGCGGGCCCCGGCTACCCTTCGCGTGGACAAGGCACGCCCTAGGAGGGACGGAAGACCGTGAGGCTGCAGAAACGTCGCGTACTGGGGGCCACCGTGCTCGGTTTCGGTGCCGTCATGGCGATCGCGGGATGCGGCGCCGGGCAGATCACCCAGACCAACACCCAGCAGGCCGCGGTGAACGGCGCCTACGCACAGGCCGGCGGGCTGTCCATCCGGGATGCCGCGGTGGTCAACCGCGAGCAGTGCGAGCAGGCCTACCCCCAGGGCAGTTCCGCGCCGCTGAGCCTGCGCGTGATCAACCAGGGCCCGAAGGACGACGTGCTCGAGGCGGTGACCTCCGACCTCTCGGCCGGTGGTGTCGTCGGCGGGTCGAAGACGATCGTCGCGTCGCACACCCTCGTGCTCGGGCCCGCCCAGGCCGCCGGCGACGAGCAGGCCGCATCGCCCGGTTCGTCCTCGGCCCCGTCGTCCCCCGGCGGCAAGCAGAGCGGCGCGCCGTCGGCGTCGTCCGAGCCGTCGGCCGCCGAGCCGACCCCGGCCAAGGTCGGCGAGGGCACGGTGACCCTGGAGGGGCTCAAGACCGCGATCTGGCCCGGCCAGACCGTCAAGGTCACGTTCACCTTCCGCGACGCGGGCGCGGTGACCGTCGAGGTGCCGATGGCGGCTCCGAAGCACGCGCTCAAGTGCGGCGTCGAGACGAAACAGGAACAGCCCGCGCACGAATGACCGGGATTGTCGGTGCCCGGCGCTAGCCTGGCGTCGTGGTCAAGAAGGGTTCCGGCTTCCGGTGTGGCGAATGCGGGTACGAACCCGCCAAGTGGGTCGGACGCTGCCCGGAATGCCAGGCGTGGGGCACCATCGAGGAGCGCGGTGACGCACGCCCGCCGATAGCCAGGGTCGCCGCGGGTGCGCCGAGCGCTCCGGCGCGGCCCATCGCGGAGGTCGACGTCGAGGCCGCGCGGGCGCGGCACACCGGCGTCTCCGAGCTGGACAGGGTGCTCGGCGGCGGGCTCGTCCCCGGCGCGGTGGTCCTGCTCGCGGGGGAACCGGGGGTCGGCAAGTCGACGTTGCTGCTCGAAGTCGCCTACCAGTGGGCGGTCGGCGGCACCGCGGGCCCGTCCCTGTACGTCACCGGTGAGGAGTCGGCGGGCCAGGTCCGGCTGCGCGCCGAGCGCACCGGGAACCTCAACCGCGGGATGTACCTCGCCGCGGAGAGCGATCTTTCCGCCATCCTCGGCCACGTCGACGCGGTGAAACCGGGCGTGCTGATCGTCGACTCGGTGCAGACCATGTCCTCGCCGCAGGTGGACGGCGCGCCGGGCGGGGTGACCCAGGTCCGCGCGGTCACCGCGGGACTGGTCGCGCTCGCGAAGGAACGCGGGCTGCCCATCGTGCTCGTCGGGCACGTCACGAAGGACGGCTCAGTGGCGGGGCCGCGCGTGCTCGAGCACCTCGTGGACGTCGTGCTGCAGTTCGAGGGCGACCGGCATTCCACGCTCCGGATGCTGCGCGGGGTGAAGAACCGGTTCGGCGCGGCCGACGAGATCGGCTGCTTCGAACTCGTCGAGGACGGCATCGTCGGGGTGCCCGACCCGTCCGGCCTGTTCATGAACACCGGCGCCGATCCGGTGCCCGGTACCGCGATAACCGTTGCGGTGGAAGGGAAGCGCCCGCTGCTCGGCGAGGTGCAGGCGCTGGTGTCCAAATCGCACATGCCCCAGCCGCGGCGCGCGGTGAGCGGGCTGGACTCCGCGCGCGTCAACATGGTGCTCGCGGTGCTGGAGAAGCGCGCCGGGGTGAAGCTGAGCGAGATGGACGTCTACGCGGCCACCGTCGGCGGGATGAAGATCACCGAGCCCGCGATCGACCTCGCGCTGGTCCTCGCGGTCGTGTCCTCGGCGGAGGACGTGGCGCTGTCGTCCCGGCTCGTGACCGTCGGTGAAGTGGGGCTGGCGGGGGAAATCCGGCGGGTGTCCGGCACCGGGAGGCGGATCGCCGAAGCCGCCCGGCTCGGTTTCACGCACGCACTGGTGCCGCCGGACTCCGGGAAGCTGCCGGACGGGATCCGGGTGCTGGAGGTGAGCAACGTCGGACTCGCGCTCGCCGCGGCGAGAAAGGCTTGACGGGCCGATCCTGCTACCTCACGGGCTTCTCCCCGCGCTTCGTACTCACGCCGTAGGTCAACACGGACTCGTCGACGACAGTTCCGGGTTTCAGGTCATCCGAGATGTCGTTGTAGTCGGGAAGATCCTGGAGGGCGGTCGTTCTGGTGCCGATCAGCTGTCCGGTCCGGGGGTCGACGGTCAGGGCGAACAGTTTGGTCGAGGTGGCCAGGCTGAACTCGGTGCCGGTGCGGCCGTCCGGCAGGGCAGCGTCCGTGGTGATCGCGACCTGTGGCAGCAGTGCGAGGGCCTGGTAGAGCCGGGTTCGGATGGAGGCTGGGTACAGGCCGGTTCCCAGCATCTCTCCCGCCAGCGAGAACACACTGGACTCGGCCTCGCTGATCGGCAGTGAATGGCGCAGGGTGGCGAGGAGGTCTTGGGCGGTGTGCGGCAACGAGTCCAGGATCGCCTGCCTCGGTGACAGCCACCGCGTGGGGTACTCGTTGTCCATGTCGCGCCGTAGCGAAGGTGCGCAGTAGTAGTAGGCGTTGCTCGCGGGTCCGGCGGGTGGCGGGTTGAGGCCGTAGTTCTCGGCATCTTGTGCGGTACTGGAGATCCACTGGATGCGACCGGTCATCGTCTGCGTCTGGCCGAAGTCGGCGGCGCCGAAGCCCGGCGACCAGGTTTCGGACAGGCACTCGGAGCGGTAGGCGATGGGCGTGCCCTTGGCATTGGTCCGCTTCCAGTGGCGGTCCGCGATGTAGAGGTATTGCCCCTCTGGCAGCACCGGATCGGTCGCGTGGATGCCGTCGAGTGCGGATTGCCTGCTCGCCACGGGGGTGCTTTCTTCACCTCGCACGGCGATCACGGTTGCCCCGGTCATCAGCGCCAGCGCGGTGACTGCGGCCGCTACCGGTCGCCAGCGATGCGTGCCGCGCGGGCTCGGCGCGGCCACGAGTCGCATGTGCGTCTCTGGTGGCGGTTCGGCGCGCAGGAGCAGCGCCCTGGTGTCGGCGAGCCGACTCTCGTCGGGGCCGGTTTCGTTGTGCAGCAGGGAAAGTGCTTCGTCCAAATCGGACTCCGACCAGAGTTGGCGCGGGGTGTCGTCAGTCATCGCGGTCGCCTCCCTTCGGTGCGCTGGCGCGGAGTTGCCGTCGTACCCGGTGCAGGCGCGATCTGACCGTCCCTTGGGGAATGCCGAGCGCCTCGGCGACTTCCGCGGGTTCGAGCCCCGCCCACGAAACCAGGAGCAGCGTGTCGCGATCGGCTTCGCTGAGGTCCGCGAGCGCGCCAGCGAGCAGCGCGGCCTTCCGCTGCGCGTCGACCGCGGCGGGCACGTGCGAGTCAGGCCCGTGCGCCACATGCTCATCCCGCCCCGCGAGCCGTGCTGTCGCGTTTAGCCCGCGAACTTCAGTCCGGACGTGGTGGCGCAGCAGGTTGGTGGCGATCCCGTAGAGCCACGCGCGGAACGTCCCGGTGTCGGGGCGGTAGGTCTCGCGCTGGCGCAGCGCGGTCAGGAAGGTCTCGCCGACCAGGTCGTGCGCGGTCTCGGTGCCGACGCGGCGGGCGAGGTAGCGGTGCAGCGCCGCGGCGTGCCGGTCGAAGAGGAGGCCGAAGACCGGCGCGGGGTCCCCAGAGGTCAGATCGGGGCGGTCGAGTCCCATGGCGGGCACCGCCGGATCGGACGCGTCGGTCAACGGCTGCATGTGGAGGTCTCTGCCGGTGCGCGCCGCGGCGTTCATACGTTCGGCGTCAGTGGTGCGGATTCGTGCCAGGTTAGACCGTTCGGCGGATAGTGCAGAAATTCCGAAATGACTAGAAAGTCGGTAAGTAATTAACGCTGGAGGGGTTCATGATCCGGAAACTCGCCTTGGTGACCGCTGCGGTACTGGTCTCGGGAACGTTGGTGCTGCCATCCGCGGCGACCGCCGCCCCTGCCGCGGTGAAGACGCTGAACGTCGACTACCAGGTGCAGGTCACCGGGTACTACTGCGGGCCGGCCGCGACCAGGATCGCGTTGTCGGCGCGCACCCAGAACCTGCCGGGCCAGGACGACCTCGCCGCCCAGCTCGGCACCACCGAGAACGGCACCGACCACATCAGCCAGGTGGTGACCGTGCTCAACAACGACCTCGGGACGACCTGGTACGAAACGAAGGAGATGCCGAGCGACCCGCCGAGCCAGGAGCAGAAGGACCTGCTCTGGAACGACATCGTGAAGGACATCGACAACGGGTACGCGCTCGTCGCGAACATCGTGGCCCCGCCGGACAACCACCCGCCGGGCTACCCCAACGAGACGATCTACCACTACTTCACGGTGATCGGCTACGACACCGACGCCCGCACGGTCCAGATCGCCGACCCGGCGAACTTCGGCGGCAACCAGATCTACTGGCTCGGCTTCGACCAGCTCGCCTCCCTCATCCCCCCGAAGGGCTACGCGGCCTGAGCTGCAGTTAGCGGGCTAAACGTCCCCGGCGACAAAACGCGCTCGGCCCCTCGTTCTCGTGGGGGCCGAGCGCGTTTAGCCCGCTAACTGCGGGCGGGGGCTTCAGTCGGCGATCAGCCGCGCGACGGCCGCCACGATCGACTCGCGCCTGCGTGCCATCAGTGCGTCGTCCCGCTTCGGGGCCGACAGCTCGAAGCTGCCGGTCGTCGACAGGTGGATCACGAGGGTGAGCAGTTCCTCGGCGCCGAAGCGGCTCGGCAGGCTGCCGTTCTCCTGCGCGTCACGGATGGCCGCGACCTTGCGCACGGTCGCCTTGGCCACCATCGCGGGCGGCTCTTCGCGGCCGCCGCGTTCGAGCGCGTACCAGGTCGCGAGGCGCAGCGACTCCGGGTGCTCGTGGTAGCGGTCGAAGAGCTTGCCGGCGTAGCCGGGCAGGTCGGCCGGGTCGATCGGCACTTCGGTGACGGTACCGATCACGATCGCGTCGAAGACGGCGTCGAAGAGCTGGTCCTTGTTGCCGAAGTACGAGTAGATCATCGCCTTGTTGCAGCCCGCGTTGGCCGCGATCCGGTCGACCCGGGCGCCGGCGATGCCGTACGCGGAAAACTCCGCCGTCGCGGCTTCGAGCAGCTTCCGCCGAGTTTCCTGTGCGTCACGGGCCATGCCCTCAGGATAGTCGACTAACTAGTTGGTTGTACGGGGGCGGCGAAATTGCTTGGCCGGACCGGGTCGGCTCTGCACACTCCGGTGCGTGAACGTCGATCTGGTCGCCATCGCCGAAGAGGACCGGTCCGTGCTGGCGAACCTCCTGCAGCTCTACCAGTACGACTTCTCCGAGTTCCACGGTCACGAGCTGAGCTCGCACGGCACGTTCACCTACCGCCACCTCGACAGCTACTTCCTGGAGCCGGGCCGCGAGCCGTGGTTCGTCACCGTCGACAGCAGGCTGGCCGGTTTCCGCGCTGGTGCGGCAGGACGTGGACAACGACGGCTCGCGGAACCTCGGCGAGTTCTTCGTGGTGCGGAAGTACCGCAGGCGCGGAGTCGCCACCGCGGCCGCGAGACTGCTTTTCAGCAGGTACCCGGGGGTCTGGACGCTGACGTTCGATCACGACAACCCCGGTGCGGCCGCGTTCTGGCTCGCCCTGATCGAGCTGGTTGCCGAATCGGGCACGACGACGTTTAGCCCGCTGAACGCGAAAAGCCGGGTTCGGTTCTCGGTGCCTTGACCTCGACCGTGCTGGAGCTCGTAGGTTCGAGTCGTGTCCGATTTGTCTGGGCACGGCGGGCGGGGTGCGCCGGGGAGCTCCCGGAGCCGGTACCCGCGAGGAGCCAGCGACAAGGGGGCGCGGGATGCGTGACGAGAAAACCGCGGGCAGGCGCGAG
This sequence comes from Amycolatopsis minnesotensis, assembly GCF_039529815.1. Lineage (NCBI taxonomy): Bacteria > Bacillati > Actinomycetota > Actinomycetes > Pseudonocardiales > Pseudonocardiaceae > Amycolatopsis > Amycolatopsis minnesotensis. The sequence goes on along the minus strand of NZ_BAAANN010000002.1, from coordinate 210,006 downwards.
TGGATCGGGCTCGGGGTGCTGGCCCTGCCGACGCTGCTGGTGTCGATCGACGTGTTCGTGATGCTGATGGCCTTGCCACGGCTGAGCGAGGACCTGCACGCCGACGGTGTCGAACAGCTCTGGATCGTGGACAGCTACGGCTTCATGATCGCCGGGTTCCTGATCACCATGGGCAATCTCGGTGACCGGATCGGCCGCCGCAGGCTGCTGCTCATCGGCGCCGTCGGCTTCGGGCTGGCGTCCGTGCTCGCCGCGTTCTCGGTCAGCGCGGAGATGCTGATCGCGGCTCGCGCGCTGCTCGGGATCGCGGGCGCCACGCTCATGCCGTCGACGCTGGCGCTGATCAGCACCATGTTCGCGGTGCCACGCCAGCGCGCGGTCGCGATCAGCGTCTGGATGGTGTGCTTCATGGGTGGCGCCGCGATCGGCCCGCTCGTCGGCGGCGTGCTGCTGGAGCACTTCTGGTGGGGATCGGTGTTCCTGCTCGGCGTACCGGCGATGGTGCTGCTGCTGGTGCTCGGGCCGCTGCTGCTCCCCGAGCACGCGAACCCCGGCGGCAGCGTCGACCTGGTCAGCGTCGCGCTTTCGCTGGCCACGATCCTGCCGATCATCTACGGCCTCAAGGAACTGGCCCGCGACGGGCTCGGCGCGTACCCCGCGTGCGCGCTGCTCGCCGGGCTCGCGTTCGGCGCGGTGTTCGTCCGCCGCCAGCAGACGCTCGCGCATCCGCTGCTCGACCTGCGCCTCTTCCGCAACCGCGTGTTCAGCGCCGCACTCGGCAACATGCTCTTCGGCACCTTTCTGATGGGCGCGATCATGCTGTTCATCAGCCAGTACTTCCAGCTCGTCCAGGGCCTCACACCGCTCGTCGCCGGGCTCTGCATGCTGCCCGCCGCCATCGGTTCCACGGTCAGCACGCTGCTGGCGCCGATCCTCGCCCGCCGGTTCCGGCCCGCGTACCTGATCGCGGGCGGCCTGGTGCTGTCCACCGCCGGGCTCGTCGCGATCACGCGCGTCGATGCCTCCTCCGGCCTGCCGGTACTGCTCGCCGGGTTCATGGCCATCAACCTCGGCGCGGGTCCGATGGTGGTGCTCGGAACCGATCTCGTGGTCGGGTCCGTCGCGCCGGAGAAGGCGGGCGCCGCGGGTTCGCTCAACGAGACCGCGGGCGAGTTCGGGTTCGCGCTCGGCATCGCGGTGCTCGGCAGCATCGGCGCCGTGGTGTACCGCGCTCAGGTGACGGTTCCGCCCGGGGTGCCGCCGGTGGCGGCGGACGCGGGCAGGCAGGGGCTGGCGGAAGCGGTCGCGGCCTCGGGGTCGCTGCACGGCGAGACGGCGGTGGCGCTGCTGCGTTCTGCCCGCGAATCGTTCACGGCCGGGCTGAACGTGGTCGCCGGGGTGAGCGCCGTGCTCCTGCTCGGGGCCGCCTTCGTGGCGCTGGGGATGTTCCGGTCCGTGCCGCCGCACGCGCACGCGGCGCAGGGGGAAGCCGGGAACCTGCCCGCCTCGGGTTGATTTTCCGATTTCACTCCAATGGGTGTGACAGTTGCCGTATGGTCTGTCACATTCATTGGGGCGAAGGAGTCGGACATGACCGGTTTCGATGTGGACCCGCAGGACCTTCGCGATGCGGCCGGAGCCATCAGGCGCGCGGTCGACGCCGCGGACCTCCACTTGGACGCCGTGCCCGACGGCTCCGTCTCACGGGCGTTGGGGCACGAAGGTGCCTTCGCCGCGTTGGCGCAGTTCTGCGGAACCTGGCAGACGGCCGCGGGAGACCTGAGGAAGCGCGCGCTCGACCACGCGGCGGACCTGGTCACCGCGGCCAAGAGCTACGAAGAGTCCGACCGGCAGGTCGTGCTGCCCGGCGGTGACCGCTGATGGCGGCCGAACTGGGCGGCACCGAAGACCCCAAGGCGCTCGTCCCCGGTGACCCCGTCGCGGTCGTCGCGGTCGCGGACGTCCTCGGCGAGCACGCCAAGACCTTCGGCAAGATCGGCGAGGACCTCGGCCTGGTCCGGATCGAAGGCTGGTCCGGCAAGGCCTGCCACGCGTTCTGGGAGGGCTTCTCGGCGGAGAAGCCCAAGTGGACGCTGGCGCGCGACACCCTCGACTCCGGTGCCGCCGCACTCCGCGCGCATGCCGAGACGCTGGGCTGGGCGCAGACGAACGCGGCCGAAGCGATCCGCCTGTGGAAGCAGGGTGAGGAGGCGAGCCGCAAGGCCGTCGCCGATTTCAAGGAGCACCAGGGCGGCGGCGTGGACGCCCCGAAGGACCCGATGCTGTCCGATCCCGGCGACGCGCTCCGCAAGCAGGCCCGCGAGCTGCTCGAGCGGTCGCGCAAGCAGCTCACCGAGGTCGGCAACGCCACCGCCGCGGCGCTCGGCCTCCCGGTGAGGAGCCCGACGTGGTTGCAGCGGGCGGGCCAGTTCGCCAAGGAGCACAAGGTCGGGCAGCTCAGCGTCGGCAAGGACAAGGAGTTCGGCGACAAGGCCGGAGTGCCGAAGGAAAACATGAACAAGTGGGGTCACCAGGACCCCGAGGAGCCCAAGAGCACCAAGCCCGACGTCGAAGTCACGATCCTCAGTGGCGAAGCGAAGAAGGGCGGCGAGTGGAACCTCGTCGATCACCAGCAGAACATCGGCGACACCACGTTCGCGGCCTCGGTCGACGCCGAGGCCGGAGGCAAGATCAGCGGCACACTTTCCGCGGGAACCGACGGGGTCAAGGTCGCGGGCGCGGTCAGCCTCGGCGTGACGGTGACCGGTGAGGCCACCTGGTCGTCCGGGCCGGTCGAAGTCGGCGCGAACGGGAAGGCCTTCGTCGGCGGTGAGGCCAAGGGATCGGTGACGATCGACAAGTCCGGCGCGCACGTCGGGGGCAGCGCGTTCGCCGGTGCCAAGGTCGAGGGCGAGGTGAAGGGGGACGTCGCCGGTGTCGGCGCGGGCCTCAAGGGTGAAGCGTGGGCGGGCGCGGGTGCGGCGGCCAATTTCGACGCCGGGATGAAGGACGGCAAGTTCACCCTCGGCGGAGATCTCGGGGTCGGGCTCGGGGTCGGCGGGAAGGTCGGCTTCGAGTTCACCGTGGACCCGGCGAAGGTCGTCGACAGCGCGGGTGATGTCGCTGACAAGGTGGGTGACACCGCGGGCGACGCGGTGAACGAGGCGAAGAAGATCGCCCACAAGTTCAACCCGTTCGACTGAGGAGCACGATGGCGACACAGCTACCCGTCAAGATCGACCTGACGCTGCCCGAGGGCTGGCAGCCGGCGCCGCCGGACGAGGTGGGCGCGCCGGAAGCCGCGTTCGTGGCACTGCGCCTGCCCGCCGACGACGGGTTCACCACGAACATCACCGTCAGCGGCGCGATCCGCGACGACGGCGCCACCCTGGAAGCGATCGCGGACGAGTCCGTCGGCAGGCTCAGCGGGTCCGTCGGCGAGGTGGACGTCCTGACCAGGGCGGCCGCGGGCACCGAGGAGGCGCCGAGCTACACGCAGACCCTGCGGGTGGCCGCCGAGCTGGACGGTGCCCATCGGGAGCTCATCCAGTGCCAGGTCTACCTGGAGATGCGGGACGACGATCTGCCCGCTGAACGCGCCGTGATCGAACTCGTGTTGACGAGCACGGTGGGCGGGTTCGAAGATTTCGTCGGGGAGTTCCAGGAGTTCGTGCGATCGGTGGTGCCAGCCGGCGCCGGGTGAAGGGGAGGCGGCCGGTGAACCATCCCGTGGTCGAGTTGATCGCCGATCGGCTGGCAGGCGGAAGCGAACCGGGCGCGCGCACGGACGGCGAGCGGCTCGCGCTGGCGGTCGAGGGCGGCAGCAGCCGCGGCACCTACTCCAGCGGGATGACGCTCGCGATCGAGGAACTGGGCCTGCTCGGCTGCTTCGACGCGGTCTACGGCTCGTCGATGGGTGCGCTGAACGGGGCGTGGCTGCTGTGCGGGCGCGCGGGCCGCGGGATCAGCACGTGGTGGGACCCGGCGGTGATGCGCCGGATCCTGAACCCGTGGGGGCCGTTGCACGGGCGTCCGGTGGTCGACACCGACTACCTCGTCCACAGCGTCTACAGCAGGCTCCAGCCGATGGATTTCCCGGCCATTCTGGACAATCCGGTCACGTTCCATCCACTCGGGACGGACGCGGACACGGGTGAGCCGACCGATCTGCACGAGTTCATCGAGGACGAGGACACCCTGAAGCGGTCGTTGCGGGCGACGGCGTCCATCCCGATCCTCGCCGGGCGCCCGATCGAGCTGGGCGGCAGGCGGTTCGTCGACGCGGGCATCGCGGAGCCGCTGCCGTATCGGACGGCGCTCAAGCAGGGCGCGACCCGCGTGCTGATGCTGCGCACGCGCCGCGCGGACGAGCTCCCGATCCGCCCGCCGCGCCTGTACGACGTGGTGGTGCCGCGGTTCCTGCAGCGCCACGCGCCGGGGGCGATCGGCGCCTGGCGGGCGCAGTACGAACTCGAAGTCGAAGACGAGGACTTCCTGGCGAACGGCGGCGACACCGTGCTGACGATCCGGCCGCCGCTGGACTCGCCGGACGTCGGCCTGCTCGAACGCGAGCCCGACCTGTTGAAGCGGGCTGTCCTGCTCGGCAGGGACGCCGCGCGGACGGCGCTGGCGGCCTGATCAGCGCGGCACGAGCAACTCGACGCCGTCGAGCGGGCGCTGGAGCCCGAACTCGAAGACGCTCTCCGGCTCGGACGCCTCGAACTCGTCACGGCCGAAGCGCGCGGTCATGGGCAGCCCGCCGAGTTCCTCCTTGCCCGGCCCATCGCCTCGACGCGGCGGCAGGTGCCGCGGATGGTCGCGGTGGAAAGCGCGGTGGCCGCCGGGGTTTCGGCGCTGCTCGGGACGGCGGCACGGTGCTGGTGGCGCTGGAACATCCCCGCGACCGAGGGGAACTCGGTCACCAGAGATGGGTGTGGCCGCTGAACTTCTGGAGGGTGCGCACCGACGGGCGGACGAAGAAGTGACCGGCGGCGAACCCGATTCCGGCCAGTGCCAGGAAGGCGAGCTGGCCGACGAGCGCCACCGGGTTCCCCGCGCCGGACAGGGCGCGCGCGAGCACGGCCAGCAGGGCGAAAGCCATCGCCGCGACCGCGCACACCACGAGCGCGTTCCTGGTCGTGCGGGCCTTCGGCACGTCGAGGTACGGGGTGCGCACGCATCGGCGGGCACTGATCAGCGCGACGCCGAGCGCCACAGTGGACAGTGGAGCGAGTGCGTCGGTGACCCGGATCGCCGCGGGGACGTTCTTCTCCAGCACGCCGCCGACGAACTGGAGCAAGCCGTAGAGGAGCAGGGCGCCCACGCACAGCGCGACCCCGATCAGCACCACGCTGGACCGGAAGCGGTACGCGAAGGCGGGCGGCAGCTCGCGGTACCTCGGGTCCATTGTGGTCTCCCCAGAAAAGGCGGGCGCCGGTGCGGAAAACCCCCACCGGCGCCGCTCGATTACTGCTGTGCCAGCAGGTTCGCGCAGCGGATGAGGCCGATGTGCGAGTACGCCTGCGGGTGGTTGCCCAGTGAGCGCTCGGCGACCGGGTCGTACTGCTCCGGCAGCAGGCCGGTCGGCCCCGAAGCGTCCACGAGCTGTTCGAACAGCTCCTCCGCCTCGGTGCGGCGGCCGGTCAGCAGGTACGCCTCGACCAGCCACGCGGCGCAGATGTGGAAGCCGCCTTCGCCGCCGGGCAGCCCGTCGTCGCGACGGTAGCGGTACACAGTGGACCCGCTGCGCAGCTCCGCCTCGATCGCGGTGACGGTGTTCTGGAAGCGTTCGTCGCTCGGGTCGATCAGCCCGGTGAGCCCGACGAACAGCGACGCCGCGTCCAGATCGGTGCCGTCGTAGGCGGTGGTGAACGCGGAAACCTCGTCGTTCCAGCCGTGTTCGAGCACGTCGGACTTGATCGCCTCGCGCAGTTCGTGCCAGCCGGCCGGGATGTCGCGGTCGTAGACCTCGCCGAGCTTGATCGCCCTGTCGATGGTCACCCAGCACATCACGCGCGAGTACACCCGGTGGCGCGGCACGTGCCGCTCCTCCCAGATGCCGTGGTCCGGCTCGAACCAGCGCCGCGTCACGGCTTCCGCCATCGCGCGCACCATCTGCCAGTCCTGGTCGCGCAGTTCGCCGCGCGCACCCGCCAGCGTCACCACCAGTTCCACCACCGGGCCGAACACGTCGAGCTGCACCTGGTGGTTCGCCAGGTTGCCGACCCGCACCGGCCGCGAGCCCGCGTAACCGGGCAGCGACTCGATGACCGCCTCGGCACCGATCTGGGTGCCGGCGAGGGTGTACAGCGGGTGCAGCCGTTCCGGGCCGGCGAGTGTCGCGAGCACGCCGTGCAACCAGCGCAGGTAACCCTCTGCCTCTTCGAGCGAGCCGAGGTGGACCAGTTCCCGCACGGTCATCGCGGCGTCGCGGATCCAGCAGTAGCGGTAGTCCCAGTTGCGGACGCCGCCGATCTCCTCCGGCAGCGACGTGGTGGCCGCGGCGAGCACGCCGCCGGTGTCGAAGTTGACCAGCCCGCGCAACGTCAGCGCCGAGCGGCCGACCAGATCCGGCTCCACCGACGGCAGCTTCAGGGTGGCGGCCCAGGTGCTCCAGTACGCGCCCGCGCGCGCCCGCCGGTCCACTTCGGACAGTTCGTGCGCGCCGAGATCCGTTGTGCCGCAACGGAGTTCGAGCACTACCGGGCGCTCCGGCTCGGGCTGCACGAGTGCGGTCGCGGTGTCGTGCATGCCGTCCGAGGTGATCTGCCACGCGACGCCCGGCGCGCGCAGCACGAACGGCTCCGAGGTGCCGAGCACCCGCAGCCCGTCGTCCTCCTGCACCAGCCGCACCGGCACGCCGCCGAACTCGGGGCGTGGCGCGAAGACCACCTCGGCCGCGGCCTGGCCGGAGATCACCCGCACCAGGTCGGTGCGGTGCGCCGGGCTCTCCGGTTCGAGGTAGTCCGTGACGAGCAGGCGCGACCAGCGCGTCTCCACCGTCATCGTGTTCGGCAGGTACCGCTGGCCGAGCGGGAGCCCGTTGCGGTGCGGCTTGATCGAGAAGTGCCCCGCGCCGGGGCCGCCGAGCAGGTCCGCGAACACCGCGGGCGCGTCGGGCCCGGGATGGCACAGCCAGGTCAGCTTCGCGTCCGGCGTGACCAGTGCGACCGACCGCTCGTTCGCGAGCAGCGAGATGCGCTCGATGGGCGGGGCCTGCTCGCCGTAGAGCCACGCGCGCCGCTCTTCGAGGATGAACGCGAGCACCATCGCGACGTCGATGGTGTCCGGCACGCGGAAGGTCGCGAGGGTTTCGCCGTCGCCGACCTTCACGCCCATGTCGGGCCCGGACAGCCTCGCGAACGCCTTCTCGTCGGTGACGTCGTCGCCGAGGAAGATCGTCGCGGTCGCGCCTGCCTGGTGGCGCAGGGTGTCCAGCGCGCGGCCCTTGTCGGTCTGGACCACCGCGAGCTCGACCACCTCCTTGCCGTCCGTTGTGGACACGCCCTCCCATGTGGACGGTCCGCTGTGGACGGAGGCGAGCACGCGGCGGCCCGCGTCGTGCTCGGCGCGCCGCACGTGGACGGCGATGCTGGCAGGCTTCACCTCGAGCGAGACGCCAGGCACGTCGAGCACGAGCTGTTCCAGCTCGCTTTCCAGCTTTCTGTGCAGATCACGGGCTTTCGCGTCGAGCGCGTGCACGAAACCGATGTCGAACTCGGAGCCGTGGCTGCCGACGAGGTGCACCTCGGATGGCAGGCGGGACAGTGTCGCCAGGTCGCGCAGCGCGCGCCCCGAGATCACCGCGGTCGTCGTCTCGTGCAACCCGGCGAGCGCTCGCAGCGCACCGACGGACTCGGGCAGCGGCCGTGCTTCGTCCGGGTTGGACGTGATCGGAGCCAGCGTGCCGTCGTAGTCGCAGGCGACCAGCAGGCGGGGCGTGCGGGCGATCTGGACGATCGCGCGGCGCAGCTCGGCGGGCAGGGCCTCGGCGGTCAACACTCCTCCTCGGGAGCTTGTGGTGGGGACCTAGGTGGCCGTCTCGGCCCCGAGTGCTTCCAGGAACGAGCGCGCCCACCGGTCGACGTCATGCGTGAGGACTTGACGCCGCAGGGCGCGCATCCTACGGCGCCCCTCGGCTGGGTCGAGCGTAATGGCTGCCTGCAACGCGTTCTTCACCCCGTCGAGATCATGGGGGTTCACCAGAAAGGCGCTGCTCAGCTCCGCCGCCGCGCCCGCGAACTCGCTGAGCAGAAGCGCCCCGCCGAGATCGTGGCGGCACGCCACGTATTCCTTGCACACCAGGTTCATGCCGTCACGCAACGGGGTCACGACCATGACGTCCGCCGCCGAGTAGAAGGCCGCCAGCTCCGCGCGGTTCACGGACTGGTGGAGGTAGTGCACGACGGGGTGGCCCACGCGCGCGAACTCGCCGTTGATGCGGCCGACCATCTGCTCGATCTCGCCGCGCATGCGCTGGTAGTGCTCGACGCGCTCCCGGCTCGGCGTGGCGAGCTGGACGAAGGTGACGTCCTCCGGCTTGACCCTCCCCTCCTGCAGCAGTTCGTGGAACGCCTGCAGCCGCAGGTCGATCCCCTTCGTGTAGTCGAGCCGGTCGACGCCGAGCAGCACGGTCTTCGGGTTGCCGAGGTCCTCGCGCACCTGCGCGGCCCGTTCGACGACCTCCTTCGTCTTGGACAGCGAGTCGAGGCCCGCCGCGTCGATCGAGATCGGGAACGCGCCGACGCGCACGGTCCGGTCGCCGACCTGCATCATGCCGGGCCGCGACCGGACGCCGACCGCGCCGCGGCTCGGTTCGAGCCCGACCAGCGTCCTGGCCAGCCACAGGAAGTTCTGCGCGCCGCCGGGGCGGTGGAAGCCGACGAGGTCCGCGCCGATCAGGCCGCGCACGATCTCGGTCCGCCACGGCAGCTGCATGAACAGCTCCACCGGCGGGAACGGGATGTGCAGGAAGAACCCGATCCGCAGGTCCGGTCTCAACTCGCGCAGCATGCTCGGCACCAGCTGGAGCTGGTAGTCCTGCACCCAGACGGTCGCACCCTCGCCCGCGACCTCCGCGCTCGCCTCGGCGAACCGGCGGTTGACCCGGACGTAGCTCTCCCACCAGCCGCGGTCGAACACCGGGCGCTCCACGACGTCGTGGTAGAGCGGCCACAGCGACGCGTTCGAGAAGCCTTCGTAGTAGTCCTGCACTTCGTCCGAGGTCAGCGAAACCGGGTGCAGGACGAGCCCGTCGTCCTCGAACTCTTCGACGTCCACGTCGGGCACGCCGGGCCAGCCGACCCAGGCGCCCTTGCGCGACCGCAGGAACGGTTCCAGCGCGGACACGAGCCCGCCGGGGCTCGCGGTCCAGCGCTGGGTCCCGTCCGATGAGCGGTCGAGGTCCACCGGCAGCCGGTTGGCCACCACGACGAACTCGGCGGAGGTGTAAATGCTCTGACTCAAGGCAGCTGCTCCCTCGCTCGGCGCGACGCACTCGGCGTCACGACACTATCCGCCCGAGTGCCCCGATGCGGGTGAGCTAATCCACCCTTCTCCCCTGATCCAGTGGTCCGGCCATCCGCGGCCCGGCCAGCTTGCGCTCGAGCCTGCCGAGCCCGGTGCGCACCGGCTGCGCGAGGTATTCGCCCAGCACCACCCCCGCGGCCAGCGCGAGGCCGACCGCGATCGCGGTCATCAGCGTCGAGATGTTCGTCGACGGGTCGACCGCGAGGTTGTACAGCCCGCGGTAGGTGGACAGGCCGGGCAGCAGCGGCGTGATCCCGGACACCGCGACCACCAGCGGCGTCACCCGGAGGCGCCGCGCGAGGACGCCGCCCGCGAATCCGACGAGCGTGGCCGCGCCCGCCGACGCGCTCACGGCTTCGAAGTCGCCGAGGACGAGCAGCCCGTATGCCGCGGCGCCGATCGCCCCGGCGGCACCGGAGACCAACGTCGCCCGCAGCCGCGAATAGCTGGCCAGCGCGAAGCACGCCGCCGCGCCCGCACCGCCGACGATCATGATCGGGAGCAGCTGCGGGCTGTAGGGCGGGACCTCCGGCGTGGTCGGCGGCAGGCCGAGCTTGACCGCGATCTTCAGCGCGAGGATCACGCCCGCGATCAGCCCGGCGCTCATCAGCGCCGTTTCCATGGTGCGGCCCGCCGCCGTCACGTTGTAGCCGGTGATGGCGTCCTGCACGGCGGAGACGGTGGACAGCCCGGACAGCAGCACGGTGATCGCCGCCGCGACCACGAGCGTCCGCTTGTCCTCGGTGATCAGGCCGGAGGAGGAGATCGCGATCGCGGACACCGTCGCCACCATCCCGCCGACCACCTGCTGGAAGAAGAACGGCAGCGCGAAGCGGTTGAGCAGGCGGCCGATCCGGTCGATCACCGCGCTGATCACCATCGCGATCAGCGCCACGTCGATCGTGCCGCCGATGAGCAGGGTGATGAAGAAGGCCAGGCCGCCCCACGCCGTCGTCGCGACCCAGCGCGGGTACGGGTGCTTGGCGCGCGTAACGCGCTGGAGCTCGGTGTATGCCTCCTCGGCGCTGATGTTGCCGCGGGTGATCTGCCGGACGAGGAGCTCGGTGTCCGAGAGCCTGCTGTAGTCCAGGCTGCGGGACCGCACCACGCGCAGCGCGCTCACCGGGTTCATGTCGGTGCCGCGGTGGCAGGTGACGGTGATGGACGTGAAGATCACGTCCACCTCGCAGTGCGGCAGGCCGAGCGCGTTCGCGATGGCGAGGATCGTCGCCGTCACGTCGGAAGCGCCCGCGCCGCTGGACATCTGCACCTCGCCGATGCGCAGGGCGAGGTCGAGGACGAAGTTGACGGTGGAGTCGTCGGGCAGCGCGGGCCCGTGCAGCGTGTCGCTGTCGACCACGGGCTGTTCGCCCGTCGGCGCTTCCAGGATGTGCCACGCGCGTCGGCGCAGCTCGCGGTGCTTTTCTCTGGACCTGCGGCCCGCCGGTGACTTGTCGGCGCCGGGCTTTTCTTCCGGGGCCTCGAGAATCCGCCAGGCGCGCCGTTTGTTGGCAGGCCCCTTGGCGCGCTGGTTGATCTTCATGATGTCGTCCACCTCCTTCGTCCTCGCCCGGACCATCGACACGCTCGCTCCGACCGTTGCACGACTGAATCTGTGGCGTCCACCACAAGTATGTAGTGATCGTCACGCGTTGTCGTTATGGCGGCTCAGCGCTGGTCCGAGGGGGTTTCCGGGAGAGGTAAATCACTCGCCCGAGGTTTTGGAGCAACCGCTCTGATATGAATCAGGGCATGCCACGGCCGCGCTTGCACGACGTCGGCCACGTGCTGGACGTCGCCGAGGAGCTGCTCGCCTCGCGGGGCGCGCGGGGCGTGACGCTGCGCGCCCTCGCGAGTGCCGCCGGGGTGTCCAACGGCTCGCTTTACCACGCTTTCGGCTCGTTGCCCGCGCTGCTCGGGCGGACCTGGCTCCGCGCGGCGCGCCGGTTCCTCGTTTCGCAGGCAGAACGCGCCGAGGCGGCGCTGCCCGATTCCGTGGCGGCCACCGTCGCCGCCGCGGGCACCCCGGCGGACTTCGCGGACCGGCGGCCCGCGGCCGCGAGGCTCCTGCTGTTCGTCCGTCGCGACGCGTTGCTCGGCCCCGGCCTGCCCGAGTCGCTCGCCGACGAGCTGGGCGCGCTCGACCGCGAAGTCGTCGCGCTGCTCAAGCGTCTCGCCGACGCGCACTGGGGCCGTCACGACGCGTGCGCCGTCGAGGCGATGACCGCGTGCGTCGTCGACCTGCCGACCGCGTTGCTGCGGCGGTCGCTGGAGCTGCCCGGCCCGGTGGACCCCGGCGCGCGCGCTCGACTCGAGGCGGCCGTCCGCGCCGTGCTCGCCATTCCGCTACCGAAGGAGCGCCATGCCTGAACTGCGAACCGGCGACGTGCACGTCCTCGACCTCGGCGACGGGGAGAACCGGTTCTCGCCGTCGTGGCTGGCCGAGGTCTCCGACGCGCTGGACACCGTGGCCGCGGCACCGGCGCCGCTGGTCACCGTCGGCGGCGGGAAGTTCTACTCGAACGGCCTCGACGTCGAGTGGATGACCGCGAACGGTTCGTCGGCCGGTGAGTACGTGCGCGACGTCCAAGCCCTGCTGGCGCGCGTGCTGACCCTGCCGGTGCCCACCGTCGCCGCGGTGAACGGGCACGCCTTCGGCGCCGGCGCCATGCTCGCCCTCGCCCACGACTTCCGCGTTTCGCGGGCAGAACGCGGTTTCTTCTGCCTCCCCGAAGTGGACATCCGGCTGCCCTTCACCCCCGGCATGGCGGCGCTGGTGCAGGCGAAACTCACCCCGGCCGCGGCCGTCGCCACGATGACGACCGGCCGGCGCCTCGGCGGGACGGAGGCGGCGGCGCTCGCCATCGTCGACGAAGCCACCGAAGACTTCTTCGATCGGGCCCGCGCCCGCGCGGCCGAACTCGCCGGCAAGGACCCCGGCACGCTCGGCGCGATCAAGACCACCATGTTCGGCGACGCCGCGGCCGCTCTGCGGAGCGCGGGCCGGCCGGTTGCTAGCATGTGTCGGCCTAGGCCGGTATAGCTCAGCTGGTAGAGCATCTGTCTTGTAAACAGAAGGTCAGGGGTTCGAGCCCCCTTGCCGGCTCCCTCTCCGCCCCTCCCCGCCCTGATCCGCGGGGAGGGGCGTTGTCGTTCCGGGTATCGCCGACGTCTTGCGCGGCCGCGTGTCTGGGCCGAACGGGTGTTCTTGCCGTTTGCGGCGATCGTCGCGCATCGGACATCTGGCGCGCCGCTACGGCATTGGCTAGATTTCTCGCGGAGGGGTTGAACGGCGGTCAACGTGACGTGCCCGCGATTCATTTTTTGCAGCGTGAGATGGGGAGATTTCGTTGCGCGCGCATAAAGTCGTGTCCGTGTTCTGCGCTGCGGTTATATCGCTGACAATTCCTGTCCAGGGTTTCGCGGCCGCGGCAGACCGCCAAGCGCCTGCATCGGCCGGTGTCTTTGCCAGTGCTGACAACGCTTTTGTCTGGTGGGTAGCGTTGCGGGACGGTCGCGGGTTCGTCCGTGCCGCGGCGTTGAACGCACTGGCGAGCGAGCCGCAGGAAGCGGGAATCTCCCGTTTCTTCGCCACGGAATACGACTTCGCGGTGCGGTATTCGGCGGAACGCTCTGCGCTGAACGCCGATTTCGCCCGTCGTGTTCTGGACACGCATACGGCGCGGTTTTCTCCCGAGGTGCACGCGGCCGCGCAGCGGGCGGTGACTGGGTCCGACGCCGATCGGGACCAGTTCGCCCGCACCGGTTACGCCGCCGCGCGCGAACGCGACCAGCACAACCGCGAAGCCGACGGCAAGCAGGCGGCGGCGATCGTGGAAGCCGATCGGCAGTTCGTCCGCGGGCTCGGCCAGACAGATCCCGGACCGCAGGTCAGGGCCGCCGCGGCGTGGGCACTGCGGCCGGGGGCGGGCGACAGCGACCTCGTCGAGTTCTTCTCCTGCGGCTGGGCGAGCGCGGCGAGGCTGGACCTCGAAACCCACCGAACCGCGGCCGCGGACCGGGAAGTGGCATGGCGAGTCGTCGCACGACGGCTGGTCACCGAAGCGCAGGACGCCGAGAAGGCCGCGCTCGAAGCGTCGCAGGAAGCCGCCGCGCAACTCCGCGCGGCGGCGGCCCGTGCGTGGCGAGAGGTCGGGGACAAGACGGCCGCACCGCGTTCGGCGTGGGCGGACGCGGGTGAGATCGCCTTGAAGCAGGCGGAAAACTGGCGTGCCGTGGCCGCGGCGGCGCAGGCGGCCACCGGTCCGAACTGGCAGGCGATCGCCGGCCCGGCCACGACCAGCCAGGACCAGTGGCAGGTCGAACAGCAGACCGCGCGAGAGCAGGCAGCCTACTGGACGGCGTTGCTCCAGCAGGCGGAATCGGGCGAACAGCGCATGACCAAATAGACCATCACTATTTCTTTTTCCTATGGAAAGAGGGTATTGCTGTGCCCAAAAAATCTCCCGTGAAAGTGTTCTTGCTGTTCCTGTCGATGACCGTGCTGGCCGGGCTGGTGAGTCCGGTCGAGGCAGCGGGGCAGGGACTTCGAAGACCCGCGACGGCTTCCGGCGAGGCGCCCCGCCCGATGCCGGAATCCTGGTGGAAGCTGTGGGACGGGCAGTCGGGCCTCGACATCAAGGGCGATCCCCGGCTGCGGAAACTGGTCGAGGACATCGCGATCTTCGACGAGGACGTCGAGAACCGCGAGGCGGCGCAAGCGGCGTTGAACGTCGGCACCGACGACGCGATCATGACCTACCTGACCATCGGTGCCGACGAAGCGCGCGCCCGTGCGGCCACGCGGAAGAAGGAAACCGCGCAACGGAACCGGACCGCCATCGAAGCAATGGCAGGCACGGGTGGCCCCTATTTCAACGGCGAAGTCACCCGCGTACTGGCGGGCACGGACTACGACCGTGACGCCTTTCTCGCCTATGGCGCCGAGATCGCCAAAGCGCGTGACGACAAGACCGCGCGCGATGCGAAGGCACGGGCGGATCTGTTGCGGTCCCGCGTGCGGATGCTGGTGGGGGTCGGCGGGTCGGAGGTGCAGAAGGCCGCGCAGGCCGCCTTGGACGCGGGTACCGACGCTGCCATCGACGAGTTCCTCAAAGCCGGTTACCTGGTGGCGGCGAAGAAGGACGCGGAAGCCCGCGAAGCCTATTTGAAGGAACTCGAAGAGCGGAACAAGGCCGCGGAGCAGCTCAGCGAGCTGGCCAAGCGCGCGGCCAGGGCGGCGCAGGCCCGCAAGAACCTGGTGATCGCGCACGGCAATGGCGTCCACGCCTTGCAGCGCGCGGCCAACGCGATGGTGTCTGCCTCGAACGAGGCCAGGCACGCCGCGCAGATCCTCGCGGCCAACGAGACGAGCGGGGCGCACTCGCCGGATTCGTTCGCCGACGCGAAACGTGAGGTCGCCCGCCAGCTCGGGTACGCCAACGACGCCGCTTTCGCCGCCAAGCAGGCCGCCGCGAGCGCGACGATCGAAGCGAACGTGCTCGTCGAAGTCGACCTTCCCTACGGCGCGCAGTGGTCCGCGATGGCCACGGGCATGGAAAACGCCGCACGGGCCGCGGTGGGCGCGGTGGAGACCGCACAGCACGCCATCGACGCGACCATCGCCACCGACGGCGCGCGCGATGCGCGGGACAAGGCGGAGAAGCACGCCGAGCAGGCACACCAGTGGCGCCTGCACGCCGAAGAGCACGCGCGTTCCGCGGCTCAGCTGGCAGAAGCGGCGCGGCTGCAAGCCGTCGCCGCACAGGACGCCCTGGCCAGGGCCAGGCAGGCCAGGATCGACGCCGAGGCCGCTGAACAGCAGGCGTGGGCGGCGGCGGGCCGAGCGCACGAAGCACGAGTGAACGCCGAGGCCGAGCAGCATAAGGCGGCCGCGGCCCGGCAGACCGCCGAGCGGGAGCGAGCGATCGCGGCGGACGAGCGTGCCAAGACGGACAAGGAAGCCGCGAGCGCGCGCAGCCACCGTGGTGACGCCGAACGCCTGGCCGGGGTCGCTCACGAGGCCAGGGTGCGAGCCGACGCTCAGAAAGTCGCCTCTGATATCGCCGCGGACGCGGCCGAAGCGGAAGACCGCAAGGCCGCCGACATCCGCGCACAGGCGTTCGCGGCGGAACAGAACCGGCAGGCCGCCGAGGCACGGGCACAGGCGATGGGCGTGCTCGAGGTCCAGGCCAAGGGCACCGATCACGAGAAGGCGGCAAAGGACGCGGCGACGAAGGCCCGTGGCGACGCGGATGCGGCGACCACGGCCGCGATCGGCTCGCGGAATGCCGCGGACGCGGCCAGCGGCGCGGCGGTGAACGCGCGCATCCACGCGACCGAAGCGGGCAGAGCCGCGGCCAGGGCGAGAGCGGCGGCCGACCAGGCCAAGGCCGCCGCGGCCGAAGCGGACCGGTGGGCCGCAGCGGCCGAGTACGCGGCCGCGGAGGCGCACAAGTATTCGGAGCAAGCGAACGCGAAGGCCGCTGAGGCGACCGAGGCCGAGGTGAAGGCCGCCGAGCATGCCCGGTCAGCGGTGCAGCTCGCCGAGCAGGCAGCGTTCGAAGCGAGCCAGTCGCTGCGGGCGGCGGAACGGACCAGGGACGAGGCCAACGCCGCCGCGGCCGAGTCCGTCTCGGCGGCGACGCAGGCCGAGATGGCCATACGCGCGGCGACCGCGGCGCGCGCGTCGTCCAACGGCATCACCGATCCGGCCAACACCGCGATCACCGTCGTGGCGCCGTTCACCGGCGCGGACATCGACGCCGATTTCGTGGTCGAGGTCGCGAACCAGGCCCGTCAGGTCGGCAAGGAACAGGCCGCCGCGGCGGAAACCAGGGCCGAGGAGGCGAAAACCGCGGCAACGGCGGCACGAAAGGCCGCCGACAGCGCCGCGGCCGAGGTCAAACCGGCGTTCGAAGCGGCCGCGCAGGCGGCGGCTTCGGCGGCAGCCGCCGCACGCTCGGCCGCCGACGCGCAGAAGGCCGCCGCGGATGCCGCGACTGAAGGAGCCGCGGCCAGGGCCTCCGGCGAACGAGCCCAGCAGGCCGACCGGCAGGCGGGAAACGACGCACGCGCCGCAAGGACGGCGGCGAACATCGCCAACAACGACGCCGTGATCGCGGGCAAAGCCGCCGACGCCGCCGAACGTGACGCGGTGGCAGCCAACAAAGCCGCGAAGAAGGCAGAAGACGACGCCGAACTGGCACGAAGCGCCGCCACCCAGGCGGAAACGGATGCCGCCGCCGCGCGGGATGCCGCCAGGCAGGCTCAGGAAAACGCGGACCGGGCGACCAAAGCGGCCGACGGCATCAAGGACAAGGCCGTCGAGATCCAGCAGGCCGCCGACCGAGCCGAAGAGCAAGCCCGCCGGGACGAAGCCGAACGACGTCGGCAGGTGGCACTGCAAGCCAATGGAGGGAACGGGCTCGATCTCACCGAGGACGAGTTGGAGCTTGTCTTTTACGAAGGCGGGGACGAGCTTGTCGAAGAGTTTCAAAACGCAAACTCGACGGCCCGCAGGTCCATTGGCGACTTCTTTGTGGAGATCGGCGCGGAAGTCCTCAACGACTTGCTGGGGATAGATGACGCGAAGAAGTGTTTTGGTGAAGGTAACGTAGAAAGCTGCCTGTGGACGGTAATAAACATCGGTGACTTCCTTTCGATACTGGGGAAGGTGACCGAGGTCGGTGCCGCGCTGATCAAAGTGGTCCGTCGAATCGGTCCATTTCTTGAGTCGGTTGGTGTAAGTAAACGAGTTCTCGAAAAGACAATCGACCTTCTTGAAAAAGCAAGAGGAAATCCGTGCTATCGTAGACCTGTTCCCCGAATGCTGCCGGACGCATCTGGTGCCGGGGGATCGCATGCGGTTAAATCTGCAACCAGCTCGGAAAATCCATGCATAAAATGGACTAAAACCAGTAGGCCGACATTCGGCCATACTTTTACGGTACATCAAGCGGGTGCTAAGAATACGAAGAAGCTCATTGACAGGGCTCGTGCTGGAACTCCACAGGGGCAGTGGTTGGACGATGATGCCGCAGTTGAGTTCCTGAAGAACGCCTACCGCCCCGGGTTCCAGGTGACGGTGGTGGAAATCCCGAAAGGTCTGGGTCAGGTGATCATGCCCGATGGCTCCATGGTGTCGGCTGGTCATGCCTTGCTTGTGCCAGCGCTGAACGGGTTGTATAAAACGGCTTATCCGTACATTCCGCGCGGTTGACAGGTAGGGACTCGATGGAATTTCACTTGACTTTGACACCACCCGGCAAGACTGCGGAGCCGCTCGACGAGCCGATGGGTGAGTTCGATCTAAACGACTATGAACAAGTTGCCATGTATGCCTGCGAGTTGCTGGGGCAGACCGATGCGCGGTTCAGTATAGGCGGTTTCGGGCAAAGTGACTGGAACTTCGACATAATGACGGACTTTTCGGCCGTTGCAGAAGCGTTGCCTGTTTTTGTCGATTTCGTCCATTCGCGTCGATATGGTGAACTTGACCTGTATCCTCAAGGTGTGGAACGAACTCTGAAGTTCTTTCCGGAGAAGGATATGGTCCGCATTGAATGTGAATCGCGAACAGAATACTGGAGGCCGGATCCATGTGTCGAAATCATGGACTTCGACACTCTCGATTCCATGTTGCAAAATTTGGCCGCAAATTTTGCAAAATCTGTACAGATCGTGTGCCCGGAACTGTCCTCCCGAGAGCCTTTGAATAGTTGGCTCTCGTGGGTTTGACTGAAGTCTGCTTACTTTGAATTCGCCCGGAGTTGACAGTGCGTACGTGCAATACTGGCGATCTCGCCAAGAGATTGAGGATGATGAAGAATACACCGGATTTATCTCTTTGACGAAAATCGTCCGATGACCAAGTTTGCCAAGGTTCTTGGGGCCTCAACCTTAGGGAGAGACGTGAGCCGAAGACGGGTGTGCGGGCGTAGTGGCGCGATCGCCGCGGTGATGGTGGGCGTGCTGGCGGGGAGCGGTGGGGGGCCGATCGCCACGGCGGCCGGGGCCGAACTGGCCTCGGCGACCACGAAATCGAGCGTCGCATCGGTGACGCAGGAGGAGAAGATCCGGGCCGCCGCGGCGGTGGGAATCACTGCGACGCCGGAGCTTCTGGTGCTCAGTGAGCGCGATTTCGTGTTCGAGTTGTGGAAGGTGTCGAGTACGCGGCCGGAGGTGCGGGCATCGGCCGAGCTGGTTTTGTCGGGATCGGACGCCGAGCGCAGTCAGTGGATCAAGTCCGGTGTGCACGAGGCCGTCAAGCGGGATCAGGACAACCAGGTTCGGGACGCGGAGGCGGCCAGGGGCGCCCGTGAGCTGAAGCAGGGTGCGGCGGCGGTGATCGGGGTGATCCCGACGCCGGACAAGCTCGTGGTGAGTTACCGGGACTTCGTTTACTGGCTGTGGCAGCAGGTTCCGGAAAAGTACGGCAAGACCAGGACCGCCGCGCTGACCGCGTTCGGTGCGGCCGAAGAGGCGCAGAAGGAGTTCCTGCGGGCCGGGATCCGGACGGCGTACGCGGAGGACCAGCAAAACGAGATCGACGCCAACGAACAGACCTCCAAAGAGGAAAAGGAGCGCCTGGCGTGGCGAGCGGCGAAGTCGCGCGCGATCGGCCAGGTGCTCGGCGTGGTCCCGACAGAGGGCATGCTGGTGCTCTCCGACGACAACTTCATCAGGGAGATCCTCCAGCGCGCGACTCCGGACACCGAGGTCGCCGCCGCCGCGAACCAGGCGCTGCGTGACCCGGACCCCGCCGCCTGGAAGCGCTACATCGCGACCGGGATCTTCGAAGCCGACCAACGGGACAAGGCCAACGCGCAGGCGAAGCAGGCCGAGGCCAACCGGCGCCGCGCGTTGGAAATCCGGACCAGGGCCCAGAACAGCGGGCTTCGCCCGAACCTGGTGTTCGCCGCACAGGCGGCGCTCGCCGGGTCGGACCAGGACGTCGACGACTTCCTCCGAGCCGGCCAGTACCAGGCAACCAAGCAATCCTTGCGCGGCGAGACGCAGGGCACCCGTGCCTGGTACATCCGCGGAACCTGGCCCGGCGGCGGCGTGCAGCTCAGCCAGGGACCGGAGTTCAAGGAGGACGGGACCGCGCTGATCGGTGAGGCGACCTGGGATGTGGTGACCGGCCTCGGCAGGGCGGACTGCTATTCCCTCGAGTGGGTCGGGCACCCCGGTGTGTACCTCGCGCTGAACGGGATCTGGACCGGTGTGCTCCCCAGCGACGGCACCGAGGCGTACCGGCGCAACGCCACTTGGTGCCCGCGCCAGGGATTCGCGGGCGGTGGCACGGTCTCGTTGGAATCGGTGGGGCTGCCCGGCCGATTCCTCCGCCAGCACAACGGCGGCATCGTCGCCGACCCGAACGACGCGACCCTCAAGGCGACCGGGGACCCGCGTTCGTTCACCGCCGACGCGTCGTGGTGGATCGATGGCCCCAACCCGCCAGTCGTCTCGCCGATCCTGACGCGCTGGCTCAACGACGAAGCGATCCGCGGGCGCCTCGGCGCGGCCACCGGTCAGGAGATCGTCGACGGATCCGTCCGGTATCGCGCCTATCAGCGCGGCCGCTTGTACTGGAGCGCGGCTACCGGGGTTCGCGAAATCGAGGGCACGATCCTGGACACCTACCTCCGCCTCGGCGGGCACGGTGCGTTCGGTGCGCCGACCTCCGACGAATCCGGCACGCCGGACGGCGTCGGGCGGTACAACCACTTCGCGAAGGACAGTTCGATCTACTGGACGCCTTCGACCGGAGCGCACGCGGTAACCGGTGCGATCCGCGCGCTGTGGGCGCAACTGGGCTGGGAGACCTCGTACCTCAGGTACCCGGCCAGCGATGAAACCGATATCCCCGGCGGACGGCGGGTCCTCTTCCAGGGCGGGCGCATCGACTACGACGCGACCACGGGTAAAGCCACGGCCTACCGCAAATAGGGTCATCGGTGTGAGGGCCGCTGCCGCCCGGCCCTCACACCGGCCGGCAGGAACGCGGTGGTATCGCACCCGGAGGGTCGTCGTCCAGGTCGTGTCGGCGAACCAGGCGTCGCGTCCGGCATCGTGCCCTTATCGCGTGGCGATCGATTCCTTGTCCGCCAGGAAGCTTTCCCAGCTTCGCTCGCCGACCTGCGTTCCGTCGAGGGTGAGGTTCTCACCGGCCCGGTAGGCGCGGCCCGCCTTCCCGGGGATCCGGATCGGCAGCAAGGGGCGGCGTTTTCCTTGCTCCTCAAGAAATCCGCGAATCAATTTGTCCATTGTGTACACGGTGGGGCCGGTCAGGTCGGGTACGCGGCCGGCGGGCGCGCCGAGTGCCAGTTCCACGAGTCTGGCCGCCACGTCGCGTGCGTCGACGGGCTGGAAGCGGAGGCCGCCGGGGTTCGGGATCACCGGCAGCTTCGCCATCTTCCCCAGCATGCCGAAGACGATCTCGTGGAACTGGGCGGCGCGCAGCAGGGTGTACGGCAGGCCGGAGCCGGTCACGGCCTGCTCCGCGGCGAGCGCGGTCCGGAACCAGCCGAGCGGGACGCGGTCCGCGCCGACGACCGAGATGTACACCAGGTGCCGCACCGATCCGGCGTCCGCCGCGGCCCGCACCAGGTTGCGTGCCGCGATGTCGTCGCCCTTGGGGCCACCGGCGAGGTGCACGATGATCTCGGCTCCGGCCACCGCGGCCGGGATCCCTTCGTCCGCGACGAGGTCGCCGGTGACGTACTCGACGCCGTCGGCTGGCTCGCGGTGGTGCCTGCTGAGCACGCGCACCCGGTGGCCGGTGGCGCGCAGGAGCGGGACCACCCGCTTGCCGAGCGTGCCGGTGCCGCCGGTGACCAGGATGGTGTGGGTCATGATCTTCTCCGAACTCGTTTCACCCGGTCACATCGGCCGGGTTCCGGGGGTCTACTCCGATGACACCCCGCGAGAGAGGAATGTGACCGTGGACGAACGCGCTTGGCTGGCGGACCGTTTCGAGGAGAACCGGACTCGCCTGCGGGCGGTGGCCTACCGGATGCTCGGCTCGGCGAGCGAGGCCGACGACGCCGTGCAGGAAGCCTGGCTGCGCCTCAGTCGCACGGACACCGCCGAGATCGAGAACCTCGCCGGATGGCTGACCACGGTGGTCGGCCGGGTGTGCTTGAACATGCTCCGCTCGCGCACGTCGCGGCGGGAGGAGCCGTTCGACGGGCGACTGCCGGAGCTGGACGCCGAGAGCGTCGATCCCGAGCAGGAAGCGGTGCTCGCGGATTCGGTCGGGCTGGCGCTGCTGGTGGTGCTCGACGCGCTGACCCCCGCCGAACGGCTCGCGTTCGTGCTGCACGACCTGTTCGCCGTGCCGTTCGACGAAATCGGCCCGATGATCGAGCGGACCCCGGCCGCGGCGAGGCAGCTCGCGAGCCGCGCCCGCCGCCGGGTCCGGGGCGGTGCGCCGGTGCCCGAAGCGGACCTCGCTCGCCAGCGCCGTGTCGTCGAGGCATTCCTCGCCGCCGCTCGTGGCGGCAGCTTCGACGAACTGCTCGCCCTGCTCGACCCGGACGTGGAACTCCACGCCGACCGGCAGGCGGGGCCAAGCCCGGCGGCGATCACGCTCCGCGGCGTCCGCGACGTGGCCAAGGGCGCGCTGCTCGCGTCGGAACGGATCAGGGTCACCGAGCCCGCGCTGGTCGACGGGTCCGTCGGGCTCGTGATGGCACCGCGCGGGAAACTGTTCCTGGCGCTGAGCTTCACCTTCAGCGAGGACAGGATCACCGCGGTGGACGTGATCGCGGACCCGGACCGGCTGCGCGGGGTGGCGCTCGCCGTGCTCGACTGACGCTCAGGGGTGGCGGCTCGCGAGGACGCAGAATTCGTTCCCCTCCGGATCGGCGAGGCAGACCCAGCTCTCCTCGCCGGTTTGGCCGACGTCGGCGTGCCGGGCACCCAGGCCGAGCAGGCGCCGGACCTCTTCGTCCTGCTCCCCGTCGGTCGGGTTGACGTCGAGGTGCAGCCTGTTCTTGTGGGTTTTGCCTTCGGGCACGCGCGCGAAGGTCAACGTAGGCGGCACGGGGCCGGCACGGGTCTTGCCTTCGGGCACCGCCGGGGAGCCGATGGTGACGAGCCCGTCTTCTTCGTCCTGCACCTGGTAGCCGAGGACCGCGCACCAGAACCGGGCGAGGGCCGGTGGATCGGCGCAGTCGATCGCGAGCTCGGTGAACTTGCTGGTCATATCGGGACCTCCCGGTCGTCATCCGGCGTTGACCTCGCCTGCAAGAGCCTGCTTCGCGAGTTCGAGGACGGTCTTGATGCGTCCGCCGTCTCGTTTTCGAGCACCCAGGCCCAGCGGTGCGCGGCGACGGGACGGATCATGAGGGCGTCCACGCACGCCATTGTGCCCGGCGCCCCGGTGGGTGCCGAGCGCGTTTAGCGGGCTAAACGCGCCCAGGCGGCGGCCACGGTCGTACGTGCTTCTTCCGCGGTCACGGTGAGCCGCGTCTGCCCCGACAGCTCTCGCCGCCACCGTTCCTCGTCGACGCCGGAGGTGAACATCTCCGGGCCGGGGAGCCGGTTGACCGGTCCGAACCGTTTGAACAGGGCGCCCGCGCGCTGGTCGAGCGCGCCGAGTCCGGCGAGGAGCCAGAGGTCGAACAGGTCGCGCGGCGCGGCGCGGTCCACCCAGGCCGCCGTCTTCCACGCGGCGAAGGATTCGATCGCGGGGATCGTCAAGCTCGCCGCCGTCGCGTCGGAGTAGCGCTGGACCAGGTCGCGGCGCTCGGTCGGCCACGGCGGGTATCCGGTGCGCCCGAGCAGCTGCACCCTGACCGTGGTCCCGTCCGGCAGCCGGATGACGGCGGGGTCGACATCCCGGACGTCGGTCAGGGCCGGTTCCCAGGTGAGGCCGGGAAACTCGCGGCGCGTTCCTCGTCGCACCGCGTGGTCGAGCGCCGCCGCCACCTGGCCGCGGCTGGTCAGCGCGATGAGGTCGATGTCCTCGGAGAGCCGTCCGCCGGGGGCGAAGCTGCGGGACAGCGCGGTGCCGCCGAAGAACAGCACCTCGTCGGCGAGGTTCGCGCTGAGCACGGCGAGCAGGTGCGAGATGAGGTGATCGCGCCGGACCTGGGCGCGGGCCACGCCGAACCGTTCGGCGATCGCGCTTTCTTCGTCGGGATCGAGCACGGTCAGCCTCCCGCGAGTGCGCGGCGCAGCGCCGCCCGTCGCCGTTGGGCCACCGCGAGTTCGTCGAGGATGTCCCGGTCGGCGCGGGGAAGCAACGCGCGCACCGCGGCGTGCGCTTCGCCCGGCAGGTCGCCGAATTCGGGTCGTGCGGCGAGGTCGAGGAGCGTCTGCTCGACGGTGGTGACCCAGTGGGGCCCGAGTTCGCCCGCACGCCGCTCGACGTCGAGCGCCGGTACCGCGCGGCGTGCGAACAGGACGGTCGCGTCCCGGTCGGCAAGGCGCAGTGGCCTGCGGTGCCGCCCGGCCGCGACGGTGGCGACGGCCAGCGCGCGCGGAATCGCACCGTGCACCCGCGCGGCCGACAGTCCCATCAGTGCCACGGTGTCCACTCCCTCGTCCGCCGCGGCGACCCCGGCCGCGACCGATTCGAGGTCCGGTAGCCAGTTCTGCCCGGTCTGGTCGTCGGGGACGATCGCGTAGTACCCGGTCGCGATCCGGTGCAGGGCGCTCGTCCTGGTGAGCCTGGCGAACTCGGGACGCGGATGGGTGTAGACGCCCGCGGCGTCCTGCGGCCGGAGCACGCGGATCGGACGGCGGGCCAGCTCGGGCGGGACCCTTGCGGTCGTACGCGTCATCAGTGTCACCTCCGTAGGGTTCAAGCCTACGCTCGTGCCACTGATCAGGCATCCCGCGCGACGCCGGCGATCACCGTGGTCACCATCCGGTGGACGTCCTCGGTGCCGGGTGGTCCGCTGCTGCGGTCGGCGAACGCCAGGTGCCCGCCGCCGATCAGGGTGGGCGCGAGGGTGTCGATATCGGCGTCGGCCGCGATGCGGCCGAGGTCGCGCTCGGCGGCGAGGTAGGAGGCGATCATCGCGGCGGCTTCGGTGACGAGGGGGATGCCGGTCGGTGTCGTCCGGCGCAATCGCGTGCGCAGCTCGTCCCGGAAGACGATGAGGCTGACGATCCCCACGGCCACCGATTCGAACAAGGCGGTCAGCGCGCGGGTGAGGTTGTCGGCGACGGTGCCGGTCCCCGCGGATTCGCGCAGGGCGGTGGCCTGGTCGCCGAGCTGCTCGATGCGGTCCTGCACGAGCTCGGCGAGGAAGTCGTCGAAATCGGCGAAGTGCCGGTGCAGGACGCCTTTGGCGCAGCCCGCTTCCGTGGTGACGGCCCTGCTGGTCAGCGCGTTCGGTCCGGCGCGGAGCAGGATCCGCTCGGCGGCGTCGAACAGCTGCTTGCGCGCGTCGCGGAGGTGAACCCCTGTCGGCATGTCCCGCATTCTCCCTTTTCGCTCGTCGCGGACCACTACCCGGTTCCCTAGTGGGCGCTCGCCCACTAAGGTGGGCACATGCCCACTAATACGCCGGAGCAACCCGCTCCCGAAGCCCACCGAGCCAGGCAGGTCGCGGAGTCGTTCGGTACGGACGCCGAACGCTACGACCGGGCCCGCCCGCCTTATCCCGACGCGATGGTGGACCGGATCGTCGCGGCGAGTCCCGGCACCGGGGTCCTCGACGTCGGCTGCGGTACCGGCATCGCCGCCAGGCAGTTCCGGGCGGCGGGCTGCACGGTGCTCGGCGTCGAGCCCGACGCGCGGATGGCGGAGTTCGCGCGACGCGACGGGCTCGAGGTCGAGGTGGCGACCGTCGAAGCCTGGGAACCCGCCGGCCGGATGTTCGACGCCGTCGTCGCCGGGACGGCCTGGCACTGGGTGGATCCGGTCGCCGGCGCGGCCAAAGCGGCGCGGGTGCTGCGACCCGGTGGCCTGCTGGCGCCCTTCTGGCACGTGTTCGAACCTCCGCCCGCGCTGGCGGACGCCTTCGTCGAGGCCTACCGGCGGATCGCGCCCGACGCGCCTGCCAACGCCAGGCCGGTGAGCGAGGAGGAGCGGTCGAAGTCGGCCGTCGAGCGATACCAGCCGCTGCTCACCAAGGCCGCCGACGGGATCAGGGAGACGGGTGCGTTCAGCGAGCCGGAGCAGTGGCGATTCGACTGGGAGCGCTCCTACACCCGTGACGAGTGGCTCGACCACCTGCCCACGTCCGGCGGCCTGACCCTGCTCTCGCCGGACGAGCTGGCGGAGGTGCTGGAAAGCGCCGGTGCTGTCGTCGATGCGATGGGAGGCAGCTTCACGATGCGCTACGCGACTGTGGTGGTCACCGCGACGCGAATCCGTTGAGCGCGTTTAGCCCGCTAACTGCAGGCAGGCGCCTCGCCGGGGGTTTCGGCTTCGGCCAGCCGCCGCCGCAGGTAGGCGCGCTCGGCCTCGGTCCCGGCGAGGCCCAGCGCTTCACGGTAGGCGGCCGCGGCTGCGTCGAACTGCCCGAGGCGGCGCAGGAAATCGGCACGCGTCGCGGGCAGCAGGTGGTAGCCGCCGAGGCCGCCGGTTTCCGCCAGCGAGTCGGCCAGCGCGAGCCCGGCGGCCGGGCCGTGCGCCATCGCGATCGCGACGGCCCGGTTGAGTTCGACCACCGGTGACGGCAGCACCTTCACCAGCTCGCCGTAGAGGACCACGATCTGCGGCCAGTCGGTTTCGGCCGCGGTCGCCGCCGTCGCGTGGCAAGCGGCGATGGCCGCCTGCACCTGGTACGGCCCCGGCCTGCCGAGATGGAGTGCCGCGTCGAGCACGGTGATGCCCTCGGCGATCTCGTCGGCGTTCCAGCGCGTCCGGTCCTGGTCTTCGAGTGGGACGAGCGCGCCATCGGAGTCGACGCGGGCGTCCCGTCGCGAATGCTGCAGCAGCATGAGCGCGAGCAGGCCGTCCGCCTCGGGCCGGCCCGGCATCAGCCCGGTCAGCACCCGCGCGAGCCGGATCGCCTCGTCGCTCAGGTTCCGGCGGACCAGCTCGGCACCGTCCGTCGCCGCGTACCCCTCGTTGAACAGCAGGTACAGCACCCCGAGCACGGAGGTCAGCCGTTCGGGCAGCAGGTGCGCTGGCGGCACGCGGTAGGGGATGCCCGCGTTGCGGATCTTCCGCTTCGCGCGCACGAGCCGCTGCGACATCGCGGACTCCTCGACGAGGAACGCGCGCGCGATCTCACCCGTGGTCAGCCCGGCGAGCGTGCGCAGCGTCAGCGCGACCCTGGCGGGGAACGGCAGCGCGGGGTGGCAGCAGGTGAACATCAGGCGCAGCCGGTCGTCCTGGACCGGGGAGTCCTCGGGCTCGTCCTCGGCAGGCGGCAGCGCCGCGATCTCCCGCAGCTTCCGCGCGCCGACGGCTTCGCGGCGCAACCGGTCGTTGGCGCGGTTGCGGGCGGTGGTGGTGAGCCAGGCGCCGGGGCGACGCGGGATGCCGTCGCGATGCCAGGCGTGCAGCGCGCTCGCGAAGGCGTCCTGCGCGCATTCCTCCGCGAGGTCCCAGTCGCCGGTCAGCCGGATCACCGTGGCGACGACCTGGCCCCATTCCTCGCGGAAGGCCGCCGCGACCGCGCCCTCGACGTTCATCCGCACTCCTTTCCCGCCAGGAAGGTATCCCGCACGGTGACCGCCGTGTCCGAAACCCGCCGGACATCGGTTCGCGGCGGTGGTTGTGTCGGTGGGCATGAGGGAACGGGTGGATGCGACGAACTGGGACACGCTGGCGAAGGAGCTCGACGAGCACGGCTGCGCGCTCACCGAACCGGTGCTGTCCCCGGAAGAATGCCGCGAGATCGCCGGGTGGTACCACGAAGCCGAGCGCTTCCGGTCGACGATCGACATGGCCCGGTACCGGTTCGGGCAGGGCGAGTACCGGTACTTCGGCTACCCGGTGCCGGACCCGGTGCGCGAGCTGCGAGAGGCGTTCTACCCGCGGCTGCTGCCGATCGTCCGCGACTGGGCGCGCCGGCTCGGCTGGGCGGCGGAGTGGCCGGAGACCCTGGAGGAATGGCTCGAACGGTGCCACGCCGCGGGGCAGAGCAGGCCGACGCCGATCCTCCTGCGCTACGGCGCCGGCGACTGGAACGCGCTGCACCGCGACCTCTACGGCGATCTGGTGTTCCCGTTGCAGGTGGTGATCGGTCTCGACGAGTCCGGAGTGGACTACACCGGCGGCGAGTTCCTGCTCGTCGAGCAGCGGCCGAGGGCGCAGTCGCGCGGCACCGCGACCGTGCTGCCGCAGGGGCGCGGGCTCGTGTTCACCACGCGGGACCGGCCGGTGCGGTCGGCGCGCGGCTGGTCGGCGGCGCCGGTGCGGCACGGGGTGAGCGCGGTGCGGTCGGGCCTCCGGCACACGCTGGGCCTGGTCTTCCATGACGCCGCCTGAGGTCGCGGCGGCGCTTCGGGGCGCGATCACGGTCACGATCGGTTCGAGCAGGGACGCGCCGTCGAAGGCCGCGGCCGCCGAGCTCGCGGCGAACTGGCACGGGATCGTGCTCGCGGTCGTCGACTGGCCGGAAGAAGCGGCGTCCTGGCTGCGGCACGCCCGGCGGTTCACCCGGGGCGGCCCGGACGCGTGGGTCGTGGTGGCCGATGGCCTCGGCTGGGCGCGCATGACGGAACGCCTGGCCCGCTCGACCGACTGGGACCCGGCCCGCACCCACCGCCTCTTCCTCCCCCAGCGCCCCAGCCTGCATTTAGCGGGCTAAACGCGCTCGCGGAGCACTCGTCACCCGCGGCGTCGCCGGGTGCGTTTTGCCCGCTAAACGCTCCCGGCGGCTCGGGGCGGGCTGGAGGGGTGGCCCAGGTGGGCGGATGGCGCTGGCCTGCAGTTAGCGGGCTAAACGCGCTCTGCATAGGATGGCGTGGTGATCGCTGTTGAAGCGGCTTTCGCCGCCTCCGCGACCGAACGGCTGGTTCTTCGCCGCCCGCGTGGCGCGGATGTCGACGAGGTCCACCGGATCCACGCCGATCCCGCGACGAACCGGTTCAACCCCGCCGGGCCGAACACCGATCTCGAGCAGAGCCGCGAGCAGTTGCAGGCGTGGCTCGACCACTGGACGGGTTACGGCTTCGGCTACTGGGCGGTCGAATTCCACGGCAGCGTGATCGGCTTCGCCGGCCTCCGGCACGCCGAGTGGCGGGGCAGGGCGATCTTGAACCTCTACTACCGGTTCGGCCCCGAGTCGTGGGGCAGGGGCCTCGCGTCCGAGGCGGCGAAGCACGCGGTCGCCATGGGCGTCGAGCACTTCCCCGGCGTCCCGGTCGTCGCGCGGACGAAGCGGCTCAACGTCGCATCCCAGCGGACGGCGATCGCGGCCGGCCTCGCCCGCCGCCCCGACCTCGACGGCCAGGACGACGACGGGACCGGTCACGCCGTCATCCTGGCGTCGAACTGGGACTAGCTACCAGCGGTCGACGTGCAGGACGTCGGACAGCGGTTGACGTTTCGCGGGCTTAAAGCTGTCGCCGGTGTAGTAGGCGGTGGGGATCAGCGCGGCCTGGTGGACGTTGCCGGGCAGCCCCAGCACCTCGGCGGCTTCCCTTTCGTACGCAAGGTGCAGGGTCGTCCACGCCGTGCCGAGGCCGAGCGAGCGCGCCGCGAGCATGAAGCTCCACGCGGCGGGCAGCAGCGACGCCCACAGCCCCGCCTGGTTCCCGGCGGGCAGCTCGGCGCGGCGCGTCCGCAGGCACGGGATGACGAGCACGGGCACGTCGCCCATCCGGTCGGCGAGGTATTCGACGCTGCTGCCGACGCGCTGCTGCACGGCAGCGCGGGCGGGGTCGTCGGCGAACAGCTTGCCAGCCGCCCCCGATGAGTCCAAATAGGACCGGCACGCGCGCTGGTACAGCTCGCCGATGCGGGCGCGCTGCGCCGGATCGGTGACCACGAGCCACTGCCACTCCTGGCGGTTGGACCCGCTCGGTGCCTGCAACGCGATCGTCAGCGCCTTCTCGATGACCTCCATCGGCACCGGCCGGTCGAAGTCGAGGCGTTTGCGGACGGCGCGAGTGGTGGTCAGCAGCTCTTCGGGCGTCATGGGCCCGAGACTAGTTCTTGGTGATCCCCGCGACCGCCCGCACCACGGCCATGCAGCGGTCTTCGACGTAGTCGAGCCCGGCGGCCTCCGCGATCGCGCGCGCTTCGGGCGAGACGATGCCCTGCTGCAGCCACAACGCCTTCGCCCCGATGGCGACGGCCTGTTCGGCGATGCCCGCGGCTTCGGGCGCGGGCCGGAACACGTCGACGACGTCGACCGGCTCCGGAATGTCCGCGAGGGACCGGTACACCTTCTCGCCGAGCAGTTCGTCGGCGACGGGGTGCACGGGAACGATCCGGAACCCGTACGACTGGAGCGCCGCGGGCACGCCGTGCGCGGCCTTCGCCGCGTCACGGCTCAACCCGACCACGGCGATCGTCTTCGCCGCCGCCAGCACTTGCTCCGCGAGATCAGCCATACCGAGCACAACACCGGCCGCGCACCGGTCCATTCCGGTGGTGGAAGATCGCCGGGTGATGCCGAAGACCCGAACCGCGCTGCCATGGCTCCTGCTCGCGGCGGCCGCCGTCTGGTGCGTGGTGCGCGGGATACTGGCCTACACCTCGGGCCTGCCCTCGGGCGGCGACACCGCCGTCTACCAGGGCGGCGCCGCGACCCTGCTGCACGGCCTCCCGCTCTACGACGCGGATTTCCTCGACGCCGAACCGGACTTCGCGAAGCTCCCGTTCACCTACGCGCCGTTCGCGGCCGTGCTGTTCATCCCGATGGTCCTGGTGCCGTCGCAGGTTGCGTGGGGCGTTCTCAACGCGATCTCGCTGGTGGCCGTCGCGCTCGTCGGCTGGCTGGTGCTGAGGCGTGTCGAGACGCGGCCTCGCTGGCTGGCGCCGTCGTGGGGCGGTGTCGCGGCCGCGCTGCTGATGACGTTCACGCAGCCGCTTTCGGTGACGCTCGAATACGGCCAGATCAACGCCGTGCTGATGATGTTCGTCGCCGTCGACGTGCTGGTCGTGTGCGGTTCGGCGGGGCGCGCACGGTATGGGGGCGGCGTGCTCGTCGGCGTCGCGGCGGCCACGAAGCTGACGCCGCTGATCTTCGTAGTGCACCTGCTGCTCGTCGGCAGGCGCGCGGACGCGGCGCGCGCGGCGGGCACGTTCGCCGGGTTGCAGTGCCTGATGCTGCTGATCGCGCCGCACGACACAGTGCGCTTCTGGACCCGCACCGTGTTCGACTCTTCGCGGATCGGGCCGACGGAGTGGGCCTGGAACCAGTCCGTCGGCGGCCTGCTGCGCAGGCTCAACGACGGTGCCGCGTGGTCGCAGCCGGTCGCCTACGGCATCGGCGCGCTGCTCGCGGCCGGCGCGATCGTGCTGGTGCTCCGCTACCACCGCGCCGGGCAGCCGGTGCCCGCGCTGCTCGTGAGCGCGTTCCTGGCACTGCTCGTCAGCCCGGTTTCCTGGATCCACCACTGGGTGTGGGCGGTGCCCCTGGTGCTCGTGCTCCTCGCGCGGCGCAAGGTCGTGGCGGCGGTGGTGACGGTGCTGGTGTTCGCGCTGCGCCCGGTCGACGCCCCTGGCCCCGGCGAGCACCCCGGGCTGTGGGAAACCGGCTACACGTTCGTCCTCGGCAACGCCTACGTGCTGTTCGCGATCGCGTTCGGCGTGGTGCTGCTGGTACGGGGCCGCGACCGCACCCGGCGACCCGAAGTGCGATTAGCCCGCTAAACGCACTTCAGCGGGCTGGTCCGGCGGGCGCGGGCGGGAGCGCGTTTAGCCCGCTAACTGCGCGCGGCGGACCGGGGAGGGTCAGAGCTTCCAGAGGCGCAGGCCGCGCACCCGGTAGATCGGCCACACCACGTGCCACGGCTTGCGCGCCAGGAACTTCGCCGAGCAGGTCAGCACGGTGCGCGCCGAGGTCAGTGCCACGTCGTGCTGGTCGGGCCACACCTCGCCGGGTTTGCCGGTGGCGAGCCGGAACACGGTCAGCAGCCCGCGGCCCTGCAGGTCGTACTTGGCGCCGGTGTCCCCGGAGCCGGGCGTCAGGTCGGCGATGTCGCTGCCGAACGGGCCGCCGGGGCCCGCTTCGAGCTTGCCGACGTATTCGAGGGGCACGTCACGGGTGGTCGCCACGATCGCCTTGCCGTAGACGCGCTTCGCGTACCGGTGCAGCAGGTTCCGTTCCCACGCGGGCAGGATGCGGGACTGCTCGAACAGCGCGGCGCACTCGGCGTGGCCGATCCGGAAGATCTCGGGCACGTCCTCGTGCGGCGTGCTGGTCGCCGCCTCGGAGAAGAGCCGGGTCTCGTAGCGGATGCGGGCGGTCAGCTCGTCGAGCTGCTCGCGGCGCTGCACACGCTGGCGGGTGAAGGTGTGCCGCTGGGCCACCCCGGCGATCGCCACGTAGCCGACCGCACCGGCCACGACCACCGTCAGGATGATCTGCCACCACTGCATGCGCGCCTCCTTGCCCGTTTCGCGGACACCCTAGGCGAGCAGCGTGCCAAACGCCTCACTTTCGGGTGAAACCGGGCAGGGTGAACACCTCACGGAAAGTGCCCTTACCAACCGTTTCCGTCATCTTTCCCTGGGTGTTTCCCCGGTAATCGAAGCGCGGTTCGACGGCCAGGGTGAATAGGGGGTGACGAGTTGCACGCGCGGGTCGAAAGTTGGCCGTGAGCAGTGGCAAAGCCGGATCGGATTGGCGAGGATGACGGTGATGACTACACAAGAATCGCTGGAGCCGCACGTATTCGTCATCTTCGGCGCGACCGGGGATCTCGCACGGCGCAAGCTCTTTCCCGGGCTCTTCCGCCTTACCAGGTCGGGGATGCTGCCGGGCGAATTCCGCATCATCGGCTCCGGGCGCCACAGCCCCGGCACCGACGAGGAGTTCAGGGACCGGCTGGCGGAGTCGGTGCGCAAGTTCTCCGGCGACTTCGACGACCGCGCGTGGGACGAGTTCGCCAAGCACATCTCGTTCCAGACCTCGTCCGCCGAGAACGGCATCGAGCTGGCGCACGCGGTCGAAGCGGCGCAGAAGGAGCTGGGCGGCGCGCGGAAGCTGCTCTACCTGTCCGTGCCGCCCGGTTCGATGCAGCCGATGGTGCGCATGCTCGGGGAAACCGGCCTCGCCGAGGACGCCAGGCTGATACTGGAGAAGCCCTTCGGCCGTGACCTCGAATCGTCGCGGACGCTGAACGCCGAACTGCACAAGGTGTTCGACGAGGAGCGGCTCTTCCGCATCGACCACTTCCTCGGCAAGGAGTCGGTGCAGAACATCCTCGCGCTGCGGTTCGCGAACGGCCTGTTCGAACCGGTCTGGAACCGGCAGCACATCAGCTATGTGCAGATCGACGTGCCGGAGGAGATCGGCATCGAGGGCAGGGCCGCCTTCATGGAGTCCACCGGCACGTTCCGGGACATGGTGTCCACGCACCTGTTCCAGCTGCTCGGGTTCCTCGCGCTGGAGCCGCCGGTGCACGTGGACGCGGACTCGCTGCGCACCGAGAAGCGCAAGCTCTTCCAGGCCGTCCGGCCGCTGGACCCGGCGAGGGTGGTGTACGGGCAGTACGTCGGGTACCGGGACGAGGAGGGCGTCGACGACCAGTCGACCGCGGAGACCTTCGTGGCGCTGGAGGTATGGGTCGACAACTGGCGCTGGAAGGGCGTGCCGTTCTACCTGCGCACCGGCAAGGCGCTGGCGCAGAGCCGC
This sequence comes from Amycolatopsis minnesotensis, assembly GCF_039529815.1. Taxonomy (NCBI): domain Bacteria; kingdom Bacillati; phylum Actinomycetota; class Actinomycetes; order Pseudonocardiales; family Pseudonocardiaceae; genus Amycolatopsis; species Amycolatopsis minnesotensis. Next base: position 176,749 of record NZ_BAAANN010000002.1, on the reverse strand, counting down.
CGCACGATCACCCTCGGCTTCCAGGAGCCGCCGCTGAAGATGTTCGACGCGGCCGACGGTTTCGACGGCGCGCCGAACGAGCTGGTCTTCGAGCTCACCGACGACCCGAAGCTGACCATCGACCTGCGCGCGAAGCGGCCGGGCCCGTCGCTGCGGCTCGACCACGCCGAGCTGCACCTGCGCTTCTCGGAGGCGTTCGTGAACGCGGAGCCGCTCGAGGCGTACGAGCGGCTGCTGCTCGACGTGCTCAGGGACGACCAGACGCTGTTCACCAGCGCCGAAGAGGTGGAGCGGCTGTGGGAGCTGTGCACTCCGGTGCTCGAGAACCCGCCGGACGTGCTGCCGTACTGGCGGGGCGGCTGGGGCCCGGAGGCGGCCGTGAAGCTGGCGGGTGAGCGGGGCTGGCGGGTGCCGGAGAAGTGACGTTCAGCGGGCGAAACGCGCCCAGACGCACTTGCCGCCGGGAAGCGGTTCGGACCCCCATGCCGTGCTGAGCGTCTCGACGAGGCGCAGCCCCCTGCTGCGCGCGGCCAGCGAGTCCCCGACGCGGAGCACCGGCGGCCTGCTGTTGTTGTCGTAGACCCTGAGTTCGAGGCCGCGGTCGTCGTGGCCGAGTTCGAGCCGTACCGCGCCGGAGCCGTGTTCGATCGCGTTGGTCACCAGCTCCGAGGTGACCAGCAGGATGTCGTCCGCCTGCTCTCCCGCGACACCGAGTTCGGCGAGCCGGGTCCGCACCGCCCGCCGGGAAGTCGCGGCCCCCGCGGGGCCCGGTTCCAGCGTCACGCTGAGCTTGTCCCCGTCCGGGCGCGCGGTTTGGGTACCCTGGCGAGCCACTCCCGTCACCTCCTGCATTCGCCGTCACGGAGGCAGCTACCCACCCGGGGGTGAGTTCAACCATCAGGGGAGCGGCGGAATTTCCCCGATGCCCTCGCGAAGCTTCTTGAGGGTGCTCGCCAGCAGCCGGGAGACCTGCATCTGGGAGACCCCGACGCGGCGCGCGATGTCGGACTGGCTGAGCCCGAGGCCGAAGCGCAGCAGGACGATCTTGCGTTCGCGATCGGGCAGCGTCGCGACGACGGGGCGGAGCAACTCGCGCAGCTCGGCCTGGTCGAGGTTCTCGTCCGGCGTGCCGAAGCGGTCCGGCGTGGAGTCCTCGACCATGCTGTCCAGCGACGCGCCGTAGCGGCCCTGCCCGGCGACCAGCCCTTCGTGCACCTCTTCGCGGCTGATGCCGAGGTGCTCGGCGATTTCGCTGGGCTTCGGCGCCCGCGACAGGCGCGTGGTCAGCTCGTCGCGCGCGGCCGCGATCGAGCTGTTCAGCTCCTTGAGCCTGCGCGGCACCCGCACCGACCAGCTCGTGTCGCGGAAGTGGCGCCGCAGCTCGCCGGTGATGGTCGGCACCGCGAAGGCGACGAAGTCGCTGCCGTATTCGGGGTCGAAGCGGTCCACCGCGTTGATCAGGCCGACCGTCGCGACCTGCACCAGGTCTTCGAGCGGCTCGTCGGAGTTGCGGAACTTGCGGGCCAGGTTGCGCACCAGGTCGAGGTGGTCGCGCACCAGCCGCTCGCGCAGCTCGCCCCGTTTCGGGTCGTCCTCGCCGAGCGCGGCGAACTCCGTGAACAGCGCGCCGCCTTCGTTTTCCGGACCGTGCCGACCGGCGGGACTGCCCGTGTTCTCCCGGGTCACCGGCCCGACTCGCGGACCACGTCCACTCGGGACAGGTAGCGGTCGCCATCGGGCACCGTCGACCGCCGCACGCTGGTGGCGAGCGCGGTCAGCAGCTGCCAGCCCAGCGCGTCCTCCTTGACCAGGCCGGGGTCGTCGGCGAGCACCGAGACGCCGATTTCGACCTTGCCGTCGACCGAGGTGAACACGCAGGTGAGCTTGCCGTCCGCGGCGGCGGGGATGAGCAGCGCGCACGCTTCGTCGACGGCCATCCGCAGGTCGTCGACCGCGTCGAGGTCGAAGTCCTGCCGCATGGCGAGGTCGGCCGCGATGGTGCGCAGCGTCGGCACCACCCCCGCGGTGGCGACCGTGGCCACCTCGAACTCGACCGTCCCTGACTCGTCGTCGGCCACCCGCGTTCCTTCCAGGTCCATTGGTCTCCCGTGCTGTCGCCACCGGTACTGGTGCCCCGCTGACGAGAAATCTAAACGAAGGAGTGTTTCACTCGCGCGGGCACGGGGTAGCAACCTTTCGTCGAGGTCGCAGGACGAAGGGCGGGGACCGACATGGCCGACGTGAGCAGGCTGCCGACCGTGGTGTCGGAGGAGTGGGAGTGGCAGCTCCAAGGGGCCTGCCGCGGCGCCGACAGCAGTATGTTCTTCCACACCGACAACGAGCGCGGCTCCGCCCGCGAGCGCCGCGAGTCGAGGGCGAAGGCCATCTGCCAAACCTGCCCCGTGCTGCGCCAGTGCCGCGAGCACGCGCTGTCCGTGCAGGAGCCCTACGGCATCTGGGGCGGCCTCGGCGAAATCGAACGGCGCGAGCTGTTCCGGCAGCAGCGCACCGCGAAGCACGCACTCACCTCCTGACCATCAGGGGATCGTTCCCGCCCGCCTCGGCTGGGTTAAGCTCAAGGCCACCGTTCTACGGACCATTGCCCGCGCGGCAGCGCGGGTGACCCGTCCCGATGGCACGGATGGCGCTTGAGAACACAGGCGTGTACCGGAGTGGCGTCGGTAGACCCTGAGGAGAGTGTGGATGGCCACCGCGGAGACCGGTTTCTCCCTCACCGTGTCCGATGGTGCCCGGGTCGTGGTGACCGGGGAGTTGGACCTCGTCACCAGCCCGAAGCTGCAGGAGGCGCTCACCGAACTCCTCGACGCGGGCAGCTCGGCGATCGAGGCCGACCTCACCGGCGTGACCTTCTTCGACTCCTCGGCGCTCAACGTGCTGTTGCAGACGCAGAAGCTGGTGGGTGAGCGGGAGGTCACGCTCACCATCTCGCCGAGCCGTCAGGTGCAGCGCGTCATCGACCTCACCGGCGTCGCCGAGCACTTCACCCTCGCCTGATCGAAGGAATCCCCACCGGGGAATCGTCAGGGGGCCTGAAGATCACCAGTGGCCCGTGGTGACGCGGGCTTCGTCGGAGCCGTCCGGCCACGACGGCACGGTCACCGCGACGACGCGCAGCCCCGCGGAGTCCGCGCGGAACTGGAACGCGGTGCCGAGCGGGATGGTGGCGCACACGCCGGGTACCAGCGCGACGACTTCCTCGCCCTCGCTGCCGCGCCGCCAGAGTTCGCCGGAACCCGCGGTCACGTACCAGATTTCCTGCACGGTCTGGTGTTCCACGGCGGCCGACACCTGCTCCGGGGCGAGCACGAACTCGGCGAAGCTCGCGAGCGCGCCGAGCCGCGCCAGCGGGTGGACTGCGGACCCGTCCGGTGCCCGCACGACCGGTCCCCGGCCGGGATTTCTGGTCTCCCACATGACTGCCCCCAAGACTCAAGCGAAGTGGGCACCGGCGTTCGTGTTCAGCACTTCGCCGGTGATGTTGCGCCCAGCAGGGCCAAGGAGGAACAGTACGGCCTCCGCGATTTCGCCGGGTGTCGCCACCCGATTCAACAGGGTGGTCGCCGCGAACGCCTCGGGCTCGGCCAGCAGCGGGGTGCGCACCGGCCCCGGCGCGACGCTGTTGACCGTGATCCCGAACGGCGCGAACTCGCGCGCGGCCGCGCGGGTGAGCCCGATGACGGCCGCTTTGCTCGCCGCATAAGGGGTTCCGCCGAGCAGGCCGCCGCCGCGGTGCGCCGCGACCGAGGCGATGGTGACGATCGCGCCGCCGCCCCCGTCCCGCAACACCGGCGCCACGGCCTGCATCGCGTAGGCGGTGCCGTGCACGTTGACGTCGAAGACCCGGCGCAGCTCGTCCGGCGAGCTGTCCAGCAGGCCGCCGGAAGGCGCGATGCCAGCGCAGGTCACCAGCCCGGTCAGGGGCCCGAGCGAGCGCACCGCGCGGTGCACCCGCCCGGGGTCCGTGATGTCCACCGATATCGCTTTGTCGACATCGGAAACGGCGGAGACGTCGAGATCGAGCACCGCGACGGACCGGCCCGCCGCCAGTGCCAGCCGTACCGTGGCGAGCCCGATCCCGGACCCGCCGCCGGTGACGACCAGCGTCATCGGTGCAGCCCGGCGTCGGTGGCCAGGTCGACGGACCTGGTCTCGCGCAGGAAGTACACGCACACCGCGCACAGGACCGCGATCACGATGACGTACAGCGAAACCGAGGCCGACGACCCGGTCGACGCGATGAGCTGGGTGGCGAGGATCGGGCTCACCCCGCCGCCGACGATGCTGCTCGCGTTGTACGCGACCGACGCGCCGGTGTAGCGGTAGCGGGTGGCGAACAGCTCCGGCAGGAACGCGCCCATCGGCCCGAACAACGCGGCGAACGCGATCAGGCCGACCGACAGCGCGATCGCGATCAGCACCGGGTTCCCGGTGTGCAGCAGGGCGAACAGCGGGAACGCCCACACCGCGGCGAGCACGGCCGAGGCGATGCACACCGCGCGCCTGCCCACCCTGTCCGAGTACACCGCGAGCGCCGGGGTCGCCAGGCCCATCACCGCCGCCGCGATCATCGTGCAGATCAGCAGCATGTTCCGGTCGAGTTTCAGCTCGCTCGTCCCGTAGGACAGCGAAAACGTGGTGATCGTGTAGAAGAGCGTGTGCGCGAGGATGAAGGCCACAGTGGACAGCGCCAGCGTACGGGGCTGCTTCTTGATCACCTCGACGATCGGGGCCTTCGCCTTTTCCTGCTCCCGCATGGCCTTCTCGAACACCGGGGTCTCGGCGATCTTCATCCGGATGTAGTACCCGATGACGATCAGCACGGCGCTCGCGAGGAACGGCACCCGCCAGCCCCACGACTGGAAGTCCGCGTCCGACAGGGAATTGCTGAGCACGAGGAACGCGCCGCTGGCGACGATGAACCCGATCGCGGGCCCGATCTGCGGGAAGCTCGACCACAGCCCGCGTTTTCCCTTCGGCGCGTACTCGGTGGCCAGCAGCACCGCGCCGCCCCATTCGCCGCCGAGCCCGAAGCCCTGCAGGAACCGGCACAGCACCAGCAGGATCGGCGCGCCGATGCCGATCGCGCTGAACGTGGGCAGCACACCGATCGCGACCGTGCCGGTGCCCATCGTCAGCAGCGACACCACGAGCATCCGCTTGCGGCCGATCCGGTCGCCGAAGTGGCCGAACACCACCGCGCCGACCGGGCGGGCCACGAACCCGACGCCGAAGGTGGCGAACGCGGCGAGGGTGCCCGCGAGCGAGGAGAACGTCGGGAAGAACAGCTTGCCGAACACCAGCGCGGCCGCGGTGCCGTAGATGTAGAAGTCGTAGAACTCGATCGCGGTGCCGATGAAGCTGGCCACCGCGATCCTGGCCGCGCGCACCGGCGGCTTCGCCACTTCCGGCGATCGCACGGCAGCGTGCTCTGTCATTCGTTTCTCCGTGAGGGGTTCAGGAACAGACCGCCCCTTGCGCGGCGGAGCCGACAAGGCGCGCGTACTTGCTGAGCACCCCGGTCTTGCGTGACGGCTCCGGCGGTCGCCAGCCTTCACGCCGCGAAGCCAGTTCGGCCTCGTCGACGAGCACGTCCAGGGTGCGGGTCTCCATGTCGAGCACGATGGTGTCGCCGTCGCGGACGAACGCGATCGGCCCGCCGTGCGCCGCCTCCGGCGCGACGTGGCCGACGCAGAGCCCGGTGGTGCCACCGGAGAACCGGCCGTCGGTGAGCAGCAGTACGTCCTTGCCGAGCCCGGCGCCCTTGATCGCCCCGGTCACCGCGAGCATCTCGCGCATACCGGGCCCGCCCTGAGGTCCTTCGTTGCGGATCACCACGACGTCGTTCGGCTGCAACTCGCCGAGCGCGTCCATCGCGGCCTGCTCACCGTCGAAAACCCTTGCCCTGCCTTCGAAACGCGCGGTGTCGAACCCGGCGCTCTTCACCACGGCGCCGTCCGGCGCGAGGCTGCCGTGCAGGATGGTGATGCCACCGGTGGGATGAATCGGGTCGGTCATCTTCCGCACCACGTCACCGTCCAAATCGGACGGTGCGAGCGCGGCGATGTTCTCCGCCATGGTCTTCCCGGTCACGGTGAGGCAGTCGCCGTGCAGCATGCCCGCGTCGAGCAGCGCCTTCAGCACCACCGGGATCCCGCCGACGCGGTCCACGCCGGTCATCATGTGGCGCCCGAACGGTTTCACGTCCGCCAGGTGCGGCACGCGGTCGCCGACGCGGGTGAAGTCGTCGAGTGTCAGGTCGACGTCGGCCTCGTGCGCGATCGCGAGCAGGTGCAGCACCGCGTTCGTCGAACCGCCGAGCGCCATCACCACGGCGATCGCGTTCTCGAATGCCTCCTTGGTCAGCACGTCGCGCGCGGTGTGCCCGCGGGAAAGCATGCCGACCACGGCTTCACCGCTCGCGCGCGCGAACCCGTCGCGGCGGCGGTCGGCCGAGGGCGGGCTGGCCGATCCCGGCAGCGACATGCCGAGCGCCTCGGCCGCGGCGGCCATCGTGTTCGCGGTGTACATCCCGCCGCACGCGCCCTCGCCGGGGCAGATCGCCCGCTCGATCCGGTCGACCTCCGCGCGCGTGATCAGCCCGCGCGCGCAGGCGCCGACGGCCTCGAACGCGTCGATCACGGACACTTCCCGCCCGTCCACGGTGCCGGGCATGATCGAGCCCGCGTACAGGAACACCGACGCGAGGTCGAGGCGCGCCGCGGCCATCAGCATGCCGGGCAGGCTCTTGTCGCAGCCGGCGAGCAGGATCGTGCCGTCGAGGCGCTCGGCCTGCACCACGGTTTCCACCGAGTCGGCGATGACCTCGCGCGACACCAGGGAGAAGTGCATTCCTTCGTGGCCCATCGAAATGCCGTCGGAGACCGAGATGGTGCCGAACTCCATCGGGAACCCGCCGGCCGCGTGCACGCCCTGCTTGCTCGCGCCCGCGAGCCGCTGCAAGGAAAGGTTGCACGGGGTGATCTCGTTCCACGACGACGCGACGCCGATCTGGGGCTTGGCGAAGTCGTCGTCGCCCATGCCGACCGCGCGGAGCATGCCGCGCGCGGCGGCGCGCTCCATCCCGTCGGTGACGTCCCTGCTGCGCGGTTTGAGATCCGCCATGGCTACTCCTCCTTGCCTGCTCGCGCGAGCATGAGGGCGAGCAGCTGCGGCTGGAAGTGGGTGATGTGCTCGCGGATCGCTGCCTCCGCGCGCAGGGGATCACCCGATTCGATGTCCGCGACCAGTGTGGCGTGGTTCGCGTGGACCTGCTCGATGGTGTCGTAGAGGCCGAGGTTCATCCGGAAGATGTGCAGCAGCGGCTCGCTGATGCTTTCCCACAGCCGCAGCAGCCGCCTGCGCCCGCACAGCACGTAGAGCTGCCGGTGCAACGCGAAGTCCTGCAGGATGACCTGCGACCAGTTGCCTTCGCGGCAGGCGATCTCCAGCTCGCCGAGGATTTCGTGCAACGATTCGAAGCGGCCCACGGTGGTCTCGCGCACCAGGTAGCGCACGGCGAGGGGTTCGATCCCGGCGCGGATCGCCATGATCTCCTCGCCGTCCTCCGGTGTCAGCGACGCGACGCGGGTGCCGCGTCTGGCCTCGACGACCACGAGCCCTTCGACGGCGAGCTGGCGCAACGCGTCGCGCACCGGGCCCCTGCTGACGTCCAGCGTGGTGGCGATATCGCGTTCCACCAGGCGTTCGCCGTCGGCGAGCTGGCCGGAGAGGATCGCGTCGCGCAGCCTGCGGGTGACCGTGTCGCCCAAAGCGGGCGAGAAGGCTTCAGTCATCCGGCAAGCATCCCCTCACGGAGGGTCAGCGCGGAAGACCGTTCATCGAATGTGACCTCGGCCAGTCCGACCTGCGATCCTTTGTGGACTTTCGAGGTCAGGCGCGCGCCCTTGGCCAGCCCGATCGGGAGCAGTCCTCGCTCGATCGAGGCCGAAGCTGGCACGGCCGTGCCATACGCGGTGTAGCCGCCTTCGCCGTCGAGGCGGTCGCCGGGTTCGAGATCGCGCTTCGCCGTGGTGACGACGTCGGCGGCGAACGAGCGCGCGGTGCCGGTCGGCGCGCGGCGGACGGCGGCGGACACCACGCTGACCGCGAGTTCGAGCCCGATCAGGTGATACGGCCGGTACATCGCGGCATACTGTCCACTGTGGCCGGCCTTGAGGCCGTACTGGGCGAAGCAGTCCCGCACGTACTCCGACGGCGCTTCGAGCGTCACGTACACGCCCCACCGCAGGTCGCGGTCGACTTGCGCGCCGTCACGGCGAAGGCTCGACACCACCTCGACGACGCCCTTGCCCGCCAGCGCGCCGCCGTCGGCCGCCGGGACGCACACGCTCGCCAGGTCGTCCGCGCCGCATGGCGGGAAGAGCAGTCCGGACGGCGGCGCGGAAAGACCGGTGCCGTTGGCCACCGCGACCATCTCGATCGCCGATTTCGTGCCGTCCAGGAACGAGTTGAACATGCGCGGGTTGAGCCGCGCCGATTCGGCGTATCCGGGTGCGAACCCGTAGTGCCCCCACACCGTTTCCGGGGTGGAAAAGTGGTATTCGGGCAGGTACTTGGTGCCCTTTCCGGCGGAGACGACGTCGAACCCGCAGGTGCGCGCCCAGTCCACCAGCTCGCAGATCAGCGCGGGCTGGTCGCCGTAGGCCATCGAGTAGACGACGCCGCGCGCACGGGCGCGCGCGGCGAGCGCCGGGCCGGCCAGCGCGTCCGCTTCGACGGTCACCATCACCACGTGCTGGCCGCCGTCGATCGCCGCGAGCGCGTGCTCGATGCCTGCCAGCGGGTCGCCGGTCGCTTCGACGACGACCTCGATGTCCGGATCGCCGAGCAGGTCGTGCGCGCTCGCCGCGATCTTGACCTCGCCCGTGGCGTACCCGGCCGCCTCCAGTGCCGTCGCCGCGCGCTCCGGCGACAGATCGGCGACCGCGCTGACCAGGAGGCCGTCCAGGCGGCGGGCCTGGTGCAGGAACATCGTGGTGAACTTCCCGCACCCGATGACCGCGCAGCGCACCGGGGAGGTCCGCGCGCGCAGATCGTCGAGGAGGTTCAGCACAGCCACACCTTCGGCCGCTCCTGGTCGATTGTCAATGGTTAACCACAGCGATCATGTTCGGCCCGCCTTACCGTGATCGGGTGAAGACGGTGTCGGAGGCCGAAGGGGTCGCGCTGACCGGTGTCGTGGTGGCGGCGCTGGCGTGGACCGGGTTCGGCGCGCGCTCGATCGGCACGTGGGCGATGGAGGTGGTGTGGGTCGTCGCGGGGCTCGTCCTCGTGCTCGCGGTCCGCCGCGGGTTCCCGCTGACGCGGCTGCTGTGCTGGCTGCTCGTGCTGCACGCGCTCGTGCTCTGCTACGGCGGGCAGTACACCTACGCCGAGACGCCCGTCGGCGAATGGGTGCAGCAGTGGCTCGGCACCCAGCGCAACAACTACGACCGGTTCGCGCACTTCGTCCAGGGGTTCGTGCCCGCGATCGCGGTGCGGGAGGTGCTGCTGCGCCGCTCTCCGCTGACCGGCGGCCGCTGGCTCGCCTTCCTGACCGTGTGCGTGTGCCTGTCGATCAGCGCGTGCTTCGAGTTCGTCGAATGGGCGAGCGCGCTCGCGCTGGGCGGGAGCGCGGACGATTTCCTTGCCACGCAAGGAGATCCGTGGGACACGCAGTGGGACATGTTCCTGTGCCTGTGCGGCGCGCTGGTCTCGCTGGCGCTGCTGGCGCGGCGGCATGATCGACAACTATCTACAACAATTTGACGAACGAAAACTTTGTGTAGATGAGTGGCCATGGCCCCGGTGTCTCTTCCGGAGGTGTCGTTCGACCGGCACCCGGACTCCTACCGGCACTGGCGGCTCCGCCTGGACGGCCCGATCGCCCGGCTCGACCTGGACGTCGACCCCGGCGGCGGGATCCGTCTGGGGTACGAGCTGAAGCTGAGCTGTACGACGCCACGCAGCGCCTGCGGTTCTCGCATCCCGAAGTGCGCGCGGTGGTGATCGGCAGCGCCAAGGACAAGGTGTTCTGCGCCGGCGCGAACATCCGCATGCTCGCCGCGTCGCCGCACGAGTGGAAGGTCAACTTCTGCCGGTTCACCAACGAAACGCGCAACGGTTTCGAGGACGCGGGTGAGCATTCCGGCCAGACCTACCTCGCCGCGGTGAACGGCACCTGCGCGGGCGGCGGCTACGAAATCGCGCTCGCGTGCGAGAAGATCCTGCTCGTCGACGACAACTCGTCCACGGTCGCGCTGCCCGAGGTACCGCTGCTCGGCGTGCTGCCCGGCACCGGCGGGCTGACCCGCGTGGTGGACAAGCGGCACGTGCGCAAGGACCGCGCCGCCGTCGAGTGGGGGCTCGTCGACGAGATCGTCCCGCGCCGGGACTTCGAGGCGACCGTCCGCGAGCGCGCGCTCGAGGCCGCACAGGCTAGCGCGCGCCCCGCGGACGCGACGGGGATCGACCTGCCGCTGCTGCTGCTTTCCGGGATACTGGGCGCGATCTACGCCGGCGCCGTCCCGGTTCCGGTGTCCACAATGGTCACCGGGGTCGATTTCGGCGTGCGCGCCCACCCGTGGTCCGAACTGTCCACTGCGGATCCGATCGACGCGCCGTACCCGTCGTGGGAAGACACCGTGGCGTTGTGGCTCTACACCTCCGGCACCACGGGAAAGCCGAAGGCGGTGATGCACCGCCACGCCGACGTCCGCGCCGTCGTCGAGTGCTACGCCGAGCGCGTGCTGGGAACCTCCGCCGAGGACCGGTTCCTGTCCGTGCCGAAGCTGTTCTTCGCCTACGGGCTGGGGAACTCGGCGTTCTTCCCGCTCGCCGCGGGTGCGACGACGATACTGGAACCCGCGCGCCCGTCACCGGAGCTGATCGCGCGGCGCGTGCGCGAGGAACGGCCGACGCTGTTCTTCGGCGTCCCGACGTGCTACTCCGCCCTGCTCGCCAGCGAGATCCCGGACGACTCGTTTTCCTCGGTGCGCCAAGCGGTTTCGGCGGGGGAGCCGCTGCCTTCGGCGCTCTGCGAACGGTTCCGGCACCGGTTCGGCGTGGAGGTGCTGGACGGCATCGGCGCCACCGAGGCGCTGCACATCTTCCAGTCGAACCGGCCGGGGCAGGTGCGGCCGGGCAGCACCGGGGTCGCGGTGCCCGGGTACGACCTCGAACTGCGCGACGAAACCGGTGCGCCGATCACCGAGGCCGCGGTTCCCGGTGAGCTGTACGTGCGCGGCCCGTCGATCGCGACCGGGTACTGGGCGCGGTACGACGCGACGAAACAGGTGTTCCAGGGCGAGTGGCTGCGCACCGGGGACAGCTACGTGCGCAACGCCGACGGCACCTACAGCTGCCTTGGCCGGTTCGACGACATGCTGAAGGCGGGCGGCATCTGGCCTTCCCCCGTCGAAACTTCCCGAGTACTACGCGCGCTTCGACCTTCTCCGGCTCGCGAACAAGTTCGTCTTCGGCACCGGCTGGCCCGGCGTCCCCGGCACCGCCCGCAACGCCCGCGCACTCGCGAAACTGGGCCTGCCCGACGAGACCCTGCGCGCCGTCCTGTCGGGCAACGCCACGACCCTCTTCCCCGGCTTGGATCTCTGGCCGTCGCCGCTTCTCGCATGCCCTGAAGGACGCCTTCGCGGCGTCAGATTCCCCGGAGGCGTCCTTCAGGGCATGCGCATCGCCATGTCGCGCGCGGCGAGGGCCGGGATCGTGACGTCAGATTCCCTGAAGGACGCCTTCAGGGAGCGAGCCCCTCCCGGCGGCTCCGCGTTCCGCCATCCCGCTCACCGGAATCGACGCGCTCGTCATCACCGCGTCCTCCAGGGAAGGCCCGCGCCCGCCACCAACGGCAGAGCCGCTCAGCTATTCGTCGAGCGGAGAACGCGCATCGCGTCGGCCAGTGCCGCCGAGGAATCCGCGCCCAGCGGGGAAAGCACGATCCGCCGCAGGATCTCGGCGCACGCGGCCCGTGCCTTCGAGGCGACTTCGAAGCCGTGCTCGGTGAGCTGCACGAACGTCACTCGGCGATCGGAAGGGCTCGGGACGCGGCAGATCAGGTCCGCCGCCGCGAGCCGGTCGGCGACCTTGGTGAACCCGCCGCTGGACAGCGCGGCCTCGCCGGCGAGCCGGGTCATCGGCATCCGGTGCTCCGGCGAGCGGATGAGCCGGATCAGGATGTCGAACGAGGCGGGTGCGAGGCCGAAGCGTTCGGCGATCTCGCTCATCAGGGTGTCCTGCGTGGCGAGGTAGCCCTCGATCACCAGGCCCCACCAGGTGACGATCTCGTCGTCGTCGGTGTTCGGGTCGGGAACGGTCACCGGACGAGTGTACCGCAGAACTCTTGCTGGAATATATCTTGCGCGCGAGAGGCTTGCTGGTTAGCGTTGACTTCAACGGCTCCCGAGGAGGAGACATGTCGATCAAGACTTCCGGCCTGCACCACGTCACGGCCATCGGCGGCGACCCCCAGCGCAACGCCGACTTCTACCTGAAGACGCTGGGCCTGCGGCTGGTGAAGACCACCGTCAACTTCGACGACCCCGGCACCTACCACCTCTACTACGGCGACCAGTCCGGTAAGCCGGGCACACTGATGACCTTCTTCCCGTGGAAGGACGCGCCGACCGGGGTGCAGGGCACCGGGCAGGCGACCACCACCTCCTTCTCCGTTCCCGAGGCGTCGATCGGCTGGTGGAAGCGGCACCTCGCGGCGGCGGACATCACCTCCAGCGAGGTCAAGAACCGCGACGGCGAGGACGTGCTGACCTTCCGCGACCCCGACGGCCTGACGCTCGGGCTCGTCGCGCACCCGCAGGGCGACCCGCGCGACCCATGGGACAACGGGCACGTGCCTGCCGAGCACGCGATCCGCGGGTTGCACTCGGTGACGCTCTCGGTGTCCAAAGAGGACGCGACGGCGGAGATGCTCACCGACGGTCTCGGGCTGACCTTCGCCAACCAAGAAGCCAACCGGCTGCGCTTCACCGCGGGTGAAGGCGGCCCCGGCGCGCTCGTCGACGTGCTCGTCACGCCGGACGCGCCGCGCGGGCTCGTCGCCGCCGGCACGGTGCACCACGTCGCGTGGCGCGCGCCCGACGAGGCGACGCAGGCCGCCTGGCGCGAGGAGCTGGTGGACTCCGGTGTCAACGTCACGTCCATTTTGGACCGTCAGTACTTCAGGTCCATCTACTTCCGCGAGCCGGGCGGCACGCTGCTGGAGGTGGCGACCGACGAGCCGGGTTTCGCGATCGACGAGCCGCTGCTCGAACTGGGCCGCGCGCTGAAGCTCCCGCCGTGGCTGGAGCCGAACCGCGAGCAGATCCAGCGCGCGCTGCCGAAACTGGACCTGCCCAGCGAGAACGACCTGGAGCGGGCATGAGCGACGCTTGCGAGCGAATCATGGAAATCATGCGCCAAAAAAGATCGAACACTGTCTCGCGGAGCGAGGCCATCGCATGACGGAGCTGGCGCACCGCTTCGTCGAAGGGGATCCGGGCGCCCCGGTGCTGCTGCTCCTGCACGGCACCGGTGGCACCCCGGACGACCTGCTGCCGCTCGCGAAGGAGCTGAGCCCGTCCTCGGCCGTGCTCGCGCCTGCCGGGCCGGTGTCGGAGCACGGCATGGCGCGGTGGTTCCGGCGGCTGGCCGAAGGCGTCTTCGACTACGACGACGTCGTGAAGCGGGCCGGCCAACTTGCCGAGTTCGTGCTCGCCGCGCGCGAGCGGTACGGCCTCGGCGACCGGCGACTGGTCGCGATTGGCTTCTCCAACGGCGCGAACATCGCGGCCGCGATGACGGTGCTGCGCCCGGACGTGCTGACCGAGGCGATCCTGTTCGCCTCGATGCTCCCGGTGCCGGACCCGCCGGCGCACGACCTGTCCGGTTCGAGGGTGTTCCTGTCGAACGGCGAGCAGGACCCGATGGCCCCGCTGGCGTCGAACGACGAGTTCGTCGAACTGCTGCGCGCGAGGTCGGCCGAGGTGACCAGTCACCGGCACCACGGCGGCCACCAGATCACCGCGGACGGTGTGACCGCGGCGAAGGACTGGCTGTAGTCACCTGTACGGGTGAGCTGTCGGGCGGATGGCGTGGTCCGCGCCCACAATCCGGGCCATGACACACGCGCGGGACAGCAAGCACGCGGCGGAGGAGACCCTCGGAGAGGCCACGGAGGTGCCCGCCGCGCGTCCCGCCGCCGACGACCAGCCGAGGCCGGGGCCGCCGAAGCGGACCCGGCTCGGCGGCACCTGGGTGGCCGTCGTCGTCGCACTCGTCGTGCTGACCTTTCTGCTGATCTTCATCCTGCAGAACCTGGAGAACGCGACCGTGCACTTCCTCGGCGCGGTGGGCAGCATGCCGCTGGCGGTGGCCATGCTCCTGGCCGCGGTGGCGGGCGGCGCGCTCGTCGCCCTCGTCGGCGCCGCCAGGATCCTGCAGCTCCGCGCCCAGAACCGGAAATCCCGGAAGAGCGTTTAGCGGGCTAAACGCGCTCGGCGCCCCCTGGGGTGCCGCGGACCGCCTGCCTGCGTTTAGCAGGCTAAACGCGCCCGCCGCGGGTGCGGGGGCGGATCTCGCTTACTCCTCGGTAGCATCGGGGCGGAGCAGCGAGGGAGCAGCGCGTGAGCAACGAAGACCGACTGGTGAGCCCCGTGCCCGAGCCGGGGCTCGTCCAGCGTGCCGGCAAGTTCGCCGGGTGGGCGGCCCGCACCGGCTACTCCCTGTCCAAGCGGCTCCCCGGTGTCGAGGCCGCCGAGAAGGGCCTTCGCCAGGTGGAGCGGATCGCGCTGGGCGAGCTGCGCCGCCGCCTCGACGAGGTCGACGACCCCTACCTCGCGGCGTTGAGCGCGGCGAGCGCGATCAGCCCGCAGAACGAGGACAACGGGAAGCGCAGCGAGTCGGTCGTGATCGTGCCCGCGCGGGAAAGCGACCCGCTGCGCGCCGCGATGGCCGAGCTGCTCAACCGCTCGCTCGGCTTCGGCAAGGAGCGTGCCCGCGAGTACCTCTACGCGATCATCCTGCGCCAGCTCACGCCCGACGAGGCGCGCATCCTGTCCGCGCTGTCCGACGGGTCGCCGTTCCCGGTCGTCGACGTCTTCGAACGGACGAGCCTCACCGGGACCGGGCGCACCGTGCTCCGGAACGCTTCGACGGTGGGGAAGGCGGCGGGCGTTTCGCTGCCCGCGGAGACCCCGAGCTACGTCACCCGCCTCGTCGGGCTCGGCCTCGCCGACCTCGACGAAGAGGTGGACTCGCTGGCCACGCAGTACGAGATCCTGCTGACCGACGAGACGGTCCGCGCCGCGGAGGACTCGGTGAAGCGGGCGAAGATCGTGCGGCGGACCGTGCACCTCTCGCACCTCGGCACCCAGTTCTGGCGGGCGTGCGATCCCGCCGCGGGGCCTGCCTGATCGAGCAGCGGTCGCGGAGATCACCCGATCATGTGACCATGGTCACCCGGACTAGTGAAACGGGGTGGTCATGGGTGCGATTCTCGACGACTTCGCACGCCACTGGCCGATCTACGTCTCCATCCCGTTCGTCGCGGCGCTGATCGGCTACGTGACCAAGCTGGTCGCGATCCGGATGATGTTCCAGCCGCTCGAGTTCGTCGGGGTCAGGCCGATCTTCGGCTGGCAGGGCATCGTGCCCAAGCGCGCGGCGCGGATGGCGGGCATCGCCTGCGACACCATGACCCAGCAGCTCATCAAGCCCGCCGAAGTCATCGAACGCCTCGACGCCGAGCGCGTCGCGAAGGAGATCGAAAAACCCCTGCTCGCCGCCACCGAGGAGATCGTCCGCGACGTCGCGGGCCAGTACCAGTCCGGGCTGTGGGAGTCGCTGCCCTCCGGTGTCCAGCGGCTGGTCGTGCACCGCGTGCAGGCCGAGGCGCCGAGGATGGTCGGCGCGGTGCTCGACGCGATCAAGCACGACGTCGACAGCGTCTTCGACCTCAAGGACATGGTCGTGACGAGCCTGGTCAAGGACAAGGCGCTGCTCAACCGGATCTTCCAGGAGGCGGGCCGCAAGGAGTTCCAGTTCATCGCCCGCTCCGGCATCGTCTTCGGCGGCCTGATCGGCATCGTCCAGATGGTGGCCTGGGTGCTGTTCAAGGTGCCGCTCATCATGCCGCTGTTCGGCCTGTTCACCGGCTGGTTCACCGACTGGCTCGCGCTGAAGATGATCTTCCACCCGAAGCAGCCGGTGCGGTACTTCGGCCTGTTCGAATGGCAGGGCCTGTTCCTCAAGCGCCGCGCCGAGGTGTCCGAGGCGTACGGCGAGCTGATCGCGAAGGAGATCATCACCCCGCGCAACGTGATCGAAGCGGTGCTGCGGGGACCGCTGTCGGACAAGGTGCTCGGCATGATCCAGCGTCAGGTCGACGAGGAGCTGAGCCGCCAGACGAGCGTGGCGAAGCCGCTGGTCGTGATGGCCGTCGGCAGCAGGCGCTACCAGGAGATGAAGGTGGTCATCGCGGAGAAGATCATGGACCGGCTCCCGGAGACCATGCGCTACCTCGAGGACTACGCCGAGGACGCGATGGACATCAGGAACCTGCTGGTGCGGAAGATGAAGGAGCTCGACGCCGAGGAGTTCGAGGGCCTGCTGCGGCCGGCGTTCCAGCAGGACGAGTGGATCCTGATCGCCACCGGCGCGGTGCTGGGCTTCGCTGTCGGTGAGCTCCAGGTGCTCGTCCTGGAACATTTCGCGGCCTGAACGCGGTCCCGCGTAACACTGAGCGAGCGGCTCGCGACATTAGTCCCGTGACCGCCTCGCAATTCGTGAGCACGGCCACTACGGTGTGAACGGTGGCCGACCGTGACGGGCGGCGGCGAAGCCTGGGCATCTTACCTGGTCGGAACGCATATTGGTACATTGCTGTCGGCATTGTCACAGGGGTTTCTCCGTCCCCGCAGGTAGCCCGCGTGGTCCCGATCCGCTGATCTGAACTGGCAGAAGGCTTCTGTTAGGTTTCATAGACATGTCCGGAAAGCACTTGATCGAATCCCCGACCAAGGCGGATGGCGCGGAGCTGTGGCGAATCGCACGCGATTCCCAGAAGCTCGATCTCAACTCGCCCTATGCATATCTGTTGTGGTGCCACGATTTCGCCGACACTTCGGTGGTCGCGAAAGTCGACGGCCGCGCGGTTGGTTTCGTCATCGCCTATCGCAAGCCGTCCGCACCCGACACCGCGCTCGTCTGGCAAGTCGCCGTCGACGCCTCCCAGCGTGGTCAGGGCCTCGCCGGGAAGCTGCTCGACGAGCTGTACACCAAGCTCACCGGCGAGGGCGTGCGCTACCTCGAGACCACCATCACCCCGGACAACGAAGCTTCGATCAAGTTGTTCAGCTCGTTCGCCAAACGGTGGGAAACCGACCTGGAATCCTCGGAACTGTTCAGTGCGAGCGATTTTCCGGACGACGGCGAGACGCACGAGCCGGAGGACCGGTACCGCATCGGCCCGCTTGTGCGCGCATAGGAAATATCAGGACTTCCCAGGGGCAGGAGAAAAAACCGTGAACATCTTCGAGACCCTCGAATCCGAGGTTCGCAGTTACAGCAGGGGCTGGCCGGTCGTGTTCGACCGCGCGAAGGGCAGCTACCTCTACGACGAGGACGGCCGGGAGTACCTCGACTTCTTCGCCGGTGCCGGCGCGCTGAACTACGGGCACAACAACCCGGCGCTGAAGCAGGCGCTGATCGACTACCTCTCGCGCGATGGCGTCACGCACGCGCTGGACATGTTCACCGTGGCCAAGCGCGACTTCCTGCAGACGCTCGACGACACGATCCTCAAGCCGCGCGACCTCGAGTACAAGGTCGTGTTCCCCGGCCCCGGCGGCGCGAACGCGGTCGAGGCCGCGCTCAAGCTGGCGAGGAAGGTGACCGGCAAGGAGTCGGTCATCAACTTCACGAACGCCTTCCACGGGATGACGCTCGGCGCGCTCTCGGTGACCGGCAACTCGATGAAGCGCGGCGGCGCGGGCATCCCGCTGGTGCACGCCACCCCGATGCCCTACGACAAGTACTTCGACGGCGCGTACCCGGACTTCCTGTACTTCGAGAAGCTGCTGGAAGACTCGGGCAGCGGGCTGAACGAGCCCGCCGCGGTGATCGTCGAAGGCGTGCAGGGCGAGGGTGGCATCAACGCCGCCCGCCTCGACTGGCTCAAGGGCCTCGACGACCTGTGCAAGCGGCACGACATCCTGCTGATCCTCGACGACGTGCAGATGGGCTGCGGCCGCACCGGGCCGTTCTTCAGCTTCGAGGAAGCCGGGATCAGTCCCGACATCGTGTGCCTGTCGAAGTCGATCAGCGGGTACGGCCTGCCGATGGCGATCACGCTCATCAAGCCGGAGCTGGACGTGTGGGAGCCGGGCGAGCACAACGGCACGTTCCGCGGGATCAGCCCGGCGTTCGTGACCGCCGCCGAGGCGCTGCGCGTCTACTGGAGCGACGACGAGCTCGAGAAGTCGACGAAGGCGAAGGGCGAGCGCATCTCCGCCGCGTTCAAGGGCATCGTGGAGACCTACCCCGAGGCGAACCTGCTCGCGAAGGGACGGGGTCTTGCGCGCGGGCTTGAGTTCGCCGATGGTGATCTTGCCGGCAAGGTCTGCGCCGCCGCCTTCGAACGCGGGCTGCTGATGGAGACCTCCGGTCCTGACGGAGAGGTGATGAAGTTGCTGCCGCCGCTGACGCTGAGCGACGAGGAGCTGGGGAAGGGCCTCGACATCATCTCCGAGTCGATCAAGACCGTGCTGCACAAGTAGCACCTGGAAACGCGAAGAGGAGAACGAGTTGATCGTCCGCACACTCGACGAGATCACCGACACCGACGCTGACATCAAGACCGAAAACTGGCGCTCGAAGCGCATCATCCTCGCCAAGGAAAAAGTCGGTTTCTCGGTGCACGAGACGACGCTTTACGCGGGCACGGTCAACGATTTCTGGTACGCGAACCACATCGAGGCCGTGTTTATCACGCAGGGCGAAGGGGAAATCGAGGACAAGGCGACCGGCGAGGTGCACCAGCTCCGTCCCGGCTCCCTGTACCTGCTGAACAACCACGACAAGCACCAGGTCCGTCCGAAGACCGAGATGAAGACAGTGTGCGTCTTCAACCCGCCGGTCACCGGCAGGGAGGTGCACGACGAAAACGGCGTGTACCCGCTGGTGACCGAAGAGGACTGACCGCGCGGAACTGACTGCCACACCACGGTATCCCGCCGACGAATGGGGCGAAACGAACCGAAGGAAAGCTGAGGAGGCGAAAATCTTGACGCTCATGGACACGCGCGTCGAGGACAGTTATCCGACCCGGATCACCGGTGAGCCGGTGGCGTTCGACCGGCCGGATCCGACGGTGTGGGGGGCCGAGTCCGACGGCCCCGTCGACGCCGCCGCTCTCGCGTCTCACGACGCGAGAGGTTTCCACGTCATCGAGGGCCTGCTGTCGCCTGCCGAGGTGCAGGCGTACTGGCAGGACCTCGTGCGGCTGTCCTCGGACGAGGCGCTGAAGTCCGACGAACGGGTGATCACCGAGAAGTCGTCGGGCGAGGTGCGGTCCATCTTCGACATGCACAAGATCAGCGCGCTGATCGCCGAACTGGTGCGTGACCCGAGGATTCTCGATCGGGCGAAGCAGATTCTCGGCTCCGAGGTCTACCTCCACCAGAGCAGGGTCAACTACATGCCGGGCTTCAAGGGTGCCGGGTTCTACTGGCACTCCGACTTCGAAACCTGGCACGCCGAGGACGGCATGCCGAAGCCGAGGGCGGTGAGCTGTTCGATCGCACTGACCGACAACTACCCGTTCAACGGCGGGCTGATGGTGATGCCCGGTTCGCAGCGGACGTTCGTGCCGTGCGTCGGCAAGACGCCGGAGGAGAACTACAAGAGCTCGCTCAAGGAGCAGGAGTTCGGCGTGCCGAACAGGCGCGAGGTGACGAAGCTGGCCGCGGAGTGCGGTATCGAGCAGTTCACCGGCCAGGCGGGCTCCGCGCTCTGGTTCGACTCGAACATCATGCACGGGTCCGGCAACAACATCACGCCGTACCCGAGGTCGAACATCTTCCTGGTGTTCAACAGCGTCGAGAACACCCTCGGCGACCCGTACGGCGCAGCCGCGCCACGCCCGGAGTTCATCGCGGCCCGCGACTTCACCCCGGTGACGCGCTGACCCTCCGACATGCGGCGGGGGCCCCGGAGTCGGGGCTCCCGCCGTATTTTTTTCGCCAGGGTGCTTGTAGCCGACCGGGCGCGTGCTGTTACCTTGTCGGCACCGCTCCGGAGGTACGTGGTGCTGGAGTGGTGAGATGTTGCCGGTGTGACGGTGGATCCCTCTTGCTCGGGGTGAGCCCGCCGAAGGACTGGTAGCGATCCGGTGCCGGAGCCTCGGGTTCTCCGGTGCCGCGTCGCCGCACCGAGTACGGCCCCGCACCATCAGATCGGGACTGATGATGCGGGGCCGTACTCGTTCCACCGCAAGGGTTTCAGGGCTGGGACAGCTCCCCGGCCGCGGCCATCAGCGCCAGTGCGATCCGCTCCCGCTCCGGCCGCGCCAGCGCCGGGTGCAGCGGCCCGATCTGCAGCTCGTGCGTGGCGGCCCCGCCGGCGAACACCGGCGCCGCGAGGTAGCTGACCGGCAGCGGGCGATCGGTGTCCAGCTCGTCCGCGCGGTACGCGTTCCCCACCAGCCTGCTGAGTTCGGTCAGCGCGCGGCGGCGGAGATCGTGGCGCACCGGGTGATCCGCGAGCGCGTCGACCACGTCGGCCAGTACGCCCAGCAGATCGGCCGCGCTGTCGTCGAGCCGCCACACCGTGACCGCGCGCCCCGCCAGCGCGTCGAGCATGTCCCGTAGCCCGTCGCGCTCGTCGTCTTCGGCGTCGTCGAGCCACGCCCGTTGCTCGCGCGCGTCGCGCCAGGCCATCACCGTGGCGCCCGTCGGCGGCCGCAACGGGATCCGCGTGCCGACCGCGAGGCCGCCGGGAAGCCTGCCCGAAGTGCCTTCGGACACCGCGACGAAGGTCATCCGGTGCGGCTCGACCAGGCTCAGCGAAGCGCCGCAACGGGCTTCGTCGGCGAGCGTGGCGACCCGGTCCGCGGCGCCGGGCGGCAGGGGGAGCGCGGTGCGGACCGCTTCGGTCACGCCGAGCAGGCCGGGGCCCAGCACGTAGGACCGGTCCGCGCGGCGGCGCGCCCACCCGGTGCGTTCCAGCTCGGCGAGCACCGAGGAGACGGTGGCGCGGTTCAGGTCGAGGCTCGCGGTCACCTCGGCGACCGTGCAGCCGTCCGGCCGCGCGGCGAGCAGCTCGACGACCGACACGACGCGCGACGTCGGCGGTGAACCACTCACAGCTGGGACCCCTTGTGCTTTCCGCCCGCCTGCGCCTAGTGTCGCGGACATCGAATAATCGCAAGAATAGCGACGAATATTCGTCATCACCAGGAAGCGTCTTGGAGCAGGGGCCGGCATGGCGCTGGAAGAGTTGGATGTCGAGGGGATCGACTTCGCGACCGGGGACATCCCGAACGCGCATCGCCTGCTCTCCACCTTACGCCGGCGGAAGCCTTACGCCGTAGTTCCGTTCGGCGGCGGCCGCGCGATCGTCCTGCTCACCCACGAGCTGGTGACCGCCGCGTTCAAGGACGAGGAAACCTTCCCCGCGGCCGCGGCGCACCCGCCGTCGGGGCCGGTGCTCGGCCACACCGTGCAGTGCATGGCGGGCGCGGCGCACCGGATCCACGAGCGACTGGCCACGCCCGCGTTCCACGACGGGCTCGCCGGCGACTACGGGAGCGCGCTGTTCGAGCCCGTCGCGCACGAGCTCGTCGACCGGTTCTCCCGGCACGAGGTGGATCTCGTCGTCGAGTTCACCGAGCAGTACCCGGTACTGGTCGTCGCCAGGATGCTGGGGCTGCCGCTCGCCGACGAGTCGGTCCTCTGGCGCTGGATGCACGACCTGTACTACTACCCGGTCGAACCCGACGGCGCGGCGCGCGCGTCCGACGAGTTCGGCGCGTACCTGCGGGAGATCATCCGGCGGCGGCGCACGCGGCCCGGCGACGACCTGATCTCGACCCTGCTCACCGTGGACGGCTACAGCGACGAGTCCGTGCTCGCGTTCGCGCGCATGCTGTTCCCGGCCGCCGCCGACACCGTGATGCTCGCGCTCGGCAACGTCCTCGCCGCGCTGCTGACCCATCCGGCCCAGCTCGCGAAGGTGCGCCGCCACCCGAAGACCGAGCTTTCCTGGGCGGTGCGGGAAGCGCTGCGGTGGGAGCCGCCGGTCGGCATGCTGCCGAGGCTCTGCACGCGGCACACCGAATGGCACGGCATCACCATCCCGGCCGCGACGCCGGTGGTCTTCGCGATCACCTCGGCCAACCGCGACCCCGCGGTCTACCCCGACCCGGACGCCTACGACCTCGACCGGCGCGCGATGGCGACGCTCGCGTTCGGCGACGGGGCGCACGCCTGCCTCGGCGCGCGGTTCGCGCTCGCGGAGCTGACCGCCGGGCTGAAGGTGCTCATCGAGAGGCTGCCCGACATGCGGCTCGCGCCCGGCGCGGACGCGAGGGTGGGCAGCAGGATGACCCCCGTCCTGCGCGGTCCCTCCAGCCTGCCGGTCCTGCTCGGCCGCTGAGCCGAGTCGGCGGCACGCGAATCGGTGCCGCCCAGATCCTCCACTTCGAGCACACCGGCGGGTAGGTTGGACCTACGCCGAAGTGCGTTTAGCGGGCTAAACGCGCTCGCGGGCGCAGTGGGTCGCGTGGAACCGGGAGGGATGGTTGGCCGAGGCAGACCTGCGCTTCCGGGTTCTCGGTCCCGTCCAGCTGGTGGCAGGCGGGCAGCCGGTGCCGATCGGCGGGCCCGGTGTTCGCGGCCTGCTCGCGATGCTGGCGCTCGAGGCGAACCGGATCGTCGCACTGGACCGCATCATCGACGCGCTGTGGGATCACGATCCGCCCGCGACCGCGCGGACCATCGTGCACGGCAACGTCTCCGCGCTGCGGCGCTCGCTCCGCTCGGTGCAGAACCCCGACGGCGAGATCAGGATCGACACCGCGGCACCCGGCTACCGGCTCGTGGTCAGCCCGGAGCGCATCGACGTCTACCGCGCCCGCAGGCTGCTCGAAGCCGCGCGGGGCCGCCCGCCCGGCGAGCGGGTCGAGCTGCTCGCCGAAGCCAGCGCGCTGTGGGAGGGACCGTCGCTCGTGGGCGTCCCGGACGGGCTGCGGGCGCCCGAGCTGGCCGATCTGCGCCTCGCGGTGCGCGGCGAGCTGATGGACGCCCAGCTCGCGCTCGGCAAGCACACCGAGGTGATCACCGAGCTCAGCCAGGTGGTCCGGGACGATCCCCTCGCGGAGCGCTCGGTCGGCCAGCTGATGCGCGCGCTGTACTTCACCGGACGGCGGGCGGACGCGTTGCAGGCCTACCGGCGCACGGCGCGTTTCGCGGTCGAAACGCTGGGCATCGGACCCGGCCCCGAACTGCACGACCTGCACGACCGGATCCTCAACGACGAGCTGGTGCCGTCCACCGAGCTGAGCACCCGCCGCGCGGCGCCGAGGGCGGGCGCGCCCGCGCAGCTCCCGTCGACGGTCCCGGTGCTCGTCGGCAGGACGGCCGATCTCGGCTGGCTCGACGAGCAGCTCGCACGGTCCGGCGAGGGCGGTGGCGCGGTCGCCGTGGTCACCGGGACGGCGGGGATCGGCAAGAGCGCGCTCGTGGTGTCCTGGGCGCATCGCGTGTCGCCGCGCTTCCCCGACGGCGTGCTGTTCGCGGCACTGCGCGGGTTTTCCCCGGAGGACGAGCCGCTCACCCCGGACGCCGCGCTCGCGCAGTTCCTCCGCGGGCTCGGCGTCACGCCGGCCGAGATACCGGGTCCGGCCGAGGAGCGGATCGCGCTCTACCGTTCGCTGCTCGCCGAGCGCACCGTGCTCGTGGTGCTCGACGACGCGCGCGACGCGGACCAGGTGCGCCCGCTGCTGCCGCCGGGTTCGCGGTCGATGGCCGTGGTCACCAGCAGGTCCCGCCTCGACGGTCTCGCGGTCTCACACGTGGCGAAGGCGCGAGTGCTCGGCACGCTGCCGTCGCACGACGCGGTGCAGGTCATCGAGGAGCTGTCCGGGCCCGGCGACTACGACCTCAACCGCGCGCTGGCGAACCTCTGCGGGCACCTTCCGCTGGCGCTGCGCGTCGCGGGCGCACGCCTCGCCGCAAGTCCACAATGGACGGTTTCGGACCTGGTCGGCGAGCTGGCCAACGAACGGACCAGGCTGGCCGGGTTCGACTTCGGCACGGAAACCAGTGTGCGCGCGGCGTTCGACGCCTCGTACCGCGAGCTGGCGCCCGCGGTGGCGGCGACCGCCCGCGTGCTGGGCACCGTCGTCGGCGAGTCGATCTCACCGCAGCTCACCGCGCTGCTCGCCGGGCTCACCAGCACCGAGGCGCGCCGCCACCTGCGCGCGCTCGCCGCGCACCACCTGCTCACCGAAACCAGCAAGGACGTGTTCGCGCCGCACGACGACCTGGTCCGCCTGTACCTCCGCGAACTCGGCGAGGTCGCGTTCGGCGAGCAGGAGCGCGCCGAACTGCTGTCCAGGACGGCCACCTACTACCTCGCGGTGGCGGACCGGGCTCGCCGCAGGCTCCGGCCGGTGACCTTCCCCGCCGACTTCACCGCGCTGGTCAGCGAGCAGGACGTGCCGCCGCTGGACTCGGTCGACGCCGCGCTCGACTGGTTCGCGACGAACTGGCCCAACCTGATGGCGATGCTCGAATCGGTGCCGCCGGAGTACGCGTGGCAGCTCGCCGCGGTGATGCACGACTACCGCGTGGTGCGCCCGCTGCGCGGCGAATGGCGGAAACTGGTCGAGCTGGGCATGAAGGCGGCCGTCGCGGCGGGCAGCGAGACCGGCCGCGGCCGCATGCTGGTCGCGAGGTGCGCGCTGGCGCTCACCTTCGAACGCCCGGAAGGCAGCCTCCCCGACGCCGAAGAGGCGCTGGCGATCGCGCGGCGGACCGGTGACGAATCACTGTGGCGCACCGCGGAAATCCACGCCTGCAGCGCGCTGATCATGACCAGGAACGCCGACGAGGCGCTCATGCGGCTGCGCCCGCTCGTCGACGCGACCGTCCAGAAGGGCGAGCTCGCGCTGCAGGTGCGGGCGCGGACCGCGCTCGCCTACGGAGAGCGCTATCGCGCGAACTACGACGAAGCCATCGACCAGCAGCTCGCGTCGCTGCGGATCGACCGGGAGTTCGGCGACGACGCGCACGCCGCCGTGTCGCTCGACAACCTCGCCGGGCTGCACCTCGCCGCGCGGCGTTACCCCGAGGCGGAGCGCTACGCGCGCGAGGCGATCGGAGTTTCGGTCAGTCGTGGTTTCGTGCTGCGTGAAGGCGTCACGCGTGCGACCCTGGCAAGGATTCTCCGCGCGGTCGGCGACAGCGCGGGCGCGCGGGAACAGTTCACGCTGTCGGTGGAACTGCGGGAGCGCGCGAACACGCCGGGGCAGGTCACCACCCGCCCCGAACCGCTCAGTGGCGGCTCTTAGCGGATTCTTAGTGACACTGGGCCGACTGGACGTAAGGTTCTGCGACAACGCCGACCTGGCTCGGTCGGGGAGGTCCGAGCCGTGGTCGGCGTTGCCATCTCTCGTGCCGCCGGCCACCGCTCTCACTGGTCGAAGAGGCTCACTTCGCGCGTGATCTCCAGCAGTTCGTGCACCGGACGCCCGCGCCGCCCGTCGATCGTCGTCGTCCGGACCACGCGCAGCCGCGCGGTCACCGGGCGGTCCAGGTTCTCCTTGATCTCGTCGAGCAGGTCCGGCGCGACCGCGCCCTGGATCGTGCCGCCGCTCTCCCGCTCCAGGTAGAAGATCCGGCGGCGCGTGCGCACCCCGTCGAGCCTGCCGGAGACGGTCTCGTAGCCGACCTCCTCCCGCGATTCGCGCAGGCTCGAATGCAGCACCTTCGCCTGGTCCGAGGTCAGGCTCCGGACCACCTCGTCGCCCGCGGTCGGGGTGAGCTGCAGCCCGATCCCGGCGTTCTTCGTCACCGCGTTCACCACGTCGCTCACCGCGTTCCGGACGGTGTCGCGCTGGAGCAGCACGGCGTCGAGCGCGCCGTCGTCGGAACCATTAGCGGGCAGAAAGTCGCACAGCTCCTTCACCGCGCGCTCGGACAGCGTCTCGATCCCGTCGTGGATGAGCGCGTCCGCGGGCTCCGGCTCCGGGAAGCCGAAGAAGATCGCGTTGCCCGCCTGGCCGCGCTGGATCAGCGGCGCCTTGTCCCGGTCGGCGGGCTGGACGATGGTGACCTCGCCGGAGGGGTTGCGGATGATGTGCCCGATCTTCGCGGTCGCGTCCTGCAGCGCCCTGCCGATATCGGAGAACGTGTACGCGTCCGCCTGAGTCGACCCCAGCATCGCCACCTTCAGCAGCGGTGAGCGCGAGGTGCGTTCGAACTTGGCGTGCGCGGCCATCGCCGATGCCCGCGCCAGGTCGTCGAGCCACGTACCGCCCGGGATGTCCTCGGCGATCTGACGGAACGTGTTCACCGCTGTCTCTCTCCGCTCACCATGTCAGCTCCGGGAATCCCTGGCCGAGGCTCGACCACGCCGCCTCCCAGGTCTCCTCGTCGCTCGGGAACGCGAGGAACCCGTCGAGCAGGCCGCCGACCGGCTGCACCTGGTTCAGGTACATCACGGGCTGCCCGATGATCACCCCGCGGAGCGTCAGCAGGCCGTACAGCGCCTCGCGCGCCGGGCCCTGCAAGCGTTTCAGCATTCCCCAGTCCTCGGGGATGAGCACCACGTCGAGCCCGCCCGGCACGTTGTCCGTGCGCGCGATGAACTCGCCGCCGACCCAGGCCCGCCCCGCCGGGATGACCTTCGAAACCACGCCGAGGTAGCTGTTGAGCGCGCTGAACAGGATCTCGCGCTCGTTCTGGTGCGGTGCGTCGAACACGAGCCGCTCGTAGATGTCGGCGAGATCGGCCTGGTGCCGTCCGGGAGGCAGGAAGTTCGCCTGCGTCCAGTGCGGGAGTGGCACGCCCGCCCCCTCTCCCGGCCCGGAGTCACTGTCGGTCGTCGAACCTATCAGCGGCCCCTGCCGGGCCCGGCAGGTGGCCAGTCGTCGTCTCCCGGCCACGCCGGGGTACCGGATTCACGCGGCCAGTCCTCGTGCGGGACGTTTTCGAAGCCGGGAAGCGTGCCTTCGCGACGGCCCGGGTCCGGCTCGTCGGGGTCGTCCGGCCACACCTCCTCCCCGCGCGCCGCGGGGAAGTGGTCGGCCTCCTGGTCGTAGGGCACGTCCCGGTAGCCGTGCTCGTCGTGCGCCGGGGACGGCGCGGACACTCGCCGGGCCTCCTCCGGCTCGGCCGCGCGCCGTTCACGTTTGCGGTTGGCGGCGTTGACCAGCAGCCCGGTCACGAGCGCCCCCAACGCGAACGCGATCAGCAGCCACAGCCAGATCTGGCCGAACAGCCACAGCATGGTCCTCACCCCGCCCTGTCAGCGCACTTCGACTTCGACCCTGCGGTCGTCACCCTTCGTACTCGGCCTGCTGTCCCCGAATCCCTTCGCGACGAGCTTGTCCGCGGGGACGCCCGCCCCGGTCAGCACTTCCACGACGGCTTGCGCGCGCTCCTGCGACAGCTTGCGCGCGGCGCTCTTCCCGCCCGGCCCCTTCGCGACGTGGCCGTCGATTTCGAGCCGGGCGCCGGTCGGCGCGCTCGCGGCAAGCTCGGCGATCCGCTCCGCGGTCCGCTTTCCTTCGCCGGTCAGCTCGGCGGTGTCCGGTTCGAACGTGATCGGGTCCGCGGCGAGCGCGTCGTCGATCCGGGACTGCAGCGCCTCCTTGGTCAGGCGCGGCTGGGACGGCGGGCTGCTCGGTGGCGCGGTGTTCGGTGGCGCGGCGCTCGGTGGCGCGCTGCTCGGTGCGGCGGGCACGGGGGTGGGCGCTACGTCCTGAGTGGACACCGTCCGCACGCCGTCCACGCCGCGTACCGTCGCCGCGGCGCGTTCCGCGGTGTCCGCGCCGAACCCGCGCAGCTCCGCGTCACGGCCGTCGAAGGTGACCGACCCGCCGCCGAGGCCCGCCGACGCGAGCGCCGCGTCCGAGCGGGCGCCGAGATCGGCTTCGATCCCGTCCGCGCGCTGCCAGGTCGCGAGCAGCGCGAGGGCGCCGCTCACCAGCAGCGCGAGCGGCACTAGCCAGGCAAGGCGGGCAGCCGACATGAAGCGACTGTAAGCCGGTGCGGCTCGGCCCGCGACCGAAGCCGATCTCCGTGCTTCGATCGAAACCAGCAGGTCAGCTCGCCGTGGCCGAATCCGTGAGGCGTTCGGGGGCGGGGAGTGCCTGCTGGACCGCCGGCACCGGCGCGACGACCGGCTCCCGCGTGAACGGGGCCAGCTCCGGCCGCTTCGGCGCGAGGCCGTCCCCCATCGACTCGCCGCGGAGCTGGCGCTTGATCCAGGGCAGCAGGTGCGTCTTCGTCCAGGTCAGGTCCGAGCGCCGCGAGTCCATCCACGTCGACGGTTCCAGCTCGCCCCACGGCTCGCGCCAGTCCCCGTCCACCGGGATGCCGAGCGCCTCGGCGGTGCGCAGGGCGATCCTGCGGTGCGCCTCGGGGGTGAAGTGCAGGCGGTCGTCGCTCCAGGCGCGGCGGTCGTGCAGCGGCTGCATGGCCCACAGGTCCACCATGCGCGCGCCGTGCCGGTCCGCGATGGCCCACAGGTGCGCGTTGTAGATGCCGACCTTCCCGCGCAGCATGTGCATCACCGACAGCGTCTTGGTGTCCGGCCCGTTGAAGATGACGACGGTGATCCCGGCCTCGCGCAGCGCCGCCACGCCCGCCTCGAACTGGGCGGCGACCGCGTCGACGTCCGCGCCGGGCACGATGATGTCGTTGCCGCCCGCGCACAGCGTGACCAGGTCGGGCTTGATGTCGAGCGCGATCGGCACCTGCTCGGACATGATCTCGGCCAGCATCTTGCCGCGCAGTGCCAGGTTGGCGTACTGGAAGCCGGGGTGCCCGTCCGCGAGCACCTCGGCCAGCCGGTCCGCCCAGCCGCGGAAGCTGCCGTCCGGAAGCTCGTCGTTCAGTCCTTCGGTGAAGCTGTCACCGATCGCCACGTAGCTGTCGAAGCCGTACACCCGCTGTCCCCTTTCCCTCTTCACCCCTGGACCCCACGTCCCCTGATCAACCTCCGAGCATCCTCCGGGCGGCACGACCTACGCCACCGTCGGTTTGCTCGGAAGTCATAGTTTCTTACCTTGTCGGTCACAAGCGCACGCGCATTACCCTTATTTCACCTCGGATGTGCGTCGCGGTGTGGTGTTCGTCTCCCCGGACGTCGCCGTGGGCGGCCCACTCGGGCAGGCTAGGGGACGTGAACGACACGCCTTCCCGCGAATCCCTCGCGAGTGTGCTCGGCGGGCGCAAGGGCGCCGTCGACGCGAGCCTGCCCCCCGTCGGATTCGTCGTCGGCTGGCTCGCCGCGGGCCAGTCGATCGCGTGGGGCGCGTGGGCGGCGATCGGGGTGGCGGTGGTGGTCGGCGCGATCAGGCTGGTGCGCGGCGACCGCGCCCGCGCCGTCGTGGTGAGCCTCGCCGCGGTGATCGCCGCCGCGCTGGTCGCGCTGCACACCGGGCGCGCGCAGGACTTCTTCCTGATCCAGGTTCTGTCCAATGTGGCCAGTGCACTGCTGTGGGCGGCGAGCGCGGCGATCCGCTGGCCGCTGCTCGGTGTCGTGGTGGGCCTGCTGCTGGGGCAGAAGACGCGCTGGCGGAAGGATCCGGCGCTGCTGCGCGCGTATTCGATCGCGACGCTGGTGTGGTCGTGCCAGTACGTGCTGCGCGTGCTCGTGTACGTGCCGTTGTGGTGGACGGGGCAGCTCGTCGCGCTCGGCGTGGCGCGGACCGTGCTCACCTGGCCGTTGCAGGCGCTGACCATCGCGGTGAGCGGGTGGGTGCTCTACCGGGTGCTGCCCGCCGACCACCCCGGACTGCGGCTGGCGGAGCCGGAGCCCGGAAAAGGGCAATAAGATGGCCCCCGGCGAGGGGGGAGGTCCGGGGGCCGTCTACTACGGTACGCCCCGAATGCCGGTTCAGCCGAGTTTTCGCGAATCCCGTCGTGCCGTGTCCGTTCCGGTATCGATCCCGTCCGGCCGTCCCCACGCCCGCACGGCGGCGAGCCTCGCCGCGCCGAGCACCCCGTCGGAACTGCTCAGCACTTCCCGGCCCGCCAGCCGCTCCCGCACCAGCGAGCCCACCGGGCTGTCGGTCCCGAGCACGCTCCCGACCAGCACGATCGGCGTCCGCTCGCCGTCGTCCCTCGTCGCGAGCGCGTTCTCGGCGAGCAGGTCGGCGGCACGGGTGACGATCGCGCGCGACGGCTCGTCGAGGATTTCGCTCACCAGCGGGGCGAAGCGCGCGAGCCGGATCGGCGGTTCGCCGTTGACGGCGGTGATGAGCCGCCGCGACACCGCGAGCCGTTCGTCCTCTCCTGCGGGGTCGTGCACGCCGATCGCCTCGGCGAGCACCGCGGCGGGCAGCCCGTCCAGCGGCTCGCGCCCGCCGAGCGCGGCGAGCGTCGCGCGCACCGCCTCCCGGCCGATCCAGTACGCCGAGCCCTCGTCGCCGAGCAGCCAGCCGTAACCGCCCGATGTGGACACCAGCCGCCGGTCCCTGATCCGGCAGGCGATCGATCCCGTGCCCGCGACGAGCACGGTGCCGTCCGGGGAAACCGTCGCCGAGGCGAACGCGGCCTCGGCGTCGGTGACCGCGTGCACCTCGCCGCCCAGCCCGAGCGCGGCCCACGACCGCTCGAACACGCCCGCGATCGCCGGATCGCTGAGCTTGCTCACCCCCGCCATGCCGACCACGCACGCGTCCGTCCGAAGTGGATCAAGCGAGCCGAGCGCGAGCGTGATCGCCTCGGCGATGTGCGCGGCCGCCTCCGACGGCGGGTGCGAGTTGGGGTTGGCGCCGCCGGCGCGGCCGGTACCGACCACGGTCCCCTCGGCGTCGACCGCGAGCGCGCGCGTCGAGGTACCGCCCGCGTCGACTCCGACGACGTGGCTCACCTGGTCTTGGTTTCCTTCTTCAGCCCGCGCGGACGGTCCGGGTCGCCGCCGCGCGCGAGCGAGAGCCCGAGCGCGAGCCGTTGCACCGGCAGCACTTCGAGCACCGGCGCGAGCTCCTCGGCGACCACGGGCACCGGGATCCGCAGCGCCGCGGGCACATCGTCCGAAGAGGACCCGACGGCGAGCACGTCGGCTCCGCGGTCGGTGACCGCGTCGAGCACGTCGTGCATCGCCGAGCCGCCGCGCCCGGCGCCGGTGACCGCGAGCACCGCGGTTTCGCCGTCGATCGCGGCGACCGGGCCGTGCAGCAGGTCCGCGCCGCTGTAGGCGCGGGCGGCGAGGTAACTGGTCTCCGCGAGCTTGAGCGCGGATTCGAGCGCGGTCGCGTAGGAGTAGCCGCGGCCGGTGGTGATCACCCTGTCCACGAAGCGGTAGCGGTCCGTCGCGCGCCGGACGCCTTCCTCCGCGTCGCGCAGCGTCCGCTCCGCCAGCTCGCCGATGTTCGCCGCGTCCGCGCCGTCGCCGCCGCGGACGGCGTCGATCAGGAGGTAGAGCGCCATCAGCGTGGCCGAGTAGGTCTTCGTCGCGGCGACCGCGTTCTCCTTGCCGGCGCCGATGTCGACGGCCAGTTCGGCGGCGCTGTGCAGCGGCGAGGACGGGGTGTTGCTGACCGAGACGGTGAGCGCGCCCTGCTTGCGCGCGGCCTCGGTGACCTCGATCAGATCGGGCGAGCCGCCGCTCTGGCTCACCGACACGAGCAGGACGTCGCGCAGGTCGGGGCGGGCGCCGTAGAGGGTCACGGTGGACGGCGAGACGAGCCCGGCGGGCAGCCCGAGCAGCACCTCGATCAAGTACTTGGCGTAGAGCGCGGCGTGATCGCTGCTGCCGCGCGCGGCGAGCAGGGCGAAGCGCGGCGGGCGTTCGGCGATGGCGGAGGCGACCGCGGCGATGTCCGCGCGCCGCTCGACCAGCCCGGCCAGCACCGCGGGCTGCTCGGCGATCTCGGCGGCCATGAACTCGCCAGGACGTACTTCGCTGCTGGTCATGCTCTCCTCTTTCGGCGGTCTCCGCCCGGCCCCCGGCCCGGCAAGGTCTAGACCAATGCTAACCCGGGAGGGGGGTGGTACGGGAAGCCTAGCGTCGTGAGCGTCGCAGGCCGAGGGCTTCGTCCCGCCCGTTTCGCACCGCACGAGTGACGCCCATGACGACCAAAAGGGGGCGGCGTGCGGCACACTGTCGGAACGACTGTCCGGGCGCCGGGGGCGCCCGCTGGTGGGAGAAGAGCAGGGAGCGGGTCATGTTGGAGTCATCGACCGCCGGGGACCCCGGTGCGGCGACGGGTGTGCGCGGGCAGCGCGAACCCAAGTACTGGGCGTTGAAGCAGCACCTGCTCGATCTCCTCGACGCGCTCCCGCCCGGTTCGCCGATCCCCACCGAGCGCACGCTGGCGACCGAGTTCACCGTGTCGCGCACGACCGTCCGCCAGGCGCTGCACGACCTGACCGCCGAGGGCAGGCTCCACCGCGTGCAGGGCAAGGGCACCTTCGCCGCCGAGCCGAAGCTCGCGCAGCGGCTGCAGCTTTCCTCCTACACCGAGGACATGCGCGCGCAAGGCCGCGAGCCGTCCTCGAAGCTGCTCGAAATCGAAGAACTGGTGGCCGAACCCGAGCTGGCGAAGCTCCTCGCCATCCGCAACGGCTCGAAGATCCTGCGCATGCGGCGGCTGCGGCTCGCCGACGCCGAACCGATGGCGCTGGAAACCACCCACCTCCCGCTCGGCCGGTTTCGCGGGCTGCGCAAGCACATTTCGGCGGGCGGCTCGCTGTATTCGGTGCTGCGCGAGCACTACGGCGTCGTGATGGACCGCGCCGAGGAGACCATCGAGACCTCGCTCGCCGGGCCGCAGGAGGCGGAGCTGCTCGGCGCCGACGTCGGCATGCCGATGCTGCTGCTGTCCCGGCACTCCTTCGCCGACGACGGCAAGCCCGTCGAGTTCGTCCGCTCGATCTACCGGGGGGACCGGTACAAGTTCATCACCACCCTGAACCGCCCCTGATCTTCTTGCCCCCATGCCCGCACCATGCCCTGAAGGCCGCCTTCGGGGAATCTGACGCCGCGATCTCGCCCCTCGCGGCGCGCGGCCATGGTGTTGCCGATGCCCTGATGGGTGCCTTCGCGGCGTCAGGTTCCCTCAAGGGCTCCTTCGGGGCATGCGGCTTGGAGCAGAGCGGGCACGCGAAGGCCACCTCCGCGGCGTTCACGCCCCTGAAGGTTCCCTTTCGGGGCACGAGCGCGGAAACGGGACCGAGGCGCGGCTGCGAAATCCCAGCCCGTGCCGTGAAGGACGCCTTCGGCGCATGAGCAGCGCACCCTGCTCGCCCGCGAGGGCGGAGAAAGCGGCGCTGGACTCCCGAAGGTCACGGTGATGATGCGCGCGTGTCGATTCCGGTGCGATAGGTGGCGGAAATGTGGAGCCGTCCGGGTGATCCACCGGGGCTTGGCCCCATGCCCGCACCATGCCCGCCCCATGCCCTGAAGGCCGCCTTCGGGGAATCTGACGTCGCGATCTCGCCCCTCGTGGCGCGCGGCCATGGTGTTGCCGATGCCCTGATGGGTGCCTTCGCGGCGTCAGGTTCCCTCAAGGGCCCCTTCGGAGCATGCGGCCTGGAGCGGAGCGGGCCCGCGACGCATGCACGGCTCGCTGAGTGCGTTTAGCCCGCTAACTGCAGGCAGGCGGCCGGGCGGGGGCAGGTGGACCGGGCGCGAGGATGCGGCGGCACGGCAGGCACGGGGATACTGCGACCGGAGTGAAGGGGGTGAGCCGATGACGGCACCGGCCGACGTGGTGCGCTGGGGAACGCCGGTGGCGCGCGGGGTGCTCGCCACCACCATTCTCGGGTCCGGCATGGCCATGCTCGACGGCACCATCGTCACCGTGGCGCTGCCGAAGATCGGCTCCGAGCTGAACGCCTCCTTCGCCGATCTGCAATGGATCCTCGACGGCTACCTGCTCTCGCTCGCCGCGCTCATCCTCATCGCGGGCTCGCTCGGCGACCGGTACGGCAGGCGGCGGCTGTTCGTGATCGGCGTGATCTGGTTCGGCGTCGCGTCCGTCCTGTGCGGCGCCGCCGTGTCGACGGGCATGCTCGTGGCCACCCGGATCCTGCAGGGCATCGGCGGCGCCCTGCTGACGCCGGGTTCGCTGGCGATCCTGCAGTCCACGTTCGCCCGCGAGGACAGGGCGCGCGCGATCGGCGCGTGGTCCGGCCTCGGCGGGATCGCCGCCGCCATCGGCCCGCTGCTCGGCGGGCTGCTCGTGCAGCTCGGTTCGTGGCGGCTGGCGTTCCTGATCAACCTGCCGCTCGCCGCGGTGTGCGTGTGGCTCGCGAAGAAGTACGTGCCGGAGTCGTGCGACGCCGAGACCAAGGGCAGGCCCGATTTCGTGGCTTCGGCGGCGGGCGCGCTCGGGCTCGCGGGGATCACGTTCGCGCTGGTCGAAGCGCCGCCGCGCGGGGCAGGCGACCCGATGGTGCTGGGCGCGGGTGTGCTCGGCGTGCTCGCGATGGGCGCGTTCGTGCGGATCCAGCTGCGCTCCGCCGATCCGCTCGTGCCGCCGTCGCTGTTCCGCGACCGCACCTTCACCCTCGCCAACGCGCTGACGCTGGTCGTCTACGCGGCGCTGGGCGTCGTGATGATGCTGATGGTCATGCAGCTTCAGGTCTCGCTCGGGTACGGCTCGACCGCGGCGGGGCTGGCCGGGCTGCCGATCACGATCATCATGCTGCTGCTGTCGAGCCGCTCCGGTGCGCTCGCGGCGCGAATCGGCCCGCGCGCCCAGCTCGTCACGGGCCCGTTCCTGATCGCGGCCGGGATGCTCCTGCTGATGCGCGTCGAACCCGGCGCGTCCTATCCCGGCACGGTGCTGCCCGCCGTAGTGGTGTTCGGTCTCGGGCTCGCGACCGTCGTCGCGCCGGTGACCGCGACCGTGCTGGCGGCCGCGCCGGACCACTTCGCCGGGGTCGCCTCCGGGGTCAACAACGCGATCGCGCGGACGGGCAGCCTGCTCGCCATCGCGGTGCTGCCCGCGGTGGCCGGGCTCAGCGGCGTCGCCTACGCCGACCCGGTGGCGCTGACCTCGGGGTGGCGGACCTCGCTCCTGGTCTGCGCGGCGCTCGCGGTCGCCGGCGGGCTGGTGGCACTCGGCGTCCACAACAAGGTGCTCGCCTCGGACGCGGCGGACCCGCCACCGGAGGAAGCGGCCCCGGAGCCGGGGAAGTGCCTGCACTGCGGGGTCGAAGGCCCGCCTACGCACGTCCGGTCGAAGCACCATTCGACGGGCTGAGCCGGTCCTGGTACAGCGCGAGCACGATCTGCGCGAGATCGCCGGGATCGGCGAGGGTGAGCCCGGTGAGCTGCTCGATGCGCCGCAGCCGGTAGTCGAGGGTGTTCGCGTGGATGGTCAGCGCGGTGGCCGCGCGCCTGCGGTCGAGCTTGCTGCCGACGAAGGTTTCGAGCGTGCGGACGAGTTCGGGTGAGCCCTGCCGTCCTGGTTTGCGGAGCGGGCCGAGCACGCGTTCGCGCAGGGTGTTCGCGAGCTGCGGTGAGCGGGCGAGCAGCTGGGCGGGGAGCAGGTCGGTGTCGTCGAGCACGCCGCGGTGACCGAGCTTGAGCGCGGTCTGCACCCGCAGCCGGGCCAGCTCCAGCGCGCCGGGGAGGTCCTCGCGGGACACCGGTTCGCTGAGCGTGGCGACCGCGCCGGGCCGGGTGAGCCTGGCCGCGGTGACCTCCGTGGCCGCGACGCCCGAGATCCGGTCGGCCTCGGTGAGCGCGAGCAGGCCGAGCGCGCGCAGGTCGCGGGCCAGCCTGCCGTGCGTGCCGGGCGCCGACTCCGGTACCGAGATCGCGAACGCGCGGTAGGACTCGCACAGCCCGAACCCGGCGCGTTCGGCGCGGCGGTTCAGCTCGTCGGGGTCGGCCAGCGGGTCGAGGAGCGCTTCGAGCAGCGCGCGTGCGGTCGTTTCGCGCTCGGAGATCAGTTCGTCCCGTTCTTCGACGTAGGCGAGGGCGACCACGGTGGACACGGCGTCGATGTAGCCCATCACCCGGTCCGCGACGTGCAGCAGGACGTGCTGCTCCTCGTCCGCGGTGGCCGCCTCGGTGAGCGCCGCCCAGACGACCCGGCCGCCGAGACGATAAGCCCGCAAAACGTCCTGGAGCGGCAGGCCGTCGCGTCCGCGCTGCTTCGCCGACAGCCGCATCTCCTCCAGCTCGACGCCGTTCGGGCCGCGGTCGTCGAGGATGCAGTGCTTGGCCACTTGGAGGTTGCGCCCGATGATGGCCAGTACTTCGCCGTGCAGCAGCGTCGACGGCATCCTGGCGTAGCCGCGCACCGAGGGCAGGAACTGGTCGACGATCCGCAGCGCGATCCCGTCGAGGTCGACCTTGGCCACGATCTCGCCGATCAGTTCCCGCTCGCGCGACATCGACCCTCCTCGCAGGTTCGTGACAGTTCACAACCTGTTGGGGACAACGAGCGTGCCGGGAAGAAGACTCACACCGGCAGGAAGAACGGGGTGCACTTCGGCGCCGGTGCGTGCTCGGGGTCGAGCGCCTTCAGAACGTGCGCGAGGACGTTCGGGTCGACGGCCTGGCCGAGGTGGCCCACGTGGTCAGACGGGCACTCGTCCTGCAGCACGATGTCGGTCGTCCCCGGTTCGCCGAGCACTCCGCTCGTGTACGGCGTGACCACCTCGTCGCCCTTGCTGACGATGCTGGTGTAGGTCGGCCCCGGCACGGAGATGCCGCCTTCGGCCAGCTCGTCGAGGAACGACGACGGGGGCAGGTACTCGTCGCAGGGCCCGCAGCCCGCCTTCACGAGGTCGCCGATCCCGGGCAGCTTCAGGAGCTCCTTCGCGAGCGCGTTTAGCCCGCTCAACGTCGTCCCCCGGTAGTTGGCGCCGAAGCCGGCGAAGTGCTTGACCTTGGCCGCCCCGCCCAGGTGCTTCAGGTAGTAGGCGGGCACGGTGCTGCCCTCGGAGTGCCCGACGATGTCCACTTTCGCCGCGCCGGTCTTGTCGAGCACTTTGTCGATGTAGTCGCTCAGCTCCGCCGCGCTCTTCCGCATCGGCTGGAGCCCACCGGCGAGCGTGCCGAGCAGCCCGGCGCCGTAGGTCGGTGTGAAGACGCAGTAGCCCTGCCCGGCTATCGCGGGCGCCATGGTCAGCCAGTTCACGACCCCGTTCGCGCCCATGCCGTGCACCAGCACGACCGGTTCGGGATGCTCCGGTGCCGGTTCGCACGACCAGTTGTTGATCCTCTCCGGTGGCGGGAAGCCCGAAGCTTCGGCCGGGCCGTTCGCGACAGTGAGCCCGGCGAGCGTGGCGGCCGCGGTGAGTACCGCGGCCGCCAGCACGCGTACCCGCCGCCGTCCTGAGCTGTGGTCGTACATAGGGGTGCTCTCCTCCTACTCGCGGGTAATGACTGGGTCACATCATGATCGCGAGTGATCTGGATAACACCGGGTGTCGCCCAGAGTCCGGGGCCGGTTCTCGTGACCGGTCACAAGGCGAGCAGGTCGGCGAGCTGGCGCGGATCCACGTTGCCGCCGGAAAGCACCGCCACCGTCTTGCCCTGGGGTAGCTCGTCCGGGTGGAACAAGTAGGCCGCGGTCGACACGGCCCCGCTCGGCTCGGCGATCAGCCGGGACCTGTGCGCGATCGTCCGCACGGCCTCGCGGATCTCGTCCTCGCTGACCGTGACGATCCCGTCCACGTGCGCCCGGAGGTGGGCGAAGGTCAGCTCGGACGGCTGCGAGCGCAGCCCGTCGGCGATCGTGCGGGCGCGCCGGTCCGGCGCCCAGTCCGCGCGGGCGCCGGTGCGCAGGCCTTCCGCGGTGTCGGCGGCGAGCTCGGGCTCGG
This sequence comes from Amycolatopsis minnesotensis, assembly GCF_039529815.1. Lineage (NCBI taxonomy): Bacteria > Bacillati > Actinomycetota > Actinomycetes > Pseudonocardiales > Pseudonocardiaceae > Amycolatopsis > Amycolatopsis minnesotensis. Next base: position 138,698 of record NZ_BAAANN010000002.1, on the reverse strand, counting down.
CGAGGAAGACCCGCACCGACGGCTTCAGCGCCTTGACCGCGGCGGAGATGCCCGACGCGAGGCCGCCGCCGCTCACCGGGATCAGCACGACCTCCACCTCGGGCAGGTCCTCGGCGATTTCCAGGCCGATCGTGCCCTGGCCCGCGATCACGTCGCGGTGGTCGAACGGCGGCACGAGGGTGAGCCCGCGCTCTCCGGCGATTTCGTACGCGCGCGATTCGCGTTCGGCCATCGGCACTTCGACGACTTCGGCGCCGTGCGCGGCGGTGGCTTCGACCTTCATGCGCGGGGTGACGTCCGGGACCACGATGACCGCGGGGATGCCGAACTGCTTCGCCGCGAAAGCCACCGCTTGCGCGTGATTGCCACTCGAATAGGCGACGACGCCTCGGGTGCGGGCGGGTTCGTCGAGCGAAGCGATCGCGTTGAACGCGCCGCGGATCTTGAACGCGCCGATTTGCTGCAGGCTTTCGGCTTTCAGCCACAGCGGGGAGCCGGTCGCCCACGGCTGCGGCAGCAGCGGCGTCCGCAGCGCGTGCGCGCCGATCCTGCCCGCCGCCGCGCGGATTTCCTCGATCGTCACCAGATTCATGTCCTGAGTATGTCAAGGAATTGTGAACGCAAGCCAGTCCATTGTGGACATTCGGAGTGGTCCTGCTCACTGCCGGGCAACGAGGGAACCTTCCCAGACGACATAACCGTTGGGTAAAGAAGACGTCCGCGGGCTACCAGATCGGAACCATGTCGAAATCAGCTGCCTCCCCCGGGGAGGGTGACAGAAAGACTGAGCAGGAAACGGCTTCATCGGAGAAGTCGGGTATCAAGATCGCACAGGTCGTGGCCGCCGCGCTGGCGGCGGTGACCGCCGCCGTGCTCGGCTCGACGATCGGCGTCGCGGGAACGGTGGTCGGCGCCGGTATCGCGAGCGTGATCACGACCGTCGGCGGCGAGCTGTACCTGCGCTCGCTGCACCGCACGAAGGAAGCCGCGCAGCGCACGAAGGACCTGGCGAAGGCGCTCGCCGTGAAGGACGCGCGCGCGACCAGGGCCATGCCGGTGCGGCAGCGGGGGACCGCGCGGCACGGCGCGCCCGGCTGGCCGACGGCGGACCAGGACGAGCAGGCGACCGTGCACCTGCCGAGGCCGGGCCTCGACGGTGACGCGACCGTGCAACTGCCGAAACCGGGCGAGACGATGCCGCCGCCGGACGAGCCGGGCAGGCTGCGCAAGCTGCGGTGGCCGCTGATCATCGGTACCAGCGCGGCCGCGTTCGTCGCGGCGATCGTGCTGATCACCGGGTTCGAGCTGACCACGGGCAACGCCATCTCCGGCGGGAACGGGACCACGGCCGGGCACCTGTTCGGCGGCGGGAAGCAGCAGGAAAAGACCCCTGAGCAGCCCGCGCCGTCGCGGGAGAACCCGGGCGAGGACAAGACCGGCTCGCCGAGCACGTCACCGAGCAGCCGGCGGCAGGCGCCGCCGACGAGCGGCCAGCAGCGGCCACCGGAGAGTTCGGCCCCGTCGACGCAGCCCAGCACGCCGAAGTCGTCGGACACCCCGACGCCGACGAAGTCCGAGGCACCGCCGACTCCGGGAAGCGGGAACAGCGGCAACGGCGGCAACGGCGGCAACACGGGCAACGGCACCGGTGACGACAACGCCAGGTGACCAGCGCGAGGACGGCCCCGGGCGTGCCATCGCCGGGGCCGTCCTTCGTGTTCGGCGGCGTGCTTACGCCAAGCGTCCGCGCAGGGCGCGCGCGGCGGCCGCCGGGTCCTCGGCGCCGGTGATGGCCCGCACGACGACGATCCTGGTCGCCCCCGCTTCGAGCACCTGCGGGAGCCGTTCGCCGTCGATGCCGCCGATCGCGAACCACGGCCGCGCCGTGCCCGCTTCGGCGACCGCGCGCACCAGGGGGAGGCCGGGCGCGTCCCGGCCCGGCTTGGTGGGCGTCGGCCAGCACGGGCCGGTGCAGAAGTAGTCGACGCCGTCCTCGCGCGAGGCCGCGCGCGCCTGCGCTTCGGAGTGGGTGGAGCGGCCGATCACCACGTCGTCGCCGAGCACGCGCCTGGCCAGCGGCACCGGGATGTCGTCCTGGCCGAGGTGCAGCACGTCCGCGTCGACGGCGAGCGCGACGTCCGCGCGGTCGTTGACCGACAGCAGCGCGCCGTGCCGCGCGCACGCCTCGGCGAGCACCTCCAGCGCGGCGATTTCGCGCTTCGCCTCCAGCGGGCCGTCGGCGCCCTTGTCACGAAGCTGGATGACGTCGACGCCGCCGGAAAGCGCCGCGTCGGCGAATCCGGCCAGGTCACCGCGGTCCTCCCGGGCGTCCGTGCACAGGTACAGGCGCGCGTCGTCGAGTCGTTTCCGGATCTGTTCACCAGTCAAGCCAGGCATGGCGCCACGGTAGCCCGCGCGCTACGGTGGGGTGGTCCGCACGGGAGCCCGAGGCACGGGCTGAGAGGGAGCCGCACCGCTCCGACCGTGGAACCTGATCCGGGTAATGCCGGCGCAGGGAGCGTGATCGGAAGTATGAGCGAAAACATCGTGATCGCCGGTGGTGGTGTCATCGGGCTGTCCGTGGCGTGGCGCGCCGCGGCGGCGGGCCACCGGGTACGCCTCGTCGATCCGGAGCCCGGCCGGGGCGCGTCGTGGGTCGCGGGCGGCATGCTCGCCCCCGTCACCGAGGCGTGGCCAGGCGAGGAAGACACCCTCGACCTCGGCCAGGAGTCGCTCCGGCGGTGGCCGGGGTTCGCCGAGGACCTCGCCGCCGACGGCGGGGACCCCGGCCTGTCACTGGCGGGAACCGTCGTCGTCGCGCACGACAGCGCCGACGCCGAGCAGCTCCGGGTGCTCGGCGAGTACCTGGTGGCGCTCGGCCGCTCGGCCGAGTCGCTGACCGGCCGCGAGCTGGGCAGGCTGGTACCCGGCTTGTCCGTCCGAAGTGGACTGTCGGTGCCCGGCGATCTCGCGGTGGACAACCGGAAACTGCTCACCGCGCTGCTGGCTGCCGCGCGGAAGCGCGGTGTCGAGTTCGTGCCGCGCGAGGTCACCGGGATCCGTCCCGGCGCGGTCGTCGCCGGTGCGGAGCTGCGGTGTGACGCGGTGGTGATCGCCGCGGGCGCCCGCAGCGGCCGCCTGCACCCCGCGCTGGCCGGGCTCGTCCGCCCGCTGAAGGGCGAGATCCTGCGGCTGAAACCGGCGAGGGGCTGCCTTCCCCCGCCGGATCGCACGGTGCGCGCCGTCGTCGAAGGCAGGCCGATCTACCTCGTGCCGCGCGCCGACGGCGAGATCGTGCTCGGCGCGACCCAGTACGAAGCCGGTTTCGACGAGGCGGTCACCGCGAAGGGCGTTCGTGAGCTGCTGGAAGGCGCCGAGCGGGTCTTCCCGGCGATCGCGGAGTACGAGCTGACCGAGATCGCCGCCGGGCTGCGCGCCGCCAGCGTCGACACGCTGCCCGTGCTCGGCGAACTGGAGCCGGGCGTGCTCGCGGCGACCGGGCACCACCGCAACGGCCTGCTGCTCGCGCCGGTCACCGCGGACGCGGTGCTCGCGATGCTCGGCGGGGCACCGCTCCCGCCGCACGTCGGGCCGACGGCACCGGCCAGGGCGCACTCGATGATCCCGGAAGGAGCGTGACCCGATGGAACTACGGGTCAACGGCGACTGGCGGCCCTTCGCCGACGGCGCCACCGTGGCCCAGGTGCTCGCCGAACTGGGCACCGAGCCGCGCGGGGTCGCGGTGGCGGTGGACGGCCAGGTGGTCCGGCGCGGCGCGTGGGCGGACACGGTACTGGCGCCGGGCGCCCAGGTCGAAGTGCTCACCGCGGTGCAAGGAGGCTGACATGACCGAACTCTTCGACGGCACCGGCGACGAACTCGTCGTCGGCGGCCACAAGCTGGCGTCCCGGCTCATCATCGGCACCGGTGGCGCGGCGAACCTGAGCGTGCTCGAACGCGCGCTCGTCGCCTCCGGTACCGAGCTGACCACCGTCGCGATGCGCCGCGCCGACGTCGAAGGCGGCTCCGGCGTGCTGGACCTGGTGCGGCGGCTGGGAATCCGCCTGCTGCCGAACACGGCGGGCTGCCGCAGCGCCGCCGAAGCCGTGCTGACCGCCCAGCTCGCGCGCGAGGCGCTGGAGACCGATCTCATCAAGCTCGAGGTGCACGCCGACGAGCGCACCCTGCTGCCGGATCCCGTCGAAACCCTCGACGCGGCCGAGCGGCTGGCCGCCGACGGGTTCACCGTGTTCGTCTACACCAACGACGACCCGGTGCTGGCACTGCGGCTCGAAGAGGCGGGCTGCGCGGCCGTGATGCCGCTCGGCGCGCCGATCGGCACCGGCCTCGGCATCCGGAACCCGCACAACATCGAGCTGATCGTGTCGAGGGCGGGGGTGCCGGTGGTGCTCGACGCCGGGATCGGCACCGCGTCCGACGCCACGCTCGCGATGGAGCTGGGTTGCGACGCGGTGCTGCTCTCGACCGCGGTCACCAGGGCGCAGGACCCGGAGCGGATGGCGTACGCGATGCGGTCCGCGGTGGTCGCGGGCAGGCTGGCGCGCGCGAGCGGCCGGGTGCCCCAGCGGTTCTGGGCGCACGCCTCCAGCCCGCCGCGCTAGCTTCGCCGTATGCCTTGAAGGGGCCCTTGGGGGAGTCTGGTGCCGCCAAGGTGTCCTTCGGGGCATCGGGGTCGCCATGCCGCGCGCCGCGAGGGTCGAGTTCGCGGCGTCAGATCTCCCGAAGGCGTCCTTCGGGGATCAGGTCCCGGGCGGCTCCGCGCTTCCGCCACCCATCGCGGCGGAATCGGCGCGCACCCGTCAGCACGGTGACCTTCGGGACGTGTGCGGGTGAGCCGCCATGCCGCGCGCCGCGAGGGTCGAGTTCGCGGCGTCAGGTTCCGTGAAGGACGCCTTCAGGGATCATCGGACGAGAGTCCTCCGGCGGGCCTGCGCGTAGGTTCCACCCGCTTCGCCGGAATCGGCGCGTCCTTGCCCTGAAGGTGATCTCGGGGGACCTGGACGCCCCGAAGATGACCTTCGGGCCATGAACACCGCACCGTCACCGCGGCTTCGGGGACGAGCGGCGAGCACGGGACGAAACCGTAATCCGCCACGCTCAGCCTTTACCTGATTCTGTCGCCCGGCCCCGTATGGTTGTCGGCGCTTTGTCCGACTCGACCATTCCAGGAGCTTCCATGACCACGTCGTCCGCGCAGGATGTCTCGGGCAGGTTGTTTCTGGTGGTGGGCAGGCTTTCCCGCTCGCTTCGGCAGGCAGGCACGCCCGGTCCAGGGCACGGCGCGATCTCCGCGCTGGCCACGCTGAGCCATTACGGGCAGCTCCGGCTCGGCGATCTCGCGGCGAAAGAAGGTGTGGCGGCGGCCACAATGTCGAGAATTGTCGCCTCGCTCGTCGAGTCCGGTCATGTGCGACGCGAGGCCGATCCGGTCGATCGCAGGGCCTGGCTCGCCACGGTCACCGACGAGGGCGTCCGGATGATCTCCGGCGTCCGCTCCACCCGGATCCACGAGCTGGACCGGCGCCTCGAACGGCTTCCCGACGACCTGAAGGCCGCGCTGACGTCGGCCCTTCCCGCGCTCGAAGCGCTCATTTCCGACGAGGAGTGAGCGCTCGTCAGCTCGCGGGCTGACGAGCCCCGGCCTTCAGCTCGGCGAGTTCGGCCCGCAGGGCGCGCAGCTCGCCGAGGATTTCGCGGTTCGCGGCTGCCTGCTCCTCGGCCTGCTTCGCCTCTTCCTCGCGGATGTCCTCGCGCAGCTCGCTCTCCATCCCGCTCACCACCACCGCGATGAACAGGTTCAGCACCGCGAAGCTCGACACCAGAATGTAGACCACGAAGAAGATCCACGCCATCGGCGCCTGCGCCATGATCTCCTTCGCGATGTCCGGCCACGCCTCACCGGTCATCACCTGGAACAGGGTGAACAGCGAGGTGCCGAGATCGCCGAAGTTGTCCGGCGAGATGCCGCCGAAGAGCTTCGTCGCCATCACCCCGGCGACGAAGATGATCAGCCCGAGCAGTGCCGCGATGGAGGCCATCCCGGGGATCGCGGTGAGCAGGCCGGACACGACCTTGCGCATCGAGGGCACCACGGAGATCAGCCGCAGCACGCGGAGCACGCGCAGGGCGCGCAGCACCGAGAACGGCCCGGTCGCCGGTATCACCGCGATCCCGATGATCACCAGGTCGAACACGTTCCAGGAATCGCGGAAGAACCGGGCGCGGTAGGCGTAGAGCTTCGCGAGCAGTTCGGCGACGAAGACGCCCAGCGCGATGTGGTCGAGCACGTGCAGAAGGCCGCCGAACTCGGCGAGCAGCTTCGTCGAGGTCTCCATGCCCAGCGTCGCCGCGTTGAACACGATCACCGCGATGATGAAGTTGCCGAACCGCCTGCTCTCCACGAGCCGCGCCACCCGGTCGCGTCCGGTCAAGACCGCCCCCTAGTCCGGTAAAGGAACCGCAATAGCCGACCGGATGCTATCGAGCGGGGGTGTGGCGGCCGGGTGTGCCCGCCCGTGCGCACGGGCGGGCACACCCGGGTCGGGTGCTCAGCCGGGTCAGTAGGTCGTCTGCGTCCACAGCTCGTACTGCACGTAGCCGTTGTCGACGCGCTTGTCGCACCGGAAACCGACCCAGCGGCCCTGCGGGAAGCCCGCGTTCCCGGCAACCGAGCAGGCATGCACCGACGGGTAAACCCCGGCGAACGCCCAGGTCGCCGCCGAGGCGGTGCCGGTGGTGAGCAGGCTCGTGGCGGCGATGCCGACACCGGCCGCGATCGAGAGCATGGTTTTGCGCATCAGGTGGGGACTCCTCGATTCGTTGGGAGGTGCTGATCGGGTGTTTCGACGGGAACGATGCCCAAGGCGCCGCGGCTTCGGCGGCGTCGCGGGGCAACACTGCCCGAACGGTCCCTCGGCGCTGTCCTCGCGGACTTTCGGGACGGCCGGCCGTCAGCCGTGCGCCGCCGTGTCGGCGACGCACGGCCGGAGGTCGAGTGCGTGCCGGTCTTCGTGGCCGAACCCGATGCGGTCGGCGTAGCGCCAGCCCGCGACCCGGCAGTACTCGCGGAGTTCGGGATCGGCGAAGCCCGCGGTGGGCAGCCAGGCCAGCAGGGTCTGCGCGTCGTCGACGAGCAGCAGCGCGTGCGGCACCGGCAGGTGGATCATCGTCGTGACGGCCTCGGGCAGGCGGTGCGGCACCCCGGCGGCGTCGAGCAGCGCCGGCCCGTGCGCCCCCACGGTGAGGCCGCCGTGGTGCCACCAGCCCGCGGTCGGCGCCGGGCCGTCCGCGGCGAGCCAGCGGTCCACGCGCGAGGACGGCACGGAATGGCGCTCGCGGTGCGGGCGCGTCCAGATCTGCCACGGCCCGGACGCCAGGTTTTCCTTGGTGTACAAGCGTTCCTGCTCGGTGTGCTGCCATCGGAGCCAGCGGCGGCGCGCCGTGCGGAACAATGCGACCGCGCCGGTCTCCCCCACGAGCACGAGTGCGAGCAGCCAGCCAGCCGGGACACGAGCCCAGTCCAGCAGTGCCGCCGTGCCGAGCACGGTGACCGCGAGCGCGACCGCCCAGCCCTGCGCCCGTGCCGCGGCGGGCGGCCTGCGGACCAGCGTCTCCCACACGATCGGCAGCGCGACGGTGAGGAGCGCGGCCCCCGTCACGCCAAGCCAGTACCCGTGCATGCACACCCCCGCCGTCGCTGCCGTCAATTCTGCCATTCGAGCGGACGGACAGCCCGTTTGCCGTGTAACACCGCGCGGGCGGCCGTGCGCGCGCCCGCCGGAATCCGGTCGGTTCCGGCAATTCCCGAAACGGTGGACCACTGCGGCTCGATACCTGTGCGGCGGGTACCGGCAAGGCCGGAACGGGTATTGCCGGACGACCCACGGAATGGCGTAATAATCCGTGTTTCCCGTGTGCTGCAAAGGTGTTCGCCCGGGTGGCTCAACAGATTCCGTGGCGCGCCGACGATAATGGAAAAGCGCGAAGAGTTCCCGTGCCATCAATCGATACCACTGATTCGAGGAGTACGCGTGACGTCACCGAGCCTGCCGGACAAGATCAGTTTCTGGGTGTCCTTGTACGCGAACCTCGCCGCGGAACGGGAAGGCACCCGCGACGGCCTGGAAAGCTATCTGCACGACGAGATCACCAGTTACCTCGAACGGAACCGGGAGCAGCTCGGGAGCTGGCGGGTGGTGTGGGGCCCGAGCGTCAAGCTGTCCCCGCTCCAGCCGATCGTGACCAACGCGATGTACCTGGCGCAGAGCCAGGAAGACCCGTCCCGGTACGTAGTCGGCATCGCGGGCACCAATCCGCCGGACACGGTCGCCTGGATCTTCCAGAACTTCAACATCCTCCCGCAGATCGGGTTCGTCCGCGGGGTGCAGGCGCCGGAGCGGTGGCAGGTCAAGGTCTCACCTGGCGCGGCGACCGGGCTCAACGTCCTCAAGAAGCTCACCGCGGGAGGGGACCGGCCCGGCGTGGGGTCGACGCTGCGCGACTTCCTGAAGGACCTGCCGAAGGACGGTGTGAGCATCACCGTCGGCGGGCACAGCCTCGGCGGCACGCTGGCGTCCGTTTTCGGGCTGTGGCTGCGCAACACCCAGAAGACGACGCTCGTGCCCGCCTTGCTGCCCGGCTGGGACATCCAGGAGAACGCCGCGATCTCGGTGCTGTCCACGGGCGGCCCGACGCCCGGCAACGCCGGTTTCGCCGAGTACCTCGGCGAACGGCTGGACGCGGTCACCCGGTACTCGAACAGCCTGGACGTCGTGCCCAATTCGTGGGAGCCGCCGTCCATGCAGGCGGCGGCCAGGTACTACGACGAGCACGGCGTGCCGAACCCCGTCCCCGGGCTCTTCCACGCGGCCGCGGCGTGGTCGTGGGCGGCGGGCCGGTACCGCCACATCGCACCGGACGCGCTGTCGTTCAAGGGCTCGTTCAGCCACGACCACGCCGGGAAGTGGGGTACGCAGGTGCGCTACCAGCACCAGGACGCGTACGCGGAGTTCTTCGACATCGACGGGCTGGACATCCCCGAGGGGTTCCTGACCGAGGGGAACGAAACGATCTGGACCCCCGAGCTGAAGGCGGTGCTCGAACGCAACGGCGTCGAGGCCCCCGCCGATCTCGCGGAGGTCTCCGCCGACTCCGGCCCGCCGGTGCTCGTCGTGCTGGACCAGCCGGTGCAGGCGCCGGACGAACTGGATTCACCGGAGGCGGGGGAACTCGCCCGCTGGATCGAGGCCGAGCTCAACGACAGCGGTGGTGCGCAGGGGTGAGCGGGGCCGGGCGGCTCCCCGCGACGGGAGCCGCCCGCGCGCTCAATCCGCTTCCGGGGCCAGCCGCCAGAACGCGGAGACCGGGCCGACCTTCGCGCCCATCGGGTAGGAGTGCTCGACGGCCCTGCTGACGAACTTCTTCGCGAACCGCGCCGCGTCGGGGACGGTCATGCCGCGCGCGAGGCCCGCGGTCAACGCGGACGCCATGGTGTCGCCCGCGCCGTGCGTGTGCGGGGTGCCGAACCGGGGGCCGGGCAGCTCGACGAAGGTGGAGCCGTCGAAGAGCAGGTCGACGCATTCCGGGTCGTCGAGCAGGTGCCCGCTCTTGACCAGCACGTACCGCGGCCCGAGCCGCTGGAGGGTGACCGCGGCGGCGTACATCTGCTCGCGGTCGCGGACCTCGATCCCGGCGAGCAGGCGGACCTCGTCGAGGTTCGGCGTCAGCACGGTCGCGCGGGGGAGCAGCTCGTCGCGGACCGCGGCGAGGCCGTCCTCGTCGAACAGGGGGTGGCCGTGCATGGACGCGGCGACCGGGTCGACGACGAACGGGATCCGGTGGTCGCGGCCGATCTCGTGCTCGTCGCAGGCGGCGGCGACCGCGTGGATGATCTCCGCGGAGGCGAGCATGCCGGTCTTGGCCGCGCCGACGCCCATGTCGGAGGCGACGGCGCCGATCTGGCCGGCGACGATATGCGGCGGCAGGTCGGCGCGGTCGTGCACGCCGAGGGTGTTCTGCACGGTGACCGCGGTGACCGCGACGAGCCCGTGCACGCCGCAGGTCAGGAACGTGCGCAGATCGGCCTGCAGGCCCGCGGCCCCGCCGGAGTCGGAGCCCGCGATGGTGAGCGCGGACGGGGGACTGGCTGCTGTCATCCCCCCAGTTTCCCTCCCGCCTTCCGTTGTAAGCCAACCGGTTGCCCTTTCTTAGCGAGGTGGTGGCCTACTGGGCAGAGTGTGGGACGGGGGCGTACTCGAAGGGAATTCACCTATGCGGCGGTTCGCGGTGGTTGCGGCGGGTGTACTGGTGGCCGGCGCCTTGGCGGGGACGGCGAACGCCGATCCGGCGAAGTTCTCCGGCGGCACCGCGGTCGGCGTGCACAACACCTACGAGACCGGCACCTACGACTACCTCGCCCGCGCGCTCGACGCGGGCACCGGGCTGATCGAGCTGGACGTGTGGCCCGACATCTTCACCAAGGAGTGGAAGGTCAGCCACAGCAACCCGTTCGGCAACGGGAACAACTGCGTCGCGGCGTCCTCGCCCGCCGAGCTGTACACCGGCGGCAGGAACAAGAACCTCGAGCACTGCCTCGACGACATCAGGATCTGGTTCGCCGCGCACCCGGACAAGGGCCCGCTCGTGCTGAAGCTCGAAATGAAGACCGGGTTCTCCGCGAACACGGGCCTCGGCCCCGAGCAGATCGACCGGACCTTCCGCGACCACCTCGGCAGCGCCGTCTACCGGCCGTCGGACCTGCTCGGCGGGCACGCCTCGCTCGACGAAGCGTCCAAATCGGACGCTTGGCCGTCGCGCGAAGCCTTGAAGGGCAAGGTGATCGTCGAGGTCATCCCGGGCACCGTCGAGGAGGGCAACCCGACCGACACGCTCAAAACGGACGTCGAGTACGCGGGTCACCTGCGCTCGCTCGCCGCGGCGGGCAAGCTCGGCGACGGGCAGATCTTCCCCGCCGTGCACGGCGCGGCGGGCGGCGACCCGCGCACCAGGTACTCCGACGCGGGCCTGCGGCCGTGGTTCGTCGCGTTCGACGGCGACGCGAGCGCCTACGTCACCGGGATCGACACGTCCTTCTACGACCGGAACCACTACCTGCTGGTGATGACGGACGCGCACAACGTGACCCCCAAGATCGACTCGCGCAACCCCACCGAGCGGCAAGCTTCCGACCGGGCGGCGCAGCTCGCGAAGGCGCACGCGTCCGTGCTCACTTCCGACTGGGCAGGCCTTTCGCCGGTGCTCGGCAAGGTCCTGCCCCGGGGGTGACTCAGGGCATCAGCGGCCCTGTGCGCACGCCCGCGAGGGTGTGGAAAGTGGCGTCAGGCCACTTCCGGGGGGTTGCCGCGCCCAGTAGTCCAGCACCGCCTCGGCGAGCGGCGCGGGCACGTGGCCGCCCAGCCCGGCGAGATCGTGGCGAACCCGCCCGGGTGCGGCCGGGCAGGGCCACCGAGTCCGGCGAGAGCAGCACGACCCGGCCGACACCGCCGCGGGCACGGACCGGCGCCGATCTGGACTGGCCCATACCTCGCTGGCCACCCCGGCGGAACGGGCGGCGGCACCGCGTTCGCGCACCTCGCCGTCGACCCGGAAAGCCGCGCTCAGGGGGCCAGCCGCCAGAACGGGGAGACGGGGCCGACCCCCTTGCCCAGCGCGTAGGACTCGGCCACCGCGCGTTCGATGAACCGCTTGCCTTCGGCGACGGCGTCCGGCACGCCGAGGCCCTTCGCCAGCGACGCGGTGATCGCCGAGGCCAGCGTGTCCCCGCCGCCGTGGGTGTTTTCCGTGTCGTGCCGGGGCCCCGACAGCTCGACGAACCGGGTGCCGTCGGAGAGCAGGTCCACGCAGTCCGGCGCGTCGTAGAGGTGCCCGCCCTTGACCAGCACCCACCGCGGGCCGAACTCCAGCAGCGCCTTCGCGGCGTCGCGCTGGGATTCCCGGCCCGTCACGGTGACGCCGGTGAGCAGCCGGACCTCGTCCAGGTTCGGCGTCACCAGCGTCGCGCGGGGGAACAGCTCGGTGCGGATCGCGTCGAGCGCCTCTTCGCGCAGCAGCGCGTCGCCGTGCATGGACGCGGCGACCGGGTCCACCACGAACGGCGTCTCGTACGACTGTCCGATGTGGACTTCGTCGAGGGTGCTCGCCACCGCCGAGATGATCTCGGCGGTGGCGAGCATGCCCGTCTTGGCGGCGTCCACGCCCATGTCCTCGGCGACGGCCGTGATCTGGCCGGTCACCGTGTCCACCGGCACCTCGGAGAACCCTTGCACGCCAAGGGAGTTCTGCACGGTGACCGCGGTCAGCGCGACGAGCCCGTGCACCCCGCATGCGAAGAACGTGCGCAGGTCGGCCTGGATGCCCGCGCCACCGCCGGAATCGGAGCCGGCGATGGTCAGCGCGGTGCGGGGTGTCCGAGAGGTCACCGTCACGGCTGGCTGACCACCGGCAGGTAGACCTTGTTGCCGTGCTCACCGAACTCGGCGGACTTCTCCTGCATGCCTGCCTCGATCGCCTCCACAGTGGACAGTCCATGCTCGTCGGCGTACTTGCGGATGTCCTGGGTGATCCGCATCGAGCAGAACTTCGGCCCGCACATCGAGCAGAAGTGCGCCGTCTTCGCGGGCTCGGCAGGCAGGGTCTCGTCGTGGTAGGCGCGCGCGGTGTCCGGGTCGAGCGCCAGGTTGAACTGGTCGTTCCAGCGGAATTCGAAGCGCGCCTTGGACAGTTCGTCGTCCCACTCCTGCGCGTGCGGGTGCCCCTTCGCGAGATCGGCGCTGTGCGCGGCGATCTTGTAGGTGATCACCCCGGTCTTCACGTCGTCCCGGTTCGGCAGCCCGAGGTGCTCCTTCGGCGTCACGTAGCACAGCATCGCGGTGCCCGCCCAGCCGATCTGCGCGGCGCCGATCGCGGAGGTGATGTGGTCGTAGGCCGGCGCGATGTCCGTCGCGAGTGGACCGAGCGTGTAGAACGGCGCCTCGCCGCACAGCTCTTCCTCGAGCCGCACGTTCTCCAGGATCTTGTGCATCGGCACGTGGCCGGGGCCTTCGATCATCACCTGCACGTCGTACTCGCGGGCGATGTGCGTCAGCTCGCCGAGGGTTTCCAGCTCGGCGAACTGGGCGCGGTCGTTGGCGTCCGCGATCGAGCCGGGGCGCAGCCCGTCGCCGAGCGAGAACGTGACGTCGTACTCGCGCAGTATCTCGCACAGCTCGCGGAAATGCGTGTACAGGAACGATTCCCGGTGGTGCGCGAGGCACCACGCGGCCATGATCGACCCGCCGCGCGAGACGATCCCGGTGACCCGCTTCGCGGTGAGCGGGATGTAGCGCAGCAGCACGCCCGCGTGCACCGTCATGTAGTCGACGCCCTGCTCGCACTGCTCGATCACGGTGTCGCGGTAGATCTCCCAGGTGAGCTTTTCCGGCTCGCCGTTGACCTTCTCCAGCGCCTGGTAGATCGGCACCGTGCCGACCGGCACCGGCGAGTTGCGGACGATCCACTCGCGCGTTTCGTGGATCCGCTTGCCGGTGGACAGGTCCATGATCGTGTCGGCACCCCAGCGGGTGGCCCACACCATCTTGTCGACCTCTTCCTCGACGGAGGACCAGACGGCCGAGTTCCCCATGTTCGCGTTGATCTTCACCAGGAAGTTCTTCCCGATGATCATCGGCTCGCTCTCGGGGTGCTTGCGGTTGACCGGGATGACCGCGCGCCCGCTCGCCACCTCGTCGCGGACGAACTCGGGGTCGAGCCGTTCGCGCGCGGCGATGTACTCCATCTCCCTGGTCACCGCGCCCGCCCTGGCCCAGCCGAGCTGCGTCTTGTGCTCGCGGCCGTCGGCCCAGCCCGCCCGCAGCGGATAGAGTCCTTTGTGGACGTCGATCTCGGCCTCGGTGTCGGTGTACGGGCCGGAGGTGTCGTAGACGTCGAAGTGCTCCCCGTTCGACAGGTCGATCCGGCGGGCGGGCACCCGCAGCCCGGATTCGGTGCGGTGGTGGACCTTGCGGCTTCCGACGATCGGCCCCGTGGTCACGCTCGGCTGCACGTGGGCGTTGTTTTCCAGCGTCGTCAAGACATTCACTCCCTACGCCGGCATTACCCGGTCAGGTTCATGCGGTCGGCGGCACCGGGTCCGGGATACGGACACCAGCCACCCTCTCAGCCCGCCAAAGCGCGAGCTCCCGCTGTCTGTTTCTGCAGTTGTCCCCCGACCATGCCACGCGCCCGTCAACTACTCAAGACCGGGTTTCCTCCGTAGCAGGTGAAGATTTCACCGGTTCAGCCCATGCGGATCCGGTCGATCCGGGCAAGACTCGCACTGTTTCTGTAACGGTGCAGAAAGGGGTGGAGGATGCGCAAGGTCGTTGCCGCCGCGCTCGGCGGCCTCCTGGTCACCGGTCTGGTGCCCGCCGCGGCGGTCGCCGCGCCCCCGCCGGGGGACGCGCCCGGTGCGCCCGGCGCGCATCCGAGCTGGCTGCCCGCGGACAAGACCGGGTTCGGCGGCTCGCGCGGGAAGGCGAGCGAAGTGTGGTTCACCCTGCAGGGTGGCCGGATGTCCGAGGTGTACTACCCGGACCTGTCGACGCCGTCGGTCCGTTCGCTCGACTTCGTGGTGACCGACGGGCGCGGCTTCGCCACGGTGGATTCCAGCGCGAAGTCCCAGCGGGTCGAGCGCGCCGGCACGGACGCGCTCACCTACCGGCAGACGATCACCGACGACCGCGGCCGCTGGCGCCTCCGCAAGACCTACGTCACCGACCCGGCGCGCTCGACGGTCTCGGTGAGCGTCGACTTCGACTCGCTGACCGGCCGCCCGTACGAGCTGTACGCGGTGCTCGACCCCGATCTGACCAACGACGGCGCCGACGACGCGGCGCGCACCGACGGTTCCGCGCTGGTCGCCCACGACGCGAAGACGGCCGCCGCGTTCGCCGCGAGCCCGGCGTTCACGAAGGCCAGCGTCGGCTACGCGGGCGCGTCCGACGGCATCACCCAGCTGACCAAGACCCGCACGCTCGAACCGTACGCCGCCGCCGAGCGGGGCAACGTCGTGCAGACCGGGCAGGCCGCCGTGGACGGAATCCGCTCGCGGCACGTCGAGCTGGCGATCGGGCTCGGCAGCGGTGAGCGCGAAGCCGCCGAAACCGCGAAGGCGAGCCTGCGGCAGGGGTTCCGGTCCGTCCAGCACGCCAACGAAAGCGGCTGGCGGCGCTACCTCGCCGGGCTGCCCGGCGCGCCGGGTTCCTTGCGGACCGGCGAGGAGCGCGATCTCTACCGCGCGTCCGTGCTGATGCTCGCCGCGAGCGAGGACAAGCGGAACCCCGGCGCGTTCGTCGCCTCGCCGAGCATGCCGTGGCGGTTCGGCGACAACGACGGCGACTTCTCGCCTTCGGGCACCTACCACCTGGTGTGGCCGCGCGACCTCTACCAGATCGCGACCGGGCTGCTCGCCGCCGGTGACCGGCCCGCGGCCGAACGGGCGCTCGGATACCTCTACGGCACGCAGCAGCTACCGGACGGGCACTTCCCGCAGAACTCCAAAGTGGACGGAACGCCGGTGTGGAAGTCGATCCAGCTCGACGAAACCGCGTTCCCGATCGTGCTGGCGTCCCAGCTCGGGCGAACCGACGCGAAGACGTGGCACGGCGTGCGCAGGGCGGCCGAATTCCTGCTGTCCTACCGGGGGGACAAGGGCCAGCCCTCGCCGTACACCCAGCAGGAGCGCTGGGAGGAGCAGGACGGGTACTCGCCGTCGACGATCGCTTCGGTGATCGCGGGGCTGGTGTGCGCGGCGGAACTGGCCAGGCACAACGGCGCCGCGGCGGACGCGGACCGCTACCTCGCGGCGGCGGACAGGTTCCGCGCGGACCTGCCGGCGCAGACCGTCACCACGAACGGCCCGCTGTCGAAGAACCCGTACTTCGTGCGGCTCACGAAGGACGGCGACGCGAACTCGGGCGCGAAGTACAACCTCGGCAATTCGAGCGTCACCATGGACCAGCGCGCGGTGACCGACGCGGGCTTCCTCGACCTCGTGCGGCTCGGCGTCTACGCACCCGGTGACAAGGTGATCCGCGACAGCGTCGAGGTGACCGACGGGCAGATCGCGTTCACCACGCCGACCGGGCAGTTCTGGCACCGCTACACCGCGGACGGCTACGGCGAACTCGCCGACGGCTCACCGTGGGACTTCACCTTCCCCGCGGAGAGCAGGACGACGTTCGGGCGGTTGTGGCCGCTGCTCGCCGGTGAGCGCGGCGAGTACGAGCTGGCGAACGGCGACAAGGCGTCGGCACAGCGGCGGCTGCGCGATCTCGGCCGCGTCGCGAGCGCGGGCGGCACCATGCCGGAGCAGGTGTGGGACGAGAACGCGCCGTCGGGGCGCCCCGGTTTCCCCGCCGGGCGGCCGAACGCGTCGGCGACCCCGCTGGCGTGGACGCATGCCCAGTACCTGCGGCTCGCGTGGGACGTCCAGCGGGGCGCGGTGACCGAGCAGCCCCGCGCGGTGCGCTGCCGGTACGCGGGGTGCTGAAGCTCCCGGTCAGGAACTGGCGGCGGGCTCCGGCAGCCAGCTGTTGCCGGGCACGCCCCAGTCGTTCGCCTTGAGCATCTTCTTCGCCGCGCGCGCGTGCCGCCCGACGAGCCGGTCGAGGTAGAGGTACCCGTCGAGGTGATCGGTCTCGTGCTGCAGGCAGCGCGCGAAGTAGCCGGTGCCCTCGACCTCGATCGGGTTCCCCCCGATATCGGTGCCGGTGACCTTCGCCCAGCTCGCGCGCCCGGTCGGGTACGACTCGCCGGGCGCGGAGAGGCAGCCTTCCCAGTCGTCGTCCGGGTCGGGCATGGTCTCCGGGATCTCCGAGGTTTCGAGCTTCGGGTTGACCACGATGCCGGTGTGTCGCCTGCCGGTGTCGTCGGGGCAGTCGTAAACGAAGACCCGCAGGTCGATGCCGATCTGGTTCGCCGCGAGCCCCACCCCCTCGGCCGCGTACATGGTCTCGAACATGTCGTCGGTCAGTGCCCGCAGCGCGTCGTCGAAGTCCGTCACTTCGCGGGTGGGGTTGTGCAGCACCGGGTCGCCTGCGATGCGAATGGGATGAACGGTCACGGCCGGGAGTTTAATTGCCGGGTTCTGTCGGTGGGCTCTGGTAGTCATGGTGGGTCCGGGACGCGCCGGGCCAGATACCGACCGTGACCGTGCCGGGCGTGGTTCAATGGCCGGGCGCGGGAATGACAGGCGTGTGATTCGGCTGCGTCCGGGTCGCGCGCCGGTCCGCACCGGCGTGTCAGCAACGAGCGCGAACCTGATTGCGAGGAGTCAGATGGACGCGGCGGAGTCGATGGCGGAAGGTCAGCCATCCCCTCCAGAACCGGCCGGGGGACTCACGAGCCGGGAGCAGGAAGTGCTGGCCTTCGAACGCCAGTGGTGGAAGTACGCGGGCGCCAAGGAACAGGCCATCCGCGAGCTCTTCGCCATGTCGTCCACGCGCTACTACCAGGTGCTCAACCAGTTGATCGACAAAGAGGAAGCCCTCAGCGCCGACCCGATGCTCGTGAAGCGGCTGCGCAAGATGCGCGCCTCGCGGCAGCGGACTCGAGCGGCACGGAAACTGGGGATCGAACTCCCATGAGCGGCGACGACCGCAGCGAGCACGGCATCAGCGGTGACGACCGCCAGGGAGAACGCCCATGAGCTTCTTTGACGGCATGTCCCGTCCGTTCCGCCTCGGCGGGATCGTCCTCATCGGCGTCGCGGTCCTCGCCGCCGTCGTGGGCACCACCGTCGCGCTGACCGGCAGCGACTCGGACCAGAACAACGCCGCGCCGTCGCCCTCCTCGTCCGCGCCGCCGAACCAGGGCAGCCCGCCGCCCGGGCCGCCGTCGTCGTCCGGGCCGCCGTCGTCGTCCGCGCCCCCGCCGTCCAGCTCTTCGGCGACCCCGCCGCCGCCGAGCAGCTCGCCCGCCTCGCCCGCGCCCGGCCAGCCGGGCGGCCCGCCCGCGCCCGGTCAGCCCGGTGGCCAGCCCGGCGACAGCGGCAGCAACCAGCAGGTGGTCGCCAAGTGGGTCACCGTGCGCGTCTACAACAACAGCATGATCCACGGCCTCGCCGCCCGCGCCGCCGACGACCTGCGGCGCCAGGGCTGGAACGTGGCCGAGGTGAGCGGCTACCCGTCGGGCGTCATCCCGACCACCACCGCCTTCTTCCGCCCCGGCACCGACGAGGAGGCCGCCGCGAAGGCACTGGCCGCCTCGTTCGGCATGCGTGCCGAGGCCCGTTTCCCCGGCATCGAGCAGTCGAGCCCCGGCGTCATCGTGATCGTCACCAACGACTACAAGGGCAGCGCCAACAAGGGCAGCTGACCCCCTTTTCGCTGTCCTGAAGGATGCTCGCCTGGTGGTCGGTGGGGCGTTGAGGTGCTTCCGCGTGCCGTGAAGGTGCCCTTCACGGCATCCGCTCCGGGATTTCCGGGAACACCTGCGCGGGGTTCGGCCAAGAGCCGAGTATGACCACGATGAGCGTGCCGGTGGACGGAGATCTGGAGCGCCCGCCGCTGACCGGGGGCGAGGCGGGCGCCGTCCTGACCCGGTTGTACGACGCCAGCGCCAGATCGCTGCACCGCTACCTCAGCAGGCGGCTCGATCCGGCCACGGCGGACGATCTGGTCGCCGAGACCTTCCTCGTCGCGTGGCGGACGCGCGACAAGTACCGCCCGGAGCTGGGGACCGCGCGGGGCTGGCTCTTCGGCATCGCGACCAACCTGCTGCGCGGGCACCGGCGGAGCGAGCTGCGCGGCCTGCGCGCGCTGGCCAGGGAGCACGCGGCCGCCGAGGTGGGCGAGGCAGCGGACGCCGTCGCGGTCCGGCGCGCGCACGCCGCTTCGCTGACCGGCACGCTCGCCGCCGCGCTCGCCAGGCTCCGCCAGGACGACCGCGATGTGCTCTTGCTCGTCGCCTGGGGCGGGCTGAACTCCACCGAGGTCGCCGAAGCGCTGGGCATCCCGGCCGCGACCGCCCGCACCAGGCTGCACCGCGCCCGCCACGCCGTGCGCCCGCACCTCCCCGATCAGCACGAGGAGAACGACCATGCCTGATCACGACACCCTCGCCGCGCTGCGCGCCGACGTCCCGGACATGACCGACCACGCCTTCGACACCGGGCGCGCGGCCCTGCTCGCCGCCATCGCCGAGGAATCCCATCCCGGCGCCACCGTCGTGCAACTCGCGCCCCGACGGGAACGCAAGCGCCGCAGCGTCCTCCCGCTCGCCTCGGCCGCCGCCGCGCTGGCCCTGCTCGCGGGCGGGACCGCGGTGGTGCTCGACAACATCGACCACGGCGGGTTTGTGGCCCCGGCGAGCGGATACGCGACCCCACCGCCGGAGCCGATCGGGGTCGACGTGCCGCTGCCGCCGATGCCGGACAAGCCCTACAACGCCGCTGCGGATCTCGCCCGCATCGCGTCCGATCCGCCCATGCCGCCGGGCAGCTACCTCTGCACGAACGAGCGCGAGCTGCACCCCGGTGATGGCGACCCGGTCACCTGGACCGTGACTACTTGGGTCCCGGCGGGTGCCGATGTCGACCGGGACTGGCGGCGGACCAACGGCGGCGCCAGGGAACCGGGGACCTGGACCGCCCGCGGCGGGGAGTACTCACCCCCGCGCGGGGCAGGAGGTAGCTGGAACGCACCAGGTGGCTTGTCGTCGCCGTCGCACCGGTTCCTGCTGAACCTGCCCCGTGACCCGAAAGCGCTCTTCGCGCAGATCGCGGCGACCGCGGGCAACAGTGCCGGGGAGACCTTCGACCTGATGGCCGAGGAACTCAACGACGGCTGGATGCCGCACGACCTGCGCGCGGCCTTCTTCGGCGCACTGGCCTACCACCCGTGGGTCGCGGTGGACAAGAACGCGCACGCGCCGGGCGGCGCGCCCGCCATCTCGCTGAGCGCGAACCGGGGCATGCAGAAGCAGACGCTCTTCTTCGATCCCGTCTACGCGCGGTTCATCGGCCAGCGCGACACCGTGAACCACGTCCCCCGCGGTTCCGGCGACATGCTGGTCATCGATCCCCCGGCGAGGCCAGGAGCCAAGTTCCGGGAGTCCACTATGGACTACGCGGTGGTGCCGTCGATCGGGGCGAAACCCGAATGAGACGTCAGGACTGACGGTTCTCGGCGTACGCTTCGAGAGCCTTGAGCTGCGCGGGATCGAGTGACGGGCGCACTCGTTCTCGCGCGGCCGTCAGGTGCGCCGCGGTCACCTCGGTGGCCTCCAGCGACTCCCGCATCGCGGTCAGCGCCGCCTCCCTGATCAGCGCCGCGCAGTCCGCCGCCGAGTAACCGTCCAAAGTGGACGCATAGACCGCGAGGTCCACATCGGACGCCAGTGGGGTGTTCTTGGCGGTGGCCTTCAGGATCTCCGCGCGGGCTTCGGCGTCCGGCGGCGGCACGTAGACCAGCCGCTCCAGCCTGCCCGGACGCAGGAGCGCCGGGTCCACCAGCTCGGGTCGGTTGGTGGCGCCGAGCACCACGACCTCCCGCATCGGTTCCACGCCGTCCAGCTCGGTCAGCAGGGCCGCGACCACGCGGTCGGAGACGCCGGAGTCGCTGGACTGGCCGCGCCGCGGGGCGAGCGCGTCGATCTCGTCGAGGAACACCAGTGACGGCGCGGCTTCGGCGGCGCGGCGGAACAGCTCGCGCACCGCGCGCTCCGATTCGCCGACCCACTTGTCCATCAGCTCGGCGCCCTTGACCGCGAACACGTTCAGCGCGCCCGTCCCGGCGAGCGCCCTGACCAGATAGGTCTTGCCACCGCCAGGCGGACCGTAGAGCAGCACCCCGCGCGGCGGCGCGACGCCGAGGCGCGCGAACGAGTCCGGGTAGCGCAGCGGCCACAGCACGGCCTCGGTGAGCGCCTGCTTCACCTCGGTCATGTCGCCGACCTCGTCGAGCGTCAGCCCGCCGGTGGCGAGATTGTCCGAAGTGGACATGGAGATCGGGCGGACGGTGCCGAGCGCGTCGAGCAGGTCCTGCTGGGAGATCCGGGGTTCGTCGGCTTCGCGCTGGCGCAGCGCGGCGCGCAGTGCCGCGTCGCGCCGCAGCGCGACGAGATCCGCGGCGACGAAGCCCGGCGTCCGCTCGGCGATGACCGCGAGGTCGACGCCCGCTTCGAGCGGCGCGTCCCGGAGCAGCACGCGCAGCAGCTCGGCGCGCACCTTGGCGTCCGGCAGCGCGACCGCCAGCTCGCGGTCGAGCAGGTCGCCGACGCGCAGCCGCGGGTCGACCCCTTCCGGCCGCGACGACGTCGCCACCACGGCGAGCCCGTCGTTGCCGAGCGCGCGGCGCAGCTCCTCCAGCAGCACCGTGGCGACCGGTGGCGGCTGCGACGCCGGGAGCAGTGCGTCGATGTCGGTGATCAGGACGACGGTGTCCGCCGGTTCCCGCACGGCCTTCGCCAGTGTTTCGCGGACCTTCGCGACGGCGGCGTTCGGCTCCAGCACGGCGATACCCGGCGCGGCCAGCGCGATCACCCGCACGTCCTCGGCCGCGGCGACCGAGCGCACCAGCGTCGCCTTTCCCGCGCCCTCGGGGCCGGAGACGAGCACGCCCAGCCGTGTGGAGGTGCCGAGCTTCGCCAGCAGGTCGGGCCGGTGGAAGGCGAGGTCGAACCACTCGATGAGCTTGCGCGCGGCCGATTCCGCACCGGCGAGGTCCGCGATCGCGGGCACCTCGGCCTCGTCCGCGGTTTCGGCGGCGGTGTCTCCGGTGTCTTCGGTGTCTTCGATGATTTCGGCGTCGATGAAGTCGTCCCCGCCGCTCACCGCGCGGGTCGAAGCCACGATCTCGCCCCCGGCACGCGGTGCTTCCGGCCCGGCCGCGGCCGGGCGGGCCCCGTCGCGCCAGGTGACCACAGTGGACGGTCCGACCACGACCACCCCGCCGGGATCGGTCGCGGAGACGGTGAGCAGCTCGTTGGTCCAGGTGGTGCCGATCGACCGCGACAGCTGGCCGCGCACCCCGATCACGTCCGAGCCGGGAGGCGGCGCGAGATCCTGCGGCAGCAGGGAAACCGCGTCCCCGACGGTGAGCACCTTGCCGATCAGCGCGAGCCGGAGCGTGTGCGGCGAAAGGGAAGTGCTCGCGAGCCGCGAGCCCGCGACGGTCACCGTGCGCGCCACCGTCACCTCGGCGGGCGAGAGCACGATCTCGGAGCCTTCGCTGACGCCGAGATTGGACATCGTCACGTCGTCGGCGAGCACGATGCCGGGAATGCCGCCGTCGGTGGCGGGCGCGGCGAGCGCGGCGCTGGACCGCGCGCCGGTGAGCCGGACCGCGTCCCACTCGCGCAGCCCGAGCGCGTCGAGCACTTCGGGGTGCAGGCGAACGACCCCGCGCCGGGTGTCGAGTGCGGAAGGCGTGAGCCGGACGGTCAGCGTGATCTGGGGCGACGACACCCCGTCACCCTAGTGGTTGCCCCGCTGCCGCAGCCCGATGCGGCGCCAGCTCCGCCGCCGCTGCCCGGCGTCCTCACCGTCGGCCCTGCCGTTCTGGCCGGCGCGGTGGGGGCCGGGCGAGTACCCGCCGTGCCCGTTGCGCTGCAGCCGCACGGCGCGGCGCGCCGCACCGGCGACCCGGCCGCTGATCGGGCGGCGGAGTCCGAGCCTGCGCTGCCCCCGCGAGCGCCGGATCGCCCTGCGCTCGCGCGGCGGGACGTCCCACGCCTCCGGGTGTTTCGCCAGCCAGCGGTGCCGGTACACCGAGTACGGCACGTGCGCGAGGTAGAGCACCAGCGCGACGGCGAGCGCGATCAGCGGGTAGGAGATGATCGCCGCGGCCAGCAGTCCGACGCCGACCAGCAGCGGCGCGACGAACTTCGGCGACGCCTTCACGGTCTTCAGCGACAGCGTGGGGATGCGGCTGATCAGCAGCGCCGCGATGGCGACCGTCCAGAGCCAGGTGAACCACTGCGCCGACCACCAGCCGTTGCCGAACTCGAGCGTGACGATCAGCGGCAGCAGCCCGAGCAGGCCACCGGCGGGCGCGGGCACGCCGACGAAGAACTCGGCCGCGTACGGCGGCTGCTCGGTGTCGTCGAGGAAGGTGTTGAAGCGCGCGAGGCGCAGCACCATGCACACCGCGAACACCAGCGACGCGATCCAGCCGATGCGCTCGCCGTCGGCGTGCCAGACGTAGAGCACGAGCGCGGGCGCGACACCGAACGAGATGGCGTCGGACAGCGAGTCGAGCTCGGCGCCCATCTTGGAGGTCGCGTCGAGCAGGCGCGCGATGCGGCCGTCGAGGCTGTCCAGGATCGCCGCGATGCCGATCGACGCGATCGACATCTGGTAGTTGCCGATGAGCGCGAACTGCACCGCCGACAGCCCCGCGCACAGCGCGAGCACGGTGATCGCGTTCGGCAGCAGCCGGACGCCGGGGGTGTCCCGCGCCATCATCGTGATCGCCCCGGCAGTTCGGCGATCGGTGTTTCGCCGCCGATGGTCCGCTGGCCCTTGCGGACCAGCACGGTGCTGCCCGGCGGGAGGTACAGGTCGACGCGCGAGCCGAACCGGATCAGGCCGTAAGTGGCACCGGCGCCGACCTGCTCGCCCTCGGAGACCTGGCAGACGATCCGGCGCGCGACCAGCCCGGCGATCTGCACGACGACGAGTTCGTGGCCGTCCTCGGTGCGCATCAGCACCGAGTTGCGCTCGTTGTCGTCGCTGGCCTTGTCGAGGTCGGCGGAGAGGAACTTCCCCGGCCGGTAGGCGATCTTCTCGATCACACCGGTCGCGGGCGTGCGCTGGACGTGCACGTCGAACACCGACAGGAACACGCTGACCCTGGTGCGCGGCTCGGCGGGGAGGCCGAGTTCGGCCGGCGGCACGGCGTCCTCGATGAGGGACACCAGCCCGTCCGCGGAGGCGATCGCGAGGCCCGGCCGTGACGGCGGCACGCGGCGCGGCTCGCGGAAGAACGCGGCGGTCGCGACGGTGGCCAGCGCGCCGAGCGTGCCGAGCGGCTTCGAGAAACGGCGCAGCAGCAAGGCCGCCGCGGCACCGCCGAGCACGAACGGACGGCCTGCCGGGTGCATCGGCGGCAGCGTCTCGCGAGCCAGCTCGATGGCGTGGGCGATGGGGTTGCTCGCTGGCGCCGGCTTACCGGGCGAGGTGGCGCTCATCTGGTCGGAATTCCCCATTTTGTCGTGGTGGCCGTGTGGCGCACACGCTACCGCTCGTGGCGGGGAAGCCGGTCCGAGGCCGTTGCTGGGGCGCTGTGGCCGTTGCCTCGCGGTGGCGATGATCACCGCGTGCGATGTCCCTCGAACGGGGTTCTGCGGCTAACGCCTCGTGGCGGCGGCCGATGCACTCCGTAGTAGTCGCAGGGAGGACAGGGTGTACGTGATCACGGACCGGCTCGCCGAGCTGTTCGCGGCGTGGCGCGCCGAGATCGTTTCGGCGCCACTGCCGCCGCTTCCCGAACGCTCGGTGGCGTTGCGGGCGATCGAGCGGGGACGCGAGGACCGGGTGGATGCGCCCCCCGACGGCGCACCCACCCGGTCGGGTATCGCGGCCGCAAGGGGAACAGCTTAGAGGGTCGGAGGCGGGATGTGACCACCTGTGGGAGAAACGTTACCAACGGTCACGATCGCGGCGATCGCGCTGGCGATCGCTCACACCCGTGACGAGCCGGAGGATCGCCAGCAGCAGGATGGCGCCGAGCACGGCGACCCCGAAGCTCGGGAAGTCGAAGTCGAACGTGCGCTCCTTGCCGGTGGACAGGCGGTAGACGAACCCGCCGAGCGCGGCGCCGAGCACCCCGACGAGCACGCTGAACAGGCAACCCCGGCGGCGGTCGCGGCCGCCGATCACCACGTTCGCCGCCCAGCCCGCGAGCGCGCCGAAGATGATCCACGAGAAGATGCCCATCGCGCTGTTCATGGGGTCCAGGCTACCGAGCGTCAGAGCAGCAGCACGTCGACCTCGTCGCCTTTCGCGGCCTCGGTGACGTCCTCGCCGAGCACGATCAGGCAGTTCGCCTGGGTGAAGGCGGCGAGGAGATGCGATCCCGGCCCGCCGCGGGGGCCGACCTCGCCGGTGACCTCGCCCTCGGCGTGCCGGTAGAAACCGCGCCTGAACTGGCGCCTGCCCTTCGGTGAGCTCAGCGATTCGGTGAGCCGGGCGCGCACCCGCCGCCGGTCCGCCACGGGATGGCCGAGCGAGGTCAGCAGCGCGGGCCGCAGGAACGCCTCGAACGACACGAGCACGCTCACCGGGTTGCCCGGCAGCGTCACCACCGGCACCCCGTTCCAGCGCCCGCAGCCCTGCGGCCCGCCCGGCTGCATCGCGACCTTCCCGAACGTCACGCCCGCGCTGGTCAGCGCGTCCTTCACCACCTCGTACGCGCCCGCGCTCACCCCGCCGGAGGTGATCAGCAGGTCCGCCGCGGCGAGCTTCGGTTCGAGCACCGCGCGGAACTCCGCCACGTCGTCGACGACCGCGCGCACCACCTCGACCCGGCACCCGAGCGAGGACAGCGCGGCGGCCAGCATCACGCTGTTCGACTCGTAGATCTGCCCGTGCCGCAGCTCGCTCGGCGGCGTCACGAGTTCGGACCCGGTGGACACCACGAGCACCCTCGGCGGTACCCGCACGCGCAGCTCGGCGACCCCGACCGCGGCGGCGAGCCCGAGCTGAGCCGGTCCGAGCACGGTGCCCGCCGCCAGCGCGACCGTGCCGCGGACCACGTCCTCGCCGGTGCGGCGCAGATGCGTGCCCGGCGCGGTCGGCGCGTGCACGCGCACCACGTCACGGGGAGCCGGCGCGAACGAGCCGGCGTCGGTGTTCTCCACCATCACGATGCTGTCCGCGCCCGCGGGCACCGGCGCGCCGGTCATGATCCGGTGCGCGGTCCCCGGCAGCAGCGCGGGCACGTCCACCAGCCCCGCCGGGATGTCCGCCGTGACCGGCAGCTCGACCGGCCGCTCCCGGCTCGCGCCGACCACGTCCACCGACCGCACCGCGTAGCCGTCCATCGCGGAGTTGTCGAACGGCGGCAAGGAGACCCCGGCGCGGACGTCGCCGGCCAGCACCAGCCCGTCGCACGCGGCGAGCGGGAGCACGGCGGCCGTCGCGTCGCCGATCAGGGTGGTCACCGTCGCGCGGTACTCGTCTACTCCGATCACGCGGCTCATCCTGCCCCCTCCGCACGTTTTCCGGCATGCCACCCGTCTGGCGTAGCCGGTCGTGCGAAACTCTCTGCGCTCGCGTCGCGCGTCCTACTCGACAGGGGGATTTCCGAATGCAGGTGCAGATCCGTCACCAACCGTCCTTCGCGGTCGCGAGGCTGCTGCTGGCCCCCGGTGAGCCGTGCCAGGTCGAGTCCGGCGCGATGGCCGCGACCAGCTACGGCGTGCACGTCCAGTCGCAGGCGCAGGGCGGCGTGATGAAGGGCCTCGGCAGGGCGTTCCTGTCCGGCGAGTCGTTCTTCGTCAGCACCTACACCGCGCCGCAGAACGGCGGCTGGGTCGACGTCGCCGCCAACCTGCCCGGCGACATGCAGGTGCTCAACCTCGACGGCCGCCAGGGCTGGTGCGTCACGCGGGGCTCCTGGATCGCGTCCGCGCACAGCGTGCACACCGAAACGCGCTGGGGCGGCATGAAGAACCTCTTCGGCGGCGAGGGCGGCTTCCTCACCCACGCCACCGGCCAGGGCCCGCTCGTCGTCGCCTGCTACGGCGCGCTGGAGACGGTGAACCTGCAGCCGGGCGAGATGATCACCATCGACACCGGGCACGTCGTCGCCTTCGCCGACACCGTCCAGCAGCAGATCCGCAAGGTCTCGCAGGGCATCGTCCAGTCGCTGAAGAGCGGTGAAGGACTCGTCTTCGACTTCGCCGGGCCGGGCCAGGTGCTCACCCAGACCCGCAACCCGTCGGCGCTGTCCGCATGGGTCATCGCCCAGGTCCCGAGCCGCTAGAAGACTTCCGAGGAGCGGTTTTCGTGGAGGTGCACACCCGGCACACGCCCGCGTTCGGCGTCGCCAGGATCCGGCTGCAGCCGCGCGAAGCGGTGCAGGCGCTCGCGGACACCATGCTCGCCAGCAGCTTCGGCGTCGCCGAGGCGCAGCCGGCGCGCAGCGGGGCGCGCGCGGGCACGAAGTCCGCGTACTCGGTGTTCACCGCGCCGGCCGAGGGCGGCTGGATCGACCTCGCGCCGCAGGGCTCCGGCGACGTGTACGCGCTCGAACTCGACGGGGCGCAGGGCTGGTGCGTCGCGAAGGACGCGTTCTTCGCCAGGCCGTCCACCGTGCGGAGGGACGACGGCTGGCACGGCCTGCAGACCCTGTTCGGCGGCGACAGCGGGTTCCTCGAGCACTACAGCGGCACCGGCCCGCTCGTGCTCGCCTGCGCCGGGCCCGTCGACGCGCTGACCCTCGAACGCGGCGAACTCGTCACCGTCACGCCGGGGTTCGCGGTCGCCTACCCGGACACCGTGCAGTGCCGCCTGCGCGCGCTCGACCCGTCGGGACCGCAGTCGGTGCGCACCGGAGAAGGGCTCGCGCTGGACTTCGCGGGTCCGGGCCAGGTGTTCGTCCGCGCGCGAAGGGGATGAGTGGGGAAGCCGCCGAATTGACCATTGAACACCCCGGCCGATCCGGTAGCGTGAGCTGAGCTTGAAGCGCCGGCCCGCCCCCTGACCCGCCGGCGTGTTCTTCGGTCTATAGGAGGACGCCGTGGCTGTAGGCACGGTCAAGTGGTTCAACGCGGAGAAGGGCTACGGGTTCATCGAATCCACCGAAGGCCCGGATGTCTTCGTGCACTATTCCGCGATCCAGTCCGAGGGTTTCCGCACCCTCGACGAGGGCGACCGCGTCGAGTTCGAGGTGCAGTCCGGCCGCGACGGGCGCAGCCAGGCGGCCGACGTTCGCAAGGTCTGAAACCGGGCCTAAGGCTGAACCCCCAGCGGCGTCGCCGGGCAGGGCGTTAGGCTGCGCTGCGTGACAGGCGATGTGTCGGGGGACCTCACCGGTCGCCGGCTGGGCAACTACCGCATCGACGGTGTGCTCGGCAAGGGCGGCATGAGCGTGACGTACAAGGCCACCGACGTGCGACTGGGTCGCAAGGTGGCGCTGAAGGTGATCGGCGAGCATCTCGGCGCCGACGCCGAGTTCCGCGAGCGCTTCGTGGACGAGGCGCGCAACACCTCCGCCATCGACCACGCCAACGTCGTCCCGCTCTACGACTTCGGCGAGCTCGACGGCATGCTCTACATCGCCATGCGGATGGTCGACGGCGGCGACCTCGCCGGGCTCATCGCGAACTCGCCGATGGACCCCGACCGCGCGCTGCGCCTGCTCGACCAGGTCGCCGACGCGCTCGACAGCCTGCACCACCGCGGCCTCGTGCACCTCGACGTCAAGCCCGCGAACGTGCTCGTGACGAGCCGCGAGTCGACCCGCGAACACGTCTACGTCGCCGACTTCGGGCTCACCCGCCGCGGCGCCACCGGGCATCGCACGCGCGGCGGCGACTTCCTCGGCTCGCCGACCTACGCCGCGCCGGAGCACCTCCGCGGCGAACCGCTCGACGGCAGGACCGACCAGTACGCGCTCGCGTGCGTGCTCTACGCCTGCCTCACCGGGCGCCCCCCGTTCTCCGGCGACGTGCAGACCGTCATCAAGGGGCACCTGGCGGGCGATCCGCCGCCGGTGTCGAGGCAGGTTTCGCTGCCGCCCGGCATCGACGACGTGATCCGCAAGGGGATGGCGAAGACCCCGGCCGACCGGTACGAGAACTGCGGCGAACTGGTCACCGCGGCGCGCGGCGCGATCAGCGCCGCGCGGGAAACCCGTCACGACCAGCACGGCGGCCGGGCGGGGGCGGTCGCGGCCGTGCCGGACGGGATGTCGCGGGCCGAGGGGGGCCAGATGAACAATCCGTACGGGCAGCAGCCCGGCTACGGCCAGCAGGGGCCGGGTGGACCCGGTCAGCAGGGACCGCAGGGTCCGCCGCCCGGCCAGCAGGGGCCGCAGGGCTATCCGCAGCAGGGCCCGCCGCCGGGGTACGGGCAGCAGCAGGGCTACCCGCGCCAGGGCGGCTACCCGTCGCAGGGTTCTCCCCAGCAGGGCCTTCCCCAGCAGGGACCGCCACCGCAGGGCCCGCAGCAAGGACTGCCGCACGGCCTCGCCCAGGGGCCGCCGCCGGGCCAGCAGGCCGGTTTCGGTGGGCCCCAGCAGGGCGGGCCCGGTCAGTCGCCGCCGGGGTACGGGCCGCCGCCGGGGTTCGGCGCCCAGCAGCAGCAACAGCCGGAGCAGGGCTTCGGCGAGGTGAAGAAGACCGACAAGGTCGGCAAGGCGACCAAGTGGGTGTGGATCGCCGTCGGCGCGGTCGTGGTCGTGGCCGCCGTCGTGTTCGCGATCATCTACTTCGGCAGTGACGACAGTGACGACAAGGACAAGGGTCCCGCCACACCGTCCACCCCGCAGACCACCGCGCCGCAGATCCCGGTCGGGCCCAGCGGCGGTGCGAAGCCGAGCACCTCGTCGGGATCGCAGCTGTCCCCGCCGCCCGGCACGGTCTCGGTGCGCCCGTCCACCTGACCTGGCCTTCTTGCACTCGGGTCGGGAGAGTGCTAAAACCGGCATTGGCACTCGGCGCCGTCGAGTGCCAGGTGGGTGGTCACCGATCGCCCGCCTGAAGGTCGGGACGGTGAGGCTGCGTCCTCCGGGAGAAACCTTTCCGGTGGCGGAGTCGTCCGTCGCGGGCACCGAGCCTGGCCGAGGACGTGTCCTGCCGCTGTCGCCGAACAGGCTGACGGCGGCGCCCAATACCGGAGGACCACACCGCAATGGCCAAACTGATCGCGTTCGACGAGGACGCACGCCGCGGGCTAGAGCGCGGCTTGAACACCCTCGCCGAAGCCGTCAAGGTGACGCTTGGCCCTCGTGGCCGCAACGTCGTGCTCGAGAAGAAGTGGGGCGCGCCGACCATCACCAACGACGGCGTCTCCATCGCCAAGGAGATCGAGCTCGAAGACCCGTGGGAGAAGATCGGGGCCGAGCTCGTCAAGGAAGTTGCCAAGAAGACCGACGACGTCGCGGGTGACGGCACCACCACCGCCACCGTGCTCGCGCAGGCTCTCGTCCGCGAGGGTCTCCGCAACGTGGCCGCCGGCGCCGACCCCATCAGCCTGAAGCGCGGCATCGAGCAGGCCGTCGAGGCCATCACCGAGCAGCTTCACAAGGCCGCCGTGCAGATCGAGACCAAGGAGCAGATCGCTGCTACCGCCTCGATCTCGGCCGCCGACCGCACCATCGGCGACCTGATCGCCGAAGCGCTCGACAAGGTCGGCAAGGAAGGCGTCGTCACCGTCGAGGAGAGCAACACCTTCGGCCTCGAGCTCGAGCTCACCGAGGGCATGCGCTTCGACAAGGGCTACATCTCCGGTTACTTCGTGACCGACCCGGAGCGTCAGGAAGCCGAGCTGGAGGACCCCTACGTCCTGCTCTTCGGCTCCAAGATCTCCACCGTCAAGGACGTGCTGCCGCTGCTGGAGAAGGTCATCCAGTCCGGCAAGCCGCTGCTGATCATCGCCGAGGACGTCGAGGGCGAGGCG
Source organism: Amycolatopsis minnesotensis (assembly GCF_039529815.1). Classification (NCBI taxonomy): domain Bacteria; kingdom Bacillati; phylum Actinomycetota; class Actinomycetes; order Pseudonocardiales; family Pseudonocardiaceae; genus Amycolatopsis; species Amycolatopsis minnesotensis. The sequence continues at coordinate 108,055 of NZ_BAAANN010000002.1, read as the reverse complement.
CTGGCCACCCTCATCGTCAACAAGCTCAAGGGCACCTTCAAGTCCGTCGCCGTCAAGGCGCCCGGCTTCGGTGACCGCCGCAAGGCCATCCTGCAGGACATCGCGATCCTGACCGGTGGCCAGGTGATCAGCGAGGACGTCGGTCTCAAGCTGGAGAACGCCGACATCTCGCTGCTGGGCAAGGCCCGCAAGGCCGTCATCACCAAGGACGAGACCACCATCGTCGAAGGTGCCGGCGACGCGGACCAGATCCAGGGCCGGGTCAACCAGATCCGCGCGGAGATCGAGAACTCGGACTCCGACTACGACCGCGAGAAGCTCCAGGAGCGTCTGGCGAAGCTGGCCGGCGGCGTGGCCGTCATCAAGGCCGGTGCCGCCACCGAGGTCGAGCTGAAGGAGCGCAAGCACCGCATCGAGGACGCGGTGCGCAACGCGAAGGCCGCCGTGGAAGAGGGCATCGTCGCCGGTGGCGGCGTGGCGCTGATCCAGGCCGCCGAGGTCGCGTTCGCGGGCCTGAAGCTGACCGGTGACGAGGCCACTGGCGCCAACATCGTCAAGGTCGCCGTCGAGGCTCCGCTCAAGCAGATCGCGGTCAACGCCGGCCTCGAAGGCGGCGTCGTGGCGGAGAAGGTCAAGGGCCTGCCGCAGGGCCACGGCCTCAACGCCGCCACGGGCGAGTACGAGGACCTGCTCGCCGCCGGCGTGCCGGACCCGACCAAGGTCACGCGCTCCGCGCTGCAGAACGCCGCTTCCATCGCGGCGCTGTTCCTGACCACCGAGGCTGTCGTCGCGGACAAGCCGGAGAAGGCCTCGGCCGCTCCGGCCGACCCGTCCGGCGGCATGGGTGGCATGGACTTCTGAGTTCAGCCCAGTACGACGAAAGGCCCGGGTGCGTTCCGCACCCGGGCCTTTTCGCGTCGTCTCCGGTGTTCTCCGCGGATGCCCACGGCGATCAGGCGGTGTGTTCTTCCGGCATGAGGATCCAGCAGATGGCGTAGAGCAGGACTGGGGTGCCGAGGCCGAGGATGGCGGCGGCGGCGAAGAGGATGCGCAGGATGGAGGCGTCGATGCCCAGTACCTTGGCCCAGCCGCCGCACACGCCCGCGAGCATTTTGTCGGTGCTGCTGCGGCGGAGTTTCTTGGTGGTGGTCTCGGGGGAGTACGCGTTGCCGGTCATGTGTCCATGGTGCGTTTAGCGGGCTGAACGCACATCGGGGTCCAGCCCTGAGCGAACCCGGAACCGCGGCCTCAGGGGAACCGAGCCGGTCTTGATCGCGGCGGCCGGGTGATCGAGGCTCTCGTTCAGCCATCCGTCGTCGCTACAGTGAACGAGCATGCGGAGGAACTCCAGGACGAGGGTGATCCGATGATCGCGCAGCCGGGTGACGAGCAGTCGATCGGCAGACGCATCAGGCAGCACCGCGATCGGGCAGGCATGTCCCGCGTTGTCCTCGGCGGGCTGGTCGGCAAATCGGCGGAATGGGTCAAGGCCGTGGAGAGCGGCCGCCTCCAGGCACCGAAGCTCCCGGTCCTCCTCCGGATCGCCGACGTGCTCGGCCTCGGCGACCTGGCAACGCTCACCGGCAACGGGTACGCGGTCCCCGTTGCCACCTTCGCGGGCGCGCGGCACAGCGCACTGTCCGAGGTCCAAGCGGCGCTTACCGACTACCGGATCATTTCGTCCGGACGCGCGCCCGATGCCGGGCACCTTTCCGCTCGGCTGCGGCACGCGTGGGAGGTGCGCCACGGCAGCCCGGACCACCGGACACAACTGGGGCGTCTGCTCCCCGGCCTGATCCGCGACGCGCAGGCGGCCGTGCGTGTCCTGCGGACCGCCGAACGACGGGAAGCGAGGCGCGTGCTCGCGGGCGTCTACCAGCTGACGGACTTCTACGTGGCCTACCAACCGGCGCCGGAGCTGGTGTGGATGGTCGCCGATCGGGCTCTCACCGAAGGCGAAGAGGCCGATGACCCGTATGTCATCGCCGGTGGGGCGTGGGCGATGGTGCAGGCGCTTCGCGACGGCGGGCGCTGGGAAGAAGCGATCGACCTTGCCGTGCACGCGATCGGCCAGCTCGCGCCTTATCTGGAGCACGGTTCGGCGGATTGGCGCGGGCTCACCGGTGCCCTTGAGGCGGAAATCGCTTACGTGCATGCGCGCCGGGGCCGCTACGGTGACGCGTGGGCGCATTGGGAGCGCGCTGATCGAATCGCACGCGTTCTCGGACCGGATTACCGGCACCGGCAATCCTCGTTCTCCCAAACCGTGCTGGGAGCGCACGCGACGACCCTCGGGGTCGAACTCCGCCGTCCAGGTGAGGCACTGCGCGCTGCGGATTCCTTCGCCGCCGCCGAAATACCCTCGTTGGCGAGGCGAAGCCGCCACCTGATCGAGGTCGCGCGCGGACATGATCTCCGAGGCGAGGGTGCGGCGGTCTGGGCTCTGCTGAACGCTTCCGAACGAACCGCACCGGAGACCATTCGCTACAACGGGTTCGCTCGGTCGATGCTGGTCCGGCTCAGGAACCGGCCGCCGACGGGACTGCGCACCGACGTGAACGACCTTTGTGAACGGGTCGGACTCGCCGCCTAGCCCGTTCGAGTGGGGGTAGTTTTCGTACCCGTTGCGGCCGTTCTCGGCCGGATGCTCGTTCGTCATGAGCTGGTATCGCGGTATTCGTGGGAATCTCGAAGATTTCGATGGCACGGGTCCGGTTGAGGACAGCCGATGGGCTCCACCGAGCCTGCGGGTGGTGATGCGGTGGTACGCGAGCGATCTCTTGGCGCATTTGTACCCGGCGGCCGAAATCGACGACTCGGGTGTGGAGTTCCTGGTGCCGGTCGGCCACACCTGGCCGTACGCGCCGGTACATCCGAGGAACCTGCTGTCGCGGAAGCAGCCCCCGCTCCCGCCTTGGGACATCTGCGCGACATGCGCACGGTGGCTGTGCGCGAACCGCTACTCCGTTTTGTTCGCGGGGAATGACTCGACGTCCTGAAGAGCCTTTCGAGCCCAGTCAGTGGGCCCGTCATGGTCAGGCGGTGTGTTCTTCCGGCATGAGGATCCAGCAGATGGCGTAGAGCAGGACTGGGGTGCCGAGGCCGAGGATGGCGGCGGCGGCGAAGAGGATGCGCAGGATGGAGGCGTCGATGCCCAGTACCTTGGCCCAGCCGCCGCACACGCCGGCGAGCATTTTGTCGGTGCTGCTGCGGCGGAGTTTCTTGGTGGTGGTCTCGGGGGAGTACGCGTTGCCGGTCATGTGTCCATGGTGCGTTTAGCGGGCTGAACGCACATCGGGGTCCAGCCCTGAGCGAACCCGGAACCCCGACCCTGAGGGGCCGAAAACCAGGTGCTCGCACACGGCCGCCCCGGGTACAACTTCGGGCATGAAACACGACAGCCAGGAGTTCGCCGCCATCGCGGAGCGCGGCACGATCCTGCGCTGCCAGGTGGGATCGGGTCTGCACGGTACCGCCGTGGCAGGGCAGGACGACCGCGACGAGATGGGCATCTGCGTCGCGCCGCCCGAGTACGTGATCGGGCTGCGCCGGTTCGAGCAGTACGTCTTCCGCACCCAGCCCGAAGGCGTCCGCTCCGGTCCCGGCGATCTCGATCTCACCGTCTACTCGCTGCGGAAGTGGCTCCGGCTGGCGCTCGCGGGCAACCCCACGGTCCTGCTGCCGCTGTTCGTGCCCGACTCGGAGATCGTGCGCATCGACGAACTGGGCCACGAGCTCCGCGCGAGCCCGGAGATGATCGTCTCCCGTGTGGCGGGCAAGCGCTTCCAGGGGTACCTGCGCGCGCAGCGGAGCCGGATGCTCGGTCTGCGCGGTCGGCACACGAACCGTCCCGAGCTGATCGAGAAGTACGGCTTCGACACGAAGTTCGCGATGCACATGGTGCGCCTCGGCGTGCAGGGCGTGGAGCTGCTGGAGACGGGCCGGATCACGTTGCCGATCCCCGAGCCGTGGCTGACCTGGCTGCGGGACCTGCGCCAAGGACGCCACACGAAGGACGAGGCGCTCCAAGCGGCGAAGGAGCTGGAGAACAAGCTCGCGAAACTCTCCGATTCGTCGTCGCTTCCCGAGCGCGGCGACGAAGACCGCGCGAACGCGTGGCTGGTGCGGGCCTACGAGACGGCGTGGTCCTGATCGGGCTGGGCGCGCTTTTCACCGCGCCCAGTCCGGCGTCCACACGTCGTCGCTCGCGGTCGCCTCGTACCTGATTCGCAGGTATTCGAGGAAGTTCGCGAGCACGGGGTGCGGGTTGTCCGCTCGCCAGATCACCGAGAGCGGGTAGACCAGGACCGGGTCGACGATGGGGATCCGGCGGAGGTCGTAGCTTTCCGGCCAGAGGTAGCGCGAGCCCTCACCGACCAGGTTGGCGAGCTGGTCCGAGTCCGCGATCTCGGCGAGGAGCGTCTCTATGCCGAAGACCGGCCCGACCGTCTCGATGGTGAGCCCGAACGCCTTCGCCAGATCGTCGTAGTAGCCGATCGGCTCGGTTTCGACCAGGCCTGGCATCCAGATCGGGTGCTCGGCGAGTTCGGCCACCGTCACGGTCTTGGCCTTCGCCAGCGGATGCCGTGGGCCGACCAGCAGTTCGTGCCGTTCGTCGATGGCGCGCGAAGCCAGCAGCCCGCTCGGGAGTTCGAGGGTTCGCAGGGACCTGAAGGTGGCGTCGAGAGTGCCGGCGGCGACCTCGGCCAGCGCCGACGCGGCGTCAGCGTTGAGCAGGGCGACGACATCGAGGTCGATACCGGGGTGCTGCTGGTAGAAGGCATGCAGGATGGTCGCGGGTGCGACCCGGCGGCTGACCACGTCGATCCGCAGGGCCCGGCGCCCCGGGGTCACGGCCGCGGTGGCGCGTTCGGCGGCGCGGAGGAGTTCGCGTGCGTGGGGTAGCAGCGCTTGCCCGTCGACAGTGAGGCGGGCGCCCCTCGCGGTTCGCGCGAACAGGTGCACGCCGAGTTCCTTCTCCAGGTTGGCCACCCGTTTCGAGGCGGCCTGCTGGCTGATCCCCAGCTCGTCGGCGGCGGCCTGGAACTGGTCGGTCCCGGCGACGGTGACGAAGGTACGAACCGCATCGAGATCCACGACGCGGAACCTACTCCCACAACGAACGGTTGTGACACGCCGATCGAACCGTTGTTGGTGGTGATCGCTGTCGATCGGCTTCTATTTCCCTGATAACGGGCAGGTGGAGCGGGGGCCGGAAAATGGGGCAGCGGGCAAGCCTTGGCCGGGCGTTCGGGTGGTTGTGGGGCGCCTACGCGGTCAGCGCCTACGGGACCGGGCTCGGGTTCGGCGCGTTCTCGGTCGTGGCGATCAAGGTCCTCAACGCCGGCTCGGCGGAAGTGGCGGCACTGTCGGCAGCCGGGCTCGCGATCGGGGCGCTGCTGGCGGTCCCGCTCGGGCCGTGGATGGAGTTCCGCGCCAAGCGGCCGGTCATGATCGCCACGGACGTGGCCAGGTTCGCGGTGCTGGCGTCCGTGCCGTCCGCCTACTGGCTGGGCGTGCTGTCCTTCGCGCAGCTGCTGGTGGTCTCCCTCGTCACGGCGGCGGCGAAGATCGCGTTCACCGCCGCCAGCGGCGCCTACCTCAGGACCATCGTCCCCGCCGGCGGGCTTCTGGTGGCCACCAGCCGGTTCGAGTCCACCACCTGGTCGGCGACGGTCATCGGGCCGCCCTTGGGTGGCGCCGCCATCGGGCTGCTGGGGCCGGTGACCACCGTTGTCCTCGACGCGATGAGCCACCTTCTCTCGGCGCTCGGCATCATCGCGATCAGGGACCCCGAGCGGCCCCGGCCACCTCAGGCGGCTCGAACACGGCGATGGAGCGACCTCGTCGAGGGGTGGCGCTACATCCTCGCCCATCCCGCGCTGCGCCGGTTCTTCTTCAACACCGTGCTGGTCAACGGGCTGATCATGGCCGCAGAGCCGCTGTTGTCCGTGCTGATGCTGTCCCACCTGGGTTTCCCGGTCTGGGAGTACGGGCTGGCGTTCGCCGTTCCGTGCGTCGGCGGCCTGATCGGGTCGAGGCTCGCCCGCCGCGTCGTTTCCCGCCGCGGAGAACAGAGGGTGCTGCGGGTCTTCGGCGCGCTCCGCGCCTGCTGGCCACTCGGGCTCGCGTTCGTCCAGCCGGGCGTGGCCGGGCTCGCGATCGTGATGGTCACCGAGTTCGGGCTGATCGGCTGCGTGAGCATGTTCAACTCCGTCTTCGCCGCCTACCGGCTGACCAGCACCGATCCCGCCCGCCACGCGAGAGTGCTCGCCGCCTGGTCGATCACCAGCAGCCTCAGCATCGCCGTGTTCACCATGTCGTGGGGCCTGCTGGCGCAGTTCACCAGCCCGCGCGCGGCCATCGCGGTGGCGGGGATCCTGCTCCTCGGCACGCCTTTCCTGCTGCCGCGCGCAACCACGCCGGACCCCGGCCCGGTTCCCGCGGATCTGTCCGGCGGCAAAACGCGAGCGTGACCTCGCCTGCGGGTTCGTCGTCCCCGAAGGCGCCCTTCAAGGACGGTGCGAGGTTCCCGACGGCCCCTGCACCGCCACTGACGTCCATTGTGGACTCACCTGTCGCCGGGTGTAGGAACTTAGGCGGTTCGGGCAGCTTTCGAGGCGGTTGGCGGTAAGTCAGCCGATCGCCTGGGAGGCTGGCCGCGTACGAGGTCATCGAGGAGGGGATTTCTGCTGCTATGCCCGAAAACGTGACGCGGTCGATGCGGGAGCACGTCCGTGAGCAGGGCTGGGACGGCAATGTCGCGTTCATCGCCGACGAGCGGTCGTGGACGTTTTCCCAGGTTTTCGAGGGTGCCGCACGGGTGGCGGGCGGGTACCTGGCCGCCGGGCTGGAGCGAGGTGACCGGGTTCTGCTCGCGCTGCCCGACGGCATCGAGATGGTCTGGTGCGTCCTCGGCGCCTGGCAGGCCGGTCTCGTCGCGGTGCCGGTGAACGTCCAGATGAGCGAGGAGGACCTGGCCAGGGACGTGCGGACGGCGGAACCGGCGCTGGCCGTGGCCGACCCGGAAACGGCGAGCCGGCTCGACGACTCCGGGCTGGTGCCGACCACCGGCGCGGACAAGCTGGTCGCCGCGGCACCGGAAACCGCGTTCTGCGACGACGGGGATGCCCCGGCGCTGGCCCTGTTCACTTCGGGCACCGCGGGCGCACCGAAGCTGTGCTTCTTCCGCCACCGCAGCTTCGCCGAAATGGACGGTCCCCGGCCTGCCGGCGTGCCGGGGACCGTCGGGTTTTCGGTGTCCAGGATGTGCTTCCTCGGCGGGCTGGGGTCCTCGTTGTTCGCCGCGCTCGGTGCCGGGCAAGCCTCGGTGCTCTCGCGCCGGTGGCCGACCCCGGCCGTGGTGATCGACCTGATGCGCCGCCACGGCGTCACGGTCCTCTACTCCGCGCCCAGTTTCCTGGCGCGGCTGCTGCTCGAACCCGGCCACGCCGAGGTGCTCGGCAAGCTGCGGCAGGCGACCTGCGCCGGGGAGGTGCTCACCGCGCGGTTGCGCGAAAAACTGGTGCCGATCCTCGGTGACCGCCTGATCAACGCCTACGGCGCGACCGAGATCGGCGGGATCGCCGCGGGGCGGCCGGTCGATTACGACGTGCCGTCCGCGATCGGGCACGTGTGGGGCGGCCACCCGGTGCGGATCATCGGTGCCGACGGTCAGGAACTGCCCTCCGGTGAGCGGGGCGAGCTGCACATCCGGGCACCCTTCGTCACACGCGGCGTCGCCAAGGGCAGCCTCGGCCCCGACCAGCGGACCGACACCTGGTACCGGACCGGTGACCTGGCGTCGATCGACGAAAACGGCGTCATCCACGTGCACGGCCGCCTCGACGACGTCGAGGTGATCGGCGGGCAGAACGTGGTCCCCGGCGAGGTCGAGCGGCTGCTCGAAAGCCATCCTCGCGTGCTCGAAGCGGCCGTCAGCGCGGTGCGGCGCCCGGCGGGGGACACCAGCCTGCGCGCCTACGTGGTCGCCACCGGGGACGGCGACGAGTCGCTGGCCGGTGCGCTGATCGAGCTGGCCAAGACGCACCTGTCCTGGTACAAGGTGCCCCACGACCTGATCTGGCTGGACGCGTTGCCCCGCAACGGGAACGGCAAGGTCCTGCGCCGGAAGCTGCGCGAGGAGGGCGGCCAGTTCGCCTGACGGGCATCATGTCTTCGTTCCGGTACGGCGACGAAGGCAGGGTGAACGGCGATGACGGGAAAAGCGCTCGCGGTGGTCCTGCTCGCGGTGCTGGGGATCGGGACCGCGGCCGCGGCGCCCGAGCACCCCGGCTCTTCGAGCAGGCTCGACCAGGTGCGGCGCCGCGGCGAGGTGAAGGTGTGCAGCACCGGGGACTACCGGCCCTTCACCTACCGCGACCCGGCGACCGGGGCGTGGAGCGGGATCGACCTCGACCTGGCCGGTGACTTCGCGAAGAAGCTCGGCGTCCGCCTCACGATCGTGCCGACGACCTGGAAGACCGTGGCCGACGACGTGGGCCGCCGCTGCGATCTGGCGATGGGCGGCGTCTCCATCACGCTCGACCGCGCGAAGACCGGCTTCTTCAGCGCGCCCTACGTCCGTGACGGCAAGACGCCCGTCACGCGCTGCGAAAACGCCGAGAAGTTCCAGACGCTGAGCCAGATCGACCGGCCCGGCGTGCGCGCGATCGTCAACCCCGGCGGCACCAACGAGCAGTTCGCCGACGCGAACCTGCACCGCGCGACGATCGTGCGGCACCCGGACAACAACACGATCTTCGCCGAGGTCATCGCGGGCCGCGCGGAGCTGATGATCACCGACGCGACCGAGACGAAGTGGCAGGCGAAGCAACACCCGGAGCTGTGCGCGGTGCATCCGGATCAGCCGTTCACCTTCGCCGAGAAGGCGTACCTCCTGCCGCGTGGTGACGTGGTGTTCCAGCAGTGGGTGGACCAGTGGCTGCACCTGGCGCTGAACGACGGCACCTACGCCGCGTTCGCGAAGCCGTGGCTCGGGTGACACACGGGATCGGCAGGGCGTTCGCCGCCTCGCGGACACTTGGCGAGCTGCCCCACGACGTCGACGTGCGGCTCGAAGCGATGGCGGAAACGGATCAGACCACCTGGCTTGGCATCGCCAGGCTTGCCGTGGGCCGGCCGTTGACGCGTCCTAAAGGGACGAGACCCGGCCGAGGCGGTCGAGCCACCAGGTGCGGACCTTGTCGTCCGCGCGCACGTCGCCGAGGAGATCGGGTTCCGGCGCGACGCGCGGCACCGGCAGGTATCCGTCCACAGGGGACAGTGATTCGGTGCTGACATCGCCGCGCAGCAAGGAAAGCGTGCCGAGCCCGCAGGCGAAGTCGAGTGACGGCAAGGCGCCTGCCAGCGCGAGACCGGCGGCGAGGCCGACGCTGCTCTCGACCGCCGAGGACACCACGCACGGCAGGCCGCACGCTTCGGCGACTTCGAGCGCCCGGCGCACCCCGCCGAGCGGGGCCACTTTCAGCACCGCGATGTCCGCGGCGCCCGCCACCGCCACCTTCATCGGGTCCTCCGCGCGCCGGATCGACTCGTCCGCGGCGATCCGCACGTCGACGCGGCGGCGCACCGCGGCCAGTTCCCCGATCGACGGGCACGGCTGCTCCACGTACTCGAGCCCGCCCGCCGCGCGGTCGAGGTCCTTGATCGCGCCCACCGCGGTGTCGACGTCCCACGCGGTGTTCGCGTCCACCCTGATCGCGCCGCCGGGGCCCAGCGCGTCGCGCACCGCGGCCACCCGCTCGCAGTCGCCCGCCAGCGGTGCGCGCGGGTCGGCGACCTTGACCTTCGCCGTCCGGCAGCCCGACGCGGCGACCAGCTCGTACGCCCGCTCCGGGGGCACCACGGGCACCGTCGTGTTGACCTCGACCCGCTCCCGCACCGGTGCCGGCCAGCCGTCGTTCGCGGCTTCGGACGCCGACGCGAGCCACGGCACGCATTCGTCGTCCGCGTAGTCGGCGAACGGGCAGAACTCGCCCCAGCCCGCCTCGCCCCGGAGCAGCACGCCCTCACGCACGGTGATACCGCGGAACCGGTTGTGCAGGCTGATCGCGTAGACGTCCACCCGCGACAGCGTAGGCCGTCGCGATGTTTGGGCACCGCGGTACGGCGGGTAGTTCTCCGGTGAGCCAACGGAGAAAGGAGTTCACCAGTGCCCGACACGTTGACCGGACTTCGCGTCGCCTTCCTGGTCGCCCCGGAGGGGATCGAGCAGGTCGAGCTGACCGAACCGTGGAACGCCGTCGAGAAGGCGGGCGGGCAGCCGGAACTGGTGTCGACCGCGCCCGGCACCGTGCAGGCCTTCGACCACCTCGACAAGGCGGACAAGTTCAAGGTCGACAAGGTGATCACGGAGGTCGCGCCGGGCGACTACGACGCGCTCGTGCTGCCCGGCGGCGTCGCGAACCCTGACTACCTCCGCACCGTGCCCGACGCGGTCCGCTTCGTCGGCGAGTTCTTCGCGCAGCAGAAGCCGGTCGCCGCGATCTGCCACGCGCCGTGGACGCTGATCGAAGCCGATGTGCTGCGCGGGCGCCGGGTCACCTCGTGGCCCAGCCTGCGGACGGACCTGCGCAACGCGGGTGCCGAGTGGGTCGACGAACAGGTCGTGGTCGACGCGGGCCTGGTCACCAGCCGCAACCCCGACGACCTTCCCGCGTTCTGCGACAAGCTCGTCGAGGAGTTCGCCGAAGGCAAGCATCGCGCGCAGGCACGCAGCGCCTGACGCGGTGAGCGTGGCCGCCTTCCCCCGCCGTCTGCCCCCGGCCGGGAAGGCGGCCTTCTTCGTGTCTTGGTGCGTTCAGCGGGCTAAATGTCGTCGATCCGCACGCCGAGCTTGCCGGCCAGCGTGTGGGCGTCACCGGGGGCTTTGACCTTGATGTCGTTGTCGAAGTACACGAAGGCGTCGCGATGCGCCTTTCGCCAGCTCCGGATCGTCTCGGCCCAGCGGTCCAGCGCGGCGTCGGTGTACCCGCTGGCGTACAGCTCTTCGTCACCGTGCAGGCGGGCGTAGCCGAAGCCGGCCGTCTTCTCGTCGATGCTGGGCCAGTTCCCGGCGGAGTCGGCGGCGACGAGCGCGATGTCGTGATCGCGCAGCAGTTTCACGCACTCGCCGGTGTCGAAACTGGGATGCCGCACTTCGACCGCGTGCCGGAGATCCCGCTGGGTCCCCGGTTTCGTGTGCGGATCGCCCTTGAGCTTGCCGTCGTGCTTCTTCGCGAGCGCGGCCGCCGCCCTGGTGGTGCGGGGGAGCAGATCGAAGAAAGCGGACAGCCGGTCCGCGTCGAACGACATCCTCGGCGGGAGCTGCCACAGGAACGGCCCGAGCTTGTGCCCGAGCGCCAGCACCCCGGAGGCGAAGAAGTTCGCGAGCGGGGTCTCGACGTCGCGCAGCTGCTTCATGTGCGTGATGAACCGGCCGCCCTTCACCGCGAACACGAAGTCGTCCGGGGTGTCGTCGAACCATCCCCGGTACCGCTCCGGCCGTTGCAGCGAGTAGAACGAGCCGTTCAGCTCGACCGTGTTCACCTGCCGGGAAAGGTATTCGAGTTCCCGGCGCCGCGGCAGGCCCTTCGGGTAGAAGACACCGCGCCACGGCGGGTAGTTCCAGCCGGACGTGCCGATCCTGATCCCGCCGATGACGCACCTCCCGCGAAAGCCTGCTCCGGCCGGAGGGTTATCCAGGCGATCGCGGGAGTAAACGCGCGTCCTTCACCGGCCGCGCCCGGAACTCGGCCGTGGGGCGGTCGAAAACCTCACGGGCACGGGAATCCCCCGCTCCCGCAAGCGAAAGCGGTACGCAGCGCTTGACCGGGGATACGGAGCGGGAAATCGTGCTGAAGCCGACGGTTCAGTCCCAGGAAAACCGCCAGTGCCGGTTGTGCACCAGTGCCGAGGCGAACTCGCGCAGATCGCTGTGCTGGCCGGTGAAGCTGCGAAGGCTGAACGCGCGGTGTTCGGCGGCGACGGCGAGCGCGCGGCTCTGGTTCTTCGGCGGCGCGGCGACCGAGAGTTCCAGCGCGTCGAAGCCGAGCACGATCAGGGTCGCGCCGAAGCGCTCTTCCCAGGTGCGCAGGATGGCCGACAGGGCGGCGACGTCGTCGGTGGACTTGATCATCCCGGTCCAGCCCAGCAGTGCCGGGATGTCCGCGGGCCGCTCGGTTTCCACCAGGCCGAGGCGGTAGTGCCCGCGCGCGGCGAGCACCGAGCCGGTGTTGCCCGCTTCGGCGAGCGGGTCGACCCCGCGGGCGGTCCGCCTGGCCAGGCCGGGGAAGGCCGCGCCGAACGGGCGCAGGCAGTCGCGGCGGCCGCAGCAGCTCGGGTCCCACCAGCGGGAGAGGACCAGCTCCGGGTCCACCGCGTCGATCCTGTCGGCGGCGGGCGCGAGGCGGCCCCGGTCGTCGATCCAGTCCTCGCCGTTGACCGCGAAGCGCAGGTCGTGCGGGATGAGGACGGGCCAGAGCATGGTGCGCTCGAAATCGGCCACGCGGGTCCGGAAGTAGCCGGGGTCGGTGAGCGGGCCGTCCGACACCCACAGCCGCCCGTGCCAGCGCCCCGGCGGCATGTCCAGCTCGCGCGAGCGGGCCGGCGGCGGGAACGGCGCGATGGTCATGTGAACCCCTCCAGGTCGTGTCCAGGTCGGTCCGTTCGAACACTAGTTCGATGGTACGACAGTTTCGAGGGGCTTGCCTCCCCCGGATGGGGGTCGATCGTTCAGGCGGCCGGCGCGGATCGGCTCCGTGTCGGCGCGGACCCGGCTCGGCCAGACCGGGGAGACCGGGAAGGCCGGGGAGACCGGGGAGACCATTGTGGAGTGCTAGAGCGGGCGGAGCAGGTCCTCGGCGTCGATGATGTGGTAGGCGTAGCCCTGTTCGGCGAGGAAGCGCTGGCGGTGCGCCGCGTATTCGGTGTCCACGGTGTCGCGCGAGACGACGGAGTAGAAGTGCGCCTGCCGTCCGTCGCCCTTCGGGCGCAGCAGCCTGCCGAGCCGTTGCGCCTCTTCCTGCCGCGAGCCGAAGGTGCCGGAGATCTGGATCGCGACGGAGGCTTCGGGGAGGTCGATCGAGAAGTTCGCGACCTTCGACACGACGAGCGTGCTGATCTCGCCGCGGCGGAACTCGTCGAACAGCTTCTCGCGCTCCTTGTTCCGGGTGGCGCCCTGGATCACCGGCGCGTCCAGCTCGTCGCCGAGCATTTCGAGCTGGTCGAGGTAGGCGCCGATGACCAGGGTCGGCTCGCCCCGGTGCTTGTCCACAATGGACTTGATCACGGCGGTCTTGGTGTTCGCGGTCGCGGCGAGCTTGTAGCGCTCCTCCGCTTCGGCGGTGGCGTAGCCGAGGCGCTCGGCGTCGGTCAGCGTCACCCGCACCTCGGTGCACACCGCGGGCGCGATCCAGCCCTGCGCCTCGATGTCGCGCCACGGCACGTCGAACCGCTTCGGGCCGATCAGGGAGAACACGTCGCCCTCGCGGCCGTCCTCCCGCACCAGCGTCGCGGTGAGCCCGAGCCTGCGCCGCGACTGCAGATCCGCGGTCATCCGGAACACCGGCGCGGGCAGCAGGTGCACCTCGTCGTAGACGACCAGGCCCCAGTCCCGCGAGTCGAACAGCTCCAGGTGCCGGTATTCGCCCTTGGTCTTGCGGGTGACCACCTGGTAGGTCGCGATGGTGACCGGGCGGACCTCCTTCTTCTCACCCGAGTACTCGCCGATCTCCTCCTCGGTCAGCGAAGTGCGGGCGATCAGCTCGCGCTTCCACTGCCGCCCCGCGACGGTGTTCGTCACCAGGATCAGCGTGGTCGCCTTCGCCTCGGCCATCGCCGCCGCGCCGACCATCGTCTTGCCCGCACCGCACGGCAGCACCACGACCCCGGAGCCGCCTGCCCAGAACGCCTGCGCGGCCTGGCGCTGGTACTCGCGCAGCGACCAGTCGCTCTCGTCCAGCTCGATCGGGTGCGCCTCGCCGTCGACGTAGCCCGCGAGGTCCTCCGCCGGCCAGCCGACCTTGAGCAGCGCCTGCTTGAGCCGCCCCCGCTCGGACGGGTGCACGAGCACCGTGTCGGGGTCGATCCGCGCACCCAGCATCGGGCTGATCTTCTTGTGCCGCAGGATCTCTTCGAGCACCGCGCGGTCGGTCGTCGACATCACCAGCCCGTGCGCGGGGTGGTTGGCGATCTGGAGCCTGCCGAACCGGCCCATCGTGTCCACGATGTCGATCAGCAGCGGCTGGGGCACCGGGAAGCGCGAGTAGGTGGTCAGCGCGTCGACCACCTGCTCGGCATCGTGCCCGGCGGCGCGCGCGTTCCACAGCGCCAGCGGCGTGACGCGGTAGGTGTGCATGTGCTCCGGCGCGCGCTCGAGCTCGGCGAACGGGGCGATGGCGATCCGCGCGTCATCCGCCATCGCGTGGTCGACCTCGAGCAGGACGGTCTTGTCGGACTGGACGATCAGGGGGCCATCGGTCACGACTTCCTTTATACGTTCCTCCCACGACAGAACCGGTCCGGGTGCCCGAACCAGCGCTCGGCCGCCGCGGCCGGATCCCCGTCGCCCGCCCAGCACACGTACCCGTCCGGCCGGATCAACACCCTGGTCGCGCCGAGGTCTTCGGCGCATTTCGCGGGCAAAACGTCGACGGTGGGGTGCGCCAGCGGCTCGGCACCGGAGTCACCCGAGAGGTCGAGCAGCACCGCGCGCCCGGCCCGGAACAGCTCCGCCACCCTGGTCCGGCCGTTCGCGGTCACCAGGTCGGCGTCGGGGATCCGGTGCCCGACGAGCGGGTGCCCGCCGCCGAGGTCGTACCGCAGCGCGAGGCCGGACATCAGGCCCGCCATCCGGTGGTTGGCCTCGGGCACCCGCAGCAGGTCGGTCAGGACGTCGCGCAGCGCGGTGACGTCCTCGCCCGGCTTGGGGTCGGCCAGCACGCGCTGGGCCGCGGTGTGGCGCAGCACGCTCGCGGCGGGCGGGTGCCGTTCGTCGTGGTAGGTGTCGAGCAGGCTCTCGCCGGTGTGGCCGTGCACGGTCGACGCGAGCTTCCAGCCGAGGTTCATCGCGTCCTGGACGCCGAGGTTGAGCCCCTGCCCGCCGTACGGCGGGTGGATGTGCGCCGCGTCGCCCGCGAACAGGATCCGCCCGTGCCGGTAGCGCTCGAGCTGGCGCGTCGCGTCGCTGAACCGCGACGCGTGCAGGATCCGCCCGAGCCGCGTCTCCTCCCCGTAGACGGCCGTGAGGGCCTTCGCGACCTCGGCTTCGGTGACCGGCGAGTCCCGCTCGGCCTGCTCGCCGGTCACGCCGGCCGTCAGCCGGTACAGGTCACCGCCGACCGGCACGAGCATCGCCCAGTACCCGTTCGCCGACCGCATCAGATCGCTGAAGTGCCCGGCGCGCTTCGGCACCAGGTCCGAGGTCGACGTGAGCGTGATGTCGGTGAGGGTGCCCGTGAAGGTGCCGTCGCGGCCGGGGAACGGCAGCCCGAGGAACTTGCGGACGGTGCTGCGCGCGCCGTCGCAGGCGACGACGTAGCGGGCCTCGAAGGTTTCGCCGCCGGCGTGCACGGTGACCGACGACTCGTCCTGCTCGACGGCGGTGACCGCCCTGCCCCGCAGTACCCGTGCCCCGAGCGCGGTCGCGTGCTCTTCGAGGACCTTCTCGATCGTCCACTGGGGAAGGCCCACCGGTGTCGGGTGGCGGGTGTTCCAGCCGGAGCAGTCGAGCGGGACCGGCAGCCCGCCGAAATGCCCGCCGACCCGTTCTCGCTCGAAGGCGTGCTCGCTCAGCGGTTCGACAAGCCCGCGCAGGTCGAACAGCTCGATGGTGCGCGGCTGCATCGTGCCGCCCTTGATCTGTTCGAGCCGCTCCTCGCGTTGTTCGAGCACCACCGCGTCCACATCGGCGAGCGCCAGTTCGTACGCGAGCGCGAGCCCGGCGGGACCCGCTCCGATGATCACCACGTCAGCCATTTTCTCTCCTCAGTGCAAAAGTAGCCTGAGTGCAATATAGCTCCGAGTGCAGGAGATTGCTAGAGTGCTTTTTCGTGAACGAGCAAGAGGGCCTTCGAGAGCGGAAGAAGCGGCGCACCAGGGAGACGATCTCCGAGGCCGCGATCGCGCTCTTCCTGGAGAAGGGGTTCGACCAGGTGCCGGTCGCCGAGGTCGCGGACAGGGCCGAGGTGTCCCGCCGGACCCTGTTCACCTACTTCCCGAAGAAGGAAGACCTCGTGGTGCACCGGTTCGCCGATCACGAGACGGAGGCGGGCAGGGTGGTCGCCGCGAGACAGGACGGCGTGTCCCCGCTCCGCGCACTCCGTGAGCACTTCCTCGACGGGCTAAGCCGGCATGACCCCATCACCGGCCTCAACGACCGGCCCGACATCCTCGCGCTCTACCGCATGGTCGGCGGCACCCCCGCGCTCGCCGCGCGCATGCAGCAGTACAACGTCAACGCCACGCAAGCGCTCGCCGACGCGCTCCGCGACACGGCGGGCAGCCCGGCGCTCACCGCCGAGCTGGCCGCCCCGCAGATCATCAGTGTGCTGTGGACCCTGCAGAGCACCAACGCCGCGCTGATGCGCGCGGGGGAGCGCGCCGACGACCGGTACCCGCACGCCGTCGAAGCCGCCGAGCACGGGTTCGCGCTGCTGGCGGGTGGTCTCAGCGCCGCCGGGCTCGGCGGGTGAACCGCAGCGTTTAGCCCGCTAACTGCGCGCCGCCGCCTGCCGGAAGCTCCCCAGGGCCCCGAAGTTCGCGCCGCCCGCTACGGGAGATCGCCCTTCGGGAGCAGTGCTTGGACGTCGAGCCGGTTGGCGAGCATCCCCGAGCTGTGCATCAGGTCGGCGACGCGCTGCAGCCGCACGCCGTTGAGCGAGGTCGGGTACGAGCCGAGCGCCACCAGTGCCGCGGTCGTCTGGTCGATCCCGGCGACGCGGGGCAGCGCCTGGCGGATGGCGCCCTGGTCGTCGCCGCGCTGCTGCGCCGCGCCGAGCGCGGAGCGGAACACCGAGAGCGTCCTCGGGTTCGACTGCGCGAACAGCCCGCTGGAGGCGTACGCGGACAACGGGAAGTCGATCGTGGCGCCGCGCGCGCTGTCCACCACGATCTTGGCGCCGAGCTGTTCGGCGGCCTTGGTGATGAACGGTTCGGTCATCCACGCCGCGTCGGCGTCGCCCGCTCGCAACGCGTCCGGCATCTCGTCGAACGATCGGACGATGAACTTGACCTTCTCCGGGTTCACCCCGGACGCCGCGAGCATCGAGCGCGTCGTGAGCGTGCCGAGGTCGTCGAGCATGTTCACGGCGACCGTCGTCGTCTTCTTCTTGGTGGGGTCGGTGTACTTCGAATCCGGCAGCGTCACCAGCGCCATCGTGTACTGCGACGACGTGTAGGCCTCGCCCTGGAGCTGGAACGCGGTGCCCGCGGCGGCCGCCTTGAACAGCGCGACGTCACTGGCGAACGCGACGTCGAGATCTCCGGAAGCCAGGCGGGAAAGCGCCCTGTCCTGATCCGGCTCCTCGACGAGGTCGACGCGGAGCCCGGCGCGGGCGAACGCGCCGTCGGCGACCGCCATGCGCAACGGGGCGGTGTCGATCCCGTTACCCACCCCGACACGCAAGGTGGTGCGTTCCGGAGTGATCTTGTTCTCACCGCCACCGCCGGAAAACATGCCGCATCCGCTCACCACCACCAGTGCGAGCACGAGCGTTGCCGTGACTGCGCGCATGAAATCCTCTTGTATCGCGGGATATTCCGGGCCGGTGCTGGAGCTTAGGGGGCGGTGCCAATACCATCGCCGGGTGCCGCGCCAGGGTGGGCGACTTCCGCATGATGCCAGATATCGCTACCCTCCAGTAGGTTTCGGAGCGCGCTCAATCGTGCTCGCACCGTGTTTGGAGAAGGAAGTCTGTGGCCCGTCGGCGTAGTCGTCCCCGCGACGACGAGATGTCGGACGCGTCGCACGATGCAAGTGCAGTTGCCGGAGCAGGTGGGCGGTGGCGCCTGCGCAACTGGCGCCTGCGCACGAAACTCCTTGCCGTGCTGCTCATTCCCGCGGTCACCGTCGTCGTGCTCGCCGGGCTGCACGCCAAACAGGACCTCGACCACGCCGACCAGCTCGCCGAGCTGGCCGCGCGGGGCAGGGTCGACGGGACCACCGCCGAGGTCGTGCACCAGCTCCAGCGCGAACGGGACCTGACGGTCCGGTTCGTCGCGGGTGGACGGAAAGCCGACCCGGGCGAACTGCACGCGCAGCGTGACCGGGTGGACGCCGCTTCGGCCGCGTTCTCCAAGGAAATCGGCGCGCAGGCGCCAAAACTGCCGTCGCAGGCGGTAACCGCGTTGCGGCAGACGGAATCCCGGCTCGGGGTGCTGACCGGACTCCGGTTCGCCGGCGAGCACTCGGCCTACCCCGCCGACGCCGTGCTGCGCTCCTACAGCGAGCTGATCTCCGGTCTGCTCGACATGAACGATCAAGCTGTCACCGGGATTACAGATCCGGACCTGGCGCGGCTCCGGCTGGCCGCCAACGCGCTGGCGCGCGTGAAGGACCAGATGTCGATCAAGCGCGCGGTGCTCGCGCAGGCGCTCGAGCAGGGCGCGCTCTCACCGGAGGGCACCAGGGCGCTGCTCGGCGCCGACGCGGAACTTTCCGCCGCGCGCAACGACTTCCGCAAGTTCGCCAGCCCGGACCAGCAGCGGATGTACGACGACACGGTGATCGGGCTGATCGTCGACATCGGCAACGACATGGTCGAGTCGGCGCTCACCCGCACGCAGAACGACCAGGGGCTGGCCGGTCTCGACCCGGCGCGCTGGGACACCGCGGCCACCTACACCGTCAACCTGGCGCGCAAGGTCGCCGACGCGATGCAAGCGCAGACGCAGGCGCACACCGACACCCTCGCCGCGCAGGCGCGCACTTCGGCGCTGGTGGACGGCGGGGTCGTGCTGGGCGCGCTCCTGCTCGCCGCCGCGCTCGCCGTGATCATCGCGCGTTCGCTGCTGCGCCCCCTGCGCGTCCTGCGGGGCAGCGCGCTCGAAGTCGCCGAGCACCGGCTGCCGGAGGCGGTGCAGGACATCCTCGCCGACCCGCGCCCCGAAGGCGCGCGAAACCGTGGCGTGGCGCCGGTTCCGGTGTTCACCCGCGAGGAGCTGGGACAGGTGGCGCGCGCGTTCGACGCCGTGCACGGGGAAGCGGTCCGGCTCGCGGGTGAACAGGCGCTGCTGCGCGAAAACGTCAATTCGATGTTCGTGAACCTCTCGCGGCGAAGCCAAAACCTCGTCGAGCGCCAGCTTTCGGTGCTCGACCGGATGGAAGCGGATGAACAGGACGCCGACACCCTCGGCGGCCTGTTCGAACTCGACCACCTCGCGACCAGGATGCGCCGCAACAGCGAAAACCTGCTGGTGCTCTCCGGCACCGAGCTCGACCGCATCGCGCCGGGCCCGGTCGCCGCCGAGGAGATCGTCGGCGCCGCGCTGTCCGAGGTCGAGCACTACCAGCGCATCGAACTGCTCGGCGTGCCGGATCTCCAGGTCCGCGGCGAACCGGCGAGCGATCTCGTGCACGTGATATCCGAACTGCTCGAAAACGCGACGCTGTATTCGGGCGAGGACACCGTTGTCACGGTGTACGGCACGATCGCGCCGGACGGGTCGTGGCACGTGCTCATCACCGACCGCGGCGCGGGCATGCCGGACCCGGAGATCGCGCGCGCCAACGCCAGGCTCGCCGAACCGCCCGAAGTGGACGTCGAGGTGTCCCGGCGGATGGGCCTGTACGTGGTGTCGCAGCTCGCGAAGCGGCACAAGATCACCGTCCGGCTCGCGGCCGCCGACGGCGGCGGGCTGGCCGCGACCGTGATCGTGCCGCCGTCGCTGCTGATCGGCATGCCCGCCGCGGGGCTGCCGTCGCCGGAGCTGGCGGCGCCGGAGCCCGTCGCGGTGTCGACCGTGCTGACCCCGGACGCGCCGGCCGGGCTCCCGATGCCCCAGGACCTGCCGTCGCTGCCCGTGTTCAGCGAGCCGCTGCCGCCCCGCAGGGCACCGGTGGAGGAGGAGCAGGCGCCGTCGTGGCCGGACGCCGAGCCGCACCAGTACGACCCCGATGAGCCGACCGAGCGGATGCCCGCCTACCAGGACCTGCTCGAGCAGTGGTTCGCCGCCGCCGAGCAGCGCGTGCCCGATCTGCCGGTCGCCGGTCCGGAACCGGCGCCGAGCTGGGGCCTGTGGGAGCCGGAGCCCGAACCCGTGCCGGAGCGGGAGCCCGCGCCGGAACCCGTGCCCGAACCGCGTCCGGGGGCGTGGCCGGCGCCCCCGGCCGAGGGCGCCGTCGACTGGCCGGAGGTCGCCTGGCCGGAGCCGGTACCGGCGTGGCCGGAGGAGCCCGGCCGCGAACCGATCGGGCGGCCGAGCGAACCGGAACCGGAGCCGGACTGGCCGGAGCCGCGGTGGCCGGAGCCCCGGAAGCCCGAGCCGGAACCGGACTGGCCCGGTCCCGCCTGGACCGAGCCCGCCCTGGAGGAGGCCACCACCGGGCCCGTGCTGACCGAGCCGGTCCCCACCGACCCGCTCGCGCTCGAACCGCCCGCGTCCGAGCCCCAATGGCAGGAGCCCCAGTGGCCGGAGCCCCAATGGCCGGAGCGGTCGCGGCCGGCCCAGGACTTCCCGCCGGAACCCCGCGTGCACGCCGATCACGCGCGCCGCCGGGCCGAAGAACCGCCGTCGCCGAGGCACGCGCCCGAGCCGGAACCCCGCTGGCCGGACGCCGACGACTACGCGGAGTACCGCGATTCGGACGACAAGCCGGTGGTTTCCCGCGCGGCGGACGCGGTGCGGGTCCGGATGGCGAGCCTGCAGAATGGCACCAGGCGTGGCAGGCACGCCAGGACGGAAACGGAGCGCGAATGACGCAGGGCGCGAAGGCCACGCTGCTGGAGGTGATCGCGCTCGGACCGCGCGACGCCGAGCACGCCGAAGCAGGCGGTGCGGATCGGCTCGAGCTCGTCACCGACATGGCCAGCGATGGGCTGACCCCGCCGGACTCGGTGGTCGAAGCCGTGCTCGCGGCGACGGATCTGCCGGTGCGCGTGATGCTGCGTGATGGCGCTTCGTTCCGGCCGCGGGACCTCGCGACCCTGACGGACACCGCGAAACGCCTCGCCGACGCGGGCGCCCGCGAGTTCGTCTTCGGGTTCCTGACCGAAGACGGCGCGATCGACGTCGGCGCGTGCCGCGCGCTGGCCGATGAGCTGGCCGGGCTCAAGTGGACCTTCCACCGCGCGGTCGACCACGCGCGCGACGTGCTGGCCGCGCACGCCGCACTGGTCGACCTCGGCTGCGACACGGTGCTGACCGCGGGGCACGCGAGCGGTGTCGCGGCGGGGGCCGACCTGCTGCGCAAGCTCGCCGTCCGCGAGGCGGGCCCGCGAGTGCTCGTCGGCGGGGGCCTGCGCGCCGAACAGATCCCCGCGCTGCGCGAGGCCGGTCTCGACGCGTTCCACGTCGGCAGCGGGGTCCGCACCGCGGGCTGGGACGAACCCGTCGACGTGGCGGCCGTCCGCCGCTGGGCTGCCCTGACCGCCTAGCCAGGGCTGGGCACGGGAAGCGGGCACCGGCTCGCCGGCGTCGGATTCCCCGAAGGAGCCCGGGGAATCCGACGCCGCGTGAAGCGCGGGGCTAACGTCCGTCCAGCTTGGTGCGCTGGGGGATCTCGTCGAGTCGTTCGACCTCTTCGGCGAGCTCCCATTCGGCGGCGTCGGCCGCGGCCAGCTCCGCCTCCGGCTCGTGCTCGGCACCCGGCACCGGCGGCACCACGAGATCCTCGTCCGGGTCGGTCGCGAGCACCGCGGAGCGGCCGCTGCGGCGTTCCCGCGCTTCCAGCCACCGCGCGAGCCGGGAAAGCCCGAAGTTGACCAGGAAGTAGACGAGCGCGATCACCAGGTAGGTCTGGATCAGCAGGTGGTTGTAGTTGGACAGCGTCTTGCCGAGGAAGAGCAGGTCCGCGTAGCTGACCAGGTAGCCGAACGCGGTGTCCTTGACGATCCCGGCGAGCTGCCCGACCAGTGACGGCGTCACGCGCCGCAGCGCCTGCGGGAAGATCACGTGCCGCATGGCGCCCGACTTGCTCATCCCGAGCGCGAGCGCCGCCTCGCCCTGGCCGCGGTCGAGCGAAAGGATGCCGCTGCGGAAGATCTCGCCGAACTGGGTCGCCCGGTACACCGTGATCGCGGTGACGACCATCCACAGTGGAGACATCTCCAGCCCGAGCGGCGGCAGCGCGAACAGCACCACGTAGATCAGCAGCAGTCCGGGGAGCACCCGGATCACTTCCATGTACGCCCTGGCGAGGAAGGCGACCGGGCGCGGCCCGGACACCCTGGCGAACGCCAGCAGCAGGCCGAGCGCGCCGGCGAGCACAGTGGACAGTGCCGCGGCGAGCGCGGTGCCGCCGAGGCCCTGCAGGAGGTAGCTGATGATCGGCCAGGTGCCGAGCGGGCGCCACCGGCCGAACGCGAGCTGGCCGTGACTCCCGAACTGCACGAGCGCCAGCACGAGCAGTGCGGCGCCGACGAGAACCGAAGCGACGGTGGCGATCCTGATCCGCCGCTTCGCACGGGGACCCGGGACGTCGAAGAGGAAATCACTGGAACTCATCGGTGGATCACCATCTTCCGCTCCAGCCTGCCGCCGATCGTGGAGATCACCACCGCCATCGCCGCGTAGCAGAGCCCGGCGCCGGTGTAGACGAGAATCGGCTCCGCGGTGCGGAAGTTGATCCGGTTCGCCGCCTCGGTCAGGTCGAGCAGACCCACCGTCGCGGCGAGCGCGGTCTCCAGCACGAGCGTGATGGTGACGTTCGTCAGCGGCTGGACGGTCGTGCGGAACGCCTGCGGCAGCACGATGGTGGTGAGCAGCTGCCGGGTGCTCATGCCCAGTGCGCGCGCGGCTTCCGCCTGCCCCTTCGACACCGAGTTCACGCCGGTGCGGATGGCCTCGGCGTAGTAGGAGCCTTGGTACAGCGAAGAAGCCAGCACCACGCTCGCGAAGCCGCTGAACTCGACGCCGATCTCCGGCAGCGCGAAGAACACCAGCGCCAGCCAGAGCAGCAAGGGGATGCTTTGGAACAGTTCCACGTACGCGGTGCCGAACAGGCGCAACGGCCGCACCGGGACGATCCGGCAGGTGACCACCACGAGGGCCACCACGACGGCGCCGAGGAAGGAGGCGCCGGCCAGTTCCACGGTGGTCAGCAGGCCGTCGCCGAAATCACCGAGGGACTCGGTCAGTTGACTCATTACGCCCTGTCAAGAAGGAGGAGGTGCGCCCGGGGCACGCCCCGGGCAGGGAAAGCGCGTCAGGTTCCGGGAACGCTGCCGATCTTCGGCGGCTCCGGCACGGTCGGCAGTGCCTTGCCGAACGTCTCCTTGTACGCCTCCTGCCAGAGCTTGGTGTCCTGGATCTTCTTCAGCCAGTCGTTGATGAACTTCTTGAACGTGTCGTCGCCGTGCTTGATGCCGATGCCCTCGGCCTCCGGGACGAACACCCGCGAGTCGGCGACCTTGATCTTGTCGTCGGTGTAGGCGGCACCGGCGAGCGCGACCACGTCACTGGCGAACGCGTCACCCCTGCCCTGCTCGAGCGCCTGCACGGCCTCCTGGGTGTTCTGGAACTGCTGGATGCTGGCGGTGTGCGGGGCCACCGTCTTGAGCTCTTCGGCCGCGCTCGACCCGGAGAGGATGAGCACCTTCTTGCCGTTGAGGTCCGACGCCTTGGTGATGTCGTTGTTGGACTTCAGCGTGGCGATCGCGGTGCCGGAGTTGAAGTATGGCCCGGCGAAGCCGACCTTCGCCGCGCGCTCCGGCTTGATGCCGTACGCCATGAACACCGTGTCGACGGTCCCGTTGATCAGGAGCGCCTCACGGGTCTGCGGTGTACCGTTGACGATCTTGCGGTTCGGGTCGCCAATGATGTACTTGGCGAGCATCTTGCTCGTCAGCGCGTCGAAACCCTCGGCCTCGCCGGTGGTCGGGTTCTGCTGGGACAGCAGCGGGGTGTCGAGCACGCTGCCGACGACCAGCTCACCGCGCTTCTTGATGGCCTGCGCGGTCGGGCTCGAGGCCAGCTCCGCGTCGGAGGCGACCGGGGCGCGGTCGATGAGGCTCTGCGCGACCTGCTGCTGCTGGCCGGTGCCGCCCGGCACCGCGTTGTCACCGCCGGAGCAGGCGGACACCGCTCCGATGGTGAGGACCGCGCCGAGCGCCGCGATCCTTCTGCGCGTCGATGACGCCAAGCTCATGTGGGCCTCGTTCCGTCCTTGATCCAGTCTTGGGGAGGTGGCGGCCGCCGGTCTCTCGACCGGCTTGGGTGTTCGACTGACCAGCGATACTCGACTACTCACGGTGCGCATGGCAACCGGCCCCTACCGCGATCGGGTGACTGATCATGGCCGTCGCGCGAAGAATGGACTAGTCCACCCGGCGTCGTCAAGCGAGCACAGCCGGATCGTTGTCCTTCGTTCAAGAAGGTGTGACCCCACCGCCAGAAGGTGTGCCCCACCTGACCGTCCGACCGCCCCTCGGCATGTCATCCGATGGTGTTGGTACAGGTGAGAGCAGAACTGGTGAGTAGGTAGCCGGGAGACGAACAGCCGGTTTCACGTGCATCCGCACAGGCATCCGTCGATGGTATGGACAACGGCACCCACTGCTTTCTTTTCTCGGCGGTAGTCGATACCCTCGCCCCCAATCAGGTGACCTGCGGCCTGACGGACTGGTCGCTCGGGTAGCGATCGAGTCGAAGGGGACATGCCACCGGCTGCCTTGTTCGCGGAAGCCCGATGGAAACAATGCTGAGCCTCGAACGGGAAGGAAGTCTTCGGTGCCCCAGTTCGCGAGTGGGGAGCCCGCTCGCAATGCGGTGTCCTCGGCGGATGATCGTGCCGCGGAAATCGAGCACGACGACTCGATCGGACCTGACCGGATTTCCGAGGCACGGCCCACGCGCAGATCGGACGACGGCGGTACGCGGCCGACCAAGGGACTCTCCAACTGGCGAGTCCGGCGGAAGCTCATCACCGTGTTCGTCGTCCCCACGGTGGCCGCGCTGTTCCTCGCGGGTCTCAGGGTCTACGACGGCTTTGCGAACATCGACGTCTACGACCGCGCCGAAAAGCGGGTCGAGCTGACGCAGAAGACCGCGAACGCGATCCAGAAGCTCCAGACCGAGCGGGACTCGATGGCGGCGTGGATCGCCACCAGCCGCGGCGACCGCGGCGACCTCGACCAGCGGATCAGGGAGTCGTCCACGGCCGCGTCCTCGGTCAGGGACGCCTCCGACGACGTCGCGGACATCGACGACGACAGCACGACGCAGAAGTACCAGCAGGCGCTGACCCGGCTCGACGGCCTCGACACCCTGCGCGTCTCCGCCGGCGACCCGTCGTTCATCCCGCTCGCCGCGCAGCAGGCCTACGGCGCGGTCATCGACGCGCTGCTCAAGGTCGGCGACGAGTTCGGGTCCGACGTCACCGACAAGGGGCTGCAGAACCGGCACGAGGCACTGACGTTCCTCTCGGACGCCAAGGAGTACTCCGCCCAGCAGAACACCTACCTGCGGTACGGCGCGATCCTGGACAAGTTCGAGTCGAACGAGCTCCCCAACATCAACACCGCGCAGGCGAACCTGATCGCCGCGATCGACCGGTTCAGCGGGGCGGCCACGCCGGAAGCGAGGCTGCTGTACTCCAACACGCTTTCCGGTGACCAGGTCTCCCAGCGCTTCCAGATCCAGCAGCTCGCGCTGCTGCGCGCGCAGGCCGACGCCCCGCTCGGCGTCGACCCGAAGCTGGTCGCCGACACCTCGGCCGCGACGCTGGACAAGTTCCAGCAGGTCGAGAGCGATCTGCTGGCCGAGGAAGCGAGCTACACCGGCGGGCTGGTCAGCCAGGAGCGGACGAGCGTGCTGATCACGTCCGCGATCATCGTGGCCGGGCTGCTGGTCGCGCTGCTGCTGATGTTCGTCGTCGGCCGCTCGCTGCTGCGACCGCTGCGCAAGCTGCGGTACGGCGCGATCGACGTCGCCGAGCACGAGCTGCCCCAGGCCGTCGACCGGATCATGGGCGAATCGGACCCCGCCGCCGCGGTGCACGGCGCGATCGCCCCGCTCCCGGTGCACACCACCGAGGAGATCGGCGAGGTCGCCCGCGCGTTCGACCAGGTCAACGCGCAGGCCGTCCGGCTGGCCGCCGAACAGGCCATGCTGCGCGAGAACGTCAACGGCATCTTCGTGAACCTCTCCCGCCGGTCGCAGCGGCTGGTGGAACGCCAGCTCGGCGTCATCGACCGGCTGGAGGCCGACGAGCAGGACCCCGATCACCTCGCGAGCCTGTTCGAGCTGGACCACCTCGCCACCCGGCTCCGCCGCAACGGTGAAAGCCTGCTGGTGCTCTCCGGTGCCGGGCTCGCGAAGTCGGTGCCGAAGCCGGTGCCCGCCGCCGACGTCATCGGCGCCGCGGTGTCCGAGATCGAGCAGTACGCCCGCGTCGAGGTCGGCGTCATCCCCGAGGTCGCGGTTCGCGGGCTGACCGTGCACGACCTCGTGCACGTGCTCGCCGAACTGCTCGACAACGCGACCTACTTCTCCGAGCCGGAGACGAAGGTCAGCGTCCGTGCCGTGGTGACGAGGAAGAAGGCCCTCGCGATCCAGATCACCGACCGCGGTGTCGGGATGTCCGCCGACCAGGTCGGGGAGGCCAACCTCCGCCTCGCCGACCCGCCGGACCTGGACGTCTCGGTGACGAGGCGGATGGGTCTCTACGTGGTCGCGCGGCTGGCCCAGCGGCACGGCATCGAGGTGCGGCTGCGCGAGAACGAGGACATCGAAGGCGGCATCATCGCCAGGATCGTGGTGCCGGCCGAGCTGCTCGGCCCGGTCACCGCGGACAGCCGGCCGCGCCCGCCGTCACGCCAGGAGACCTCGTCGCCGAGCCTGCCGCCGGTGAACACGCTGTCGTCGGGCGGTCCGTCTTCGGCCTCCTCGCTTTCGTCGATGTCGTCGCTGCCGTCGGTCTCGTCGCTGACGCCACCGCCGCCGTCGAGGCCGGAGCCCGAGCCCGCGCCGACCCCGCCGCCGTCGAACAGGTCGCTCGCCGAACCCGGCGAGCTGCGCCCGCTCGACCAGCCGATCAGCCTCGACGACCTGGTCGGCGGGGCGCAGAGCGCGGCGGGACCGTTCCTCAGCCCCGGACAGGCGGCGGAGGAGCCCTCCGTCGGCCAGAATGGGCTTGGCCACGCCGGGAACGGCAACGGCGCCACCGGGCAGGCCGCGGGCGAGACCACGCAGTTCTCGCTCGCGCTGCCGAAGCGTGAGCCGCGCTACGTCGCGCCGGAGCCACCGGCGCCGGAGCCGGAGCGCACGGAGGAGAGCAGCGCGCTAGACGACGACGTGCCGACCAGGAGGCTGCCGATCTACCAGTCGGTGCTGTCGCGGTGGTTCAGCGAAGAAGAGGCAGGCGGATCGTCCGCTCCGGAGGAGCGGCAGGACCCGGTCGCGGCGGAGCAGGCCACGGCCGAGCCGGAAGCGGACGGCGGCTACGAAGCACCGCTGTCCGAACCGGAGGAGGTGGCTGTGGACCACTTGTCGAGTGACTCTTGGCACAGCGCCTCCGACGACGGCTGGCAGGCCGCACAATCACTCCTCGAGCAGAAGAACGAGGAAGTGACGACGGCCGGGCTGCCCAAACGGGTGCCCAACGCATACTTGGTCCCGGGCTCGGTGAACACTGGTGAGGCGGACGCCTTCCGCGACACCACGGTGGGTCAGCCTGGCCAGGGTGCCATCGCGCGGTCGGCGTCGGCCGCGCGCAACCGGATGGTGAGCTTCCAACGCGGGTACACCACCGGACGGCACGCTCTGCACGAGAAGACGGCCGAAGGCCACGAAGAAGAAGGCGTTTCGGTCAGCGGCGGGGAGCAGCACTTCCCGCCCGGCACGGCAGTGAGGAGTGAGGAGTGACACGGGCTGGCGCAATGCAGCCAGGCGCGCCGAAGCAGCATGGGCAGCCGGGTGGTTTCGCATGGCTCATCACGGACTTCGTGCACCGCGTTCCTGGCGCGGCGCACGCTGTGGTGGTCTCGGCCGACGGGCTGCTCCTCGCGGCCTCCCGCGGGCTGCCGAAGGACAGAGCGGACCAACTCGCCGCTGTGTCGTCGGGGCTCACCAGCCTCGCCCGCGGCGCGGCCAAGGTGTTCGAGGGCGGGGCTGTCGCGCAGACGGTCGTCGAGATGGCGAACGGCTTCATGTTCCTGATGTCGATTTCGGACGGGTCGTGCCTCGCGGTGCTCGGCTCCCCGGACAGCGACATCGGGCTGGTGGTCTACGAGATGACGCTGCTGGTCGACCGGGTCGGACAGCAGCTGACGCCGGAGCTGCGCGCCCAGTTGCAAGGAGCCGCGCGCCCCTAGGCGCGCGCACGGCACGGAGGAACTGGCGTGGACTCGGGGCGATCACGAGGTGACGGGCGGCTCGGCGACGACCGGTGGCCCGATCAGGTCGACAACGCCAAGGCGGGCGAGGACTGGCAGACCTTCCGGGAGCGCGTCGACCGGGAATGGCGGTCGCGCCGCGGCGCGACCGGGGGCGGCGAAGCCGAATCGGACACCGCGGCCTGGCTGCGTTCCTCGGACCCGATGGAGGGCACCGGGCCCGCCGAGTACGACGTCGGCGACTTCCGGGACCGGCTGCTCAGCGGTCCGGGATCGGAGCTGTTCGGCGGCAGGGGTGACAGCCTGCCACCGGACCCGGCCGATTTCGCCGCGTTCGGCGGGCAGCGGCAGGACTCCGGTCCGCTGCTGCCGGTGCCCGCGCAGCAGGAGGTCCCGGAGGAGACTTCGGGGCTGGTCCGGCCGTACTTCCGGACCAAGGGCAGGACGAGGCCGACCTACGACCTCGCGATCGAAGCGCTCATCTCCACGAGCGAACGCGGCAGGGTGCTCGACAGGGTGCCCGTGCCGGAGCACCGGTCCATCTGCGATCTGTGTCTCGACACCCGTTCGGTGGCCGAGGTGGCGGCCTATTTGAGGTTGCCGCTCGGTGTGGTGCGGGTGTTGATTGGTGACGTTGCCGGGATGGGCCTGGTCCTGGTGCACTCCGCGACCTCCGCGGTGGGCGACCGGCCGAGTATCGAGTTCATGGAAAGGGTGCTCAGTGGGCTTCGGAGAATTTGACTCCGACGCGAACACGTCGGCTGCCGCTGGACCGACTTCGTCGGCCAAGATCGTGGTGGCAGGCGGATTCGGTTCCGGCAAGACCACGCTGGTCGGCGCGGTCTCGGAGATCGATCCGCTGACCACGGAGGCCTCGATGACCGAGGCCAGCGCGTCGGTGGACGACCTGTCCGCGACACCGAACAAGACGACCACCACGGTCGCCATGGACTTCGGCCGGATCACGCTCGATTCGGACATCGTGCTGTACATGTTCGGCACGCCGGGCCAGCACCGGTTCTGGTTCATGTGGGACGACCTGGCGCTCGGCGCGATCGGCGCGGTGGTGCTGGTCGACACCCGCAGGCTGTCGGACGCGTTCCCGTCGATCGACTTCTTCGAGAACCGCAACCTGCCCTACGTGGTCGCGATCAACTGCTTCGACCGGCTCCTGCACCACCAGATCGACGACGTCCGGCACGCGCTGACCATCTCGCCGTCGGTGCCGATCATGGCGTGCGACGCGCGCGAGCGCGAGTCCGCGAAGCAGGTCCTGATTTCGGTCGTCCAGCACGCCATCTCGCGCGACAGCGCGCTCCAGGCAGGCTGACCCCCGCTACTCCTGACGGGCCACCGGCGCGGCGCGCCGGTGGCCCGTTTCGTGTCCTGTGGTGAGCGCCACAAGAATTGGGCCGGGTGGATGCGGCCGTTGGAGTGAACTCGGTCAGCTTCACCCGCTTCGGGCAGTGGTCCCTGATCGTGACTCAGTGCAGGGGTGTTTTCGCGGGGTTCAGTGCGCGATTAATCCAGAATGTCTCGCCGATGACTTGATGACCTGCGCAGATCCACTCGATCGGGTGACGTACTGAGAGTGTTCTTACGACTGTCGCTGTGCCCTGTTGAACACGTGTTATCGCGATGAGCAAGGTCAATGTGACCCATCGTGGCGATGTTGATCCCTTGTGCCCACTCGACAGTCCGGCTTCGGGTAATACGCTGGCAGCCAGCTCCCCCGGGCACCGGGGAGCGCGGGGCGGGGAACCACAGGAGGGACCGTGACGTCGGTGGAACACCAGCCAGGCAGCTTCGGCTGGCTCATCACGGATTTCGTGCGCAGGGTCCCCGGCGCCGCGCACGCCGTCGTCGTCTCCGCCGACGGGTTGATGCTCTCCATGTCCGAAGGGCTCCCGAAGGACAGGGCGGACCAGCTGTCCGCGGTCGCGTCCGGGCTCGTCAGCCTCACCTACGGCGCCGCCCGCTGCTTCGACGCGGGTTCGGTCAACCAGACCGTGGTCGAGATGGAGCGCGGGTACCTCTTCCTGATGTCGATCAGCGACGGCTCGTGCCTCACCGTGCTGGCCGCGCCCAACTGCGACATCGGCACCGTCGCCTACGAGATGACGCTGCTCGTCGACCGCGTCGGCCAGCAGCTCACCCCGGAGCTACGCTCGCAGCTGCAGGGCCACGTGGGCAGCCGCTGATGAGGGCGCCGCGTCCCGACCACAGTGGCCCCGCTGGCCCCGCTGGCCCCGCTGGCCTCGTCGCGGGCGACCTCGGCGGCGATCCGCCGAACCGGTTCGAACTGCGCGGCAACGCCGCCGTGCTGACCGAGCGCGCGCCCGTGCGGCACCGGTCGATGGTGCGGCCCTACACCCGCACCGGCGGCCGCACCCGCTCCGGCGCCGACCTCGCACTCGAAGCGCTGGTGTCGACCAGTGAGCTGGGCAGGGGCCTGCCCAGCTCGGCGCCCGCGGAGCACCGCAAGATCGCGGACCTGTGCGTCGACACCCGCTCGGTCGCCGAGATCGCCGCCAGCCTCGCGCTGCCACTCGGCGTCGTGAAGGTCTTCGTCGGCGACATGGCCGAAGCGGGCCTGGTCCTCATCCACCAGCCGGGCCTCATGTTCGGGGACCGCTCGTCCCGCGAGTTCATGGAACGCGTCCTGGACGGCCTGCGCTCCCTCTGACCCACCCCGCTGGCCTGCGTTTAGCGGGCTAAACGTCGCCAGCACGCCCGCTTCCCGCCCCGGGTCCGCCCGATGCGTTTAGCGGGCTAACCGCACTCCGCCGAGCCCGGGGCGCTGGCGTGCGTTTAGCGGGCTAAATGTCGTCTTCGACGAGGGCGGCGGAGGTGATCCGGTGCAGCGGGTAGCGCTCCTGGTCCGAGCCTTCGACGACCCCGCCGCCGACCCGGACCGGCGTGACCACCCGCTGCGTCGCCGTGCCGTGGGAATCGACGAAGCCGATCCAGACCTGGCGCCGTTCCAGGGTCGCCTTCGTCAGCAGCGCGAGCGTCGACGACGTGTCCGCGCCACCGCCGCCGGGCAGCCGGACCGCGGCGCCGCGCCTGCTGCCCGCGGCCTTGTCGCCCGCGCGCAGGTGTGCGAGCACGGCGGTCAGCTGCTCCGGCGCGAAACCGGGCTCCGGCGTGACCACGCGCCGCGCCGGACGTGCCCGCGCCGGCACCCGCCTGCCGCTCGGGCGCAGGTCGAACACCGTGCCGTCCGGGCCCTCGGCGGCGGGCGCGAACCCGGCCGCCCGCAACCCGTCGAGGACCTCGGCCAGCGGCAACGGGCTGATCAGCACGGTCGGCGCGATCTTGCGGAGCTCCAGGTCGCCGGCGCCCGCGTGGGCGAGGACCTCGGCGACCAGCACCTCGTCGTCGCAGCGCAGGAAGCACCCGGCGACGCCGCCGCGCAGCCGCCCGTGCCGCCTCGCCACGTCGTCGATCAGGTAGGTCAGCGACTGCGGCACCGGGGTCGCCGACCGCGTCGAGAACAGCTCGTGGAGTTCGCCCGCGGTGCGCCCGGTGTCGAGCGCGCGCCGCACCGAGGTCTCGGTCACGCGGTAGACCGTCGCGTGCCCCGCGGACTCGATGTCGGCGACGGCCTGGATCTCGGCGGCCAGCTCGGCTTCGAGCGGGCCGGGCGCGACGACGGTGAGATCGGCCTGCACGAGGACCTGGTCGACGGGCTTCGGCAGCGCGTCGCCCATCTCGCTGAGCGCGGTCGCCCGGTCGTCCTCCAGCAGCGCGCCCGCGGCGGTGGTGAGCGCGCCGAGCGCGACCATGCCCACCGCGGTCGCCTCCGCCATCGTCCAGCGGACGATCTCGTCGCGCAGCCTGCCGCCACGCCGCGGCGCCCGCCACGCCAGCACCCGCACGAGCTCGTCGGGGCTCTTCACGCCACAGCCCCGCGGCAGGTCCGCCAGCGTGCGCAGCACCCGCCGTCGCGTCGCCGGGGCGAGCGGGCGGCGGAGGTCCTCCGCCAGCGGCGCGAGCGGGCGGTCCTTGGCGTCGCGCTGGCCCGCGAGCCCCGGCAGGCGCGGCAGGTCCAGCCACGCCTGCGCCACGGTGATCCACCGCTGCGCCGGTGCCGAGGCCAGCCACGAGTCGGTCAGCGTCGTCGGCACCCATTCCGGGCTGGTCGTCTGGCTGTCCGCGACGAGCCCCGAGCCAACGGCGAGCTCGGCCAGCAGGATCGCCCTCGTCTCGTCGACATCGAGATCGCGCGCCAGCTTCCGGAGCTCGCGGACGCCGAGCCCGCCGGCCTTGAGCACCGGCGGCGGCGTC
Source organism: Amycolatopsis minnesotensis (assembly GCF_039529815.1). Classification (NCBI taxonomy): domain Bacteria; kingdom Bacillati; phylum Actinomycetota; class Actinomycetes; order Pseudonocardiales; family Pseudonocardiaceae; genus Amycolatopsis; species Amycolatopsis minnesotensis. The sequence continues at coordinate 75,272 of NZ_BAAANN010000002.1, read as the reverse complement.
CGCGACCACGCCGTGAGCAGGGTCTCCAGCACGCGGACGAACTCGAGCGCCTCCCCGGCCGCGGTCTGGTCCACAGTGGACGGCTGGTGCGGGTTGAGCGGCAGTTCGGGCTCGACGAGCGTCTCTTCGCTGAACGCGTGACCGCCGCGCAGCGCGATCCCGGCCTGGCGGGGGAGTTCGACCGTTCCGCCGTCCCGGCGCGTCAGCAGGCCGCGGGCGAGCAGGCGCTGTACCGGCGTCACGGCCTGGTCGAGCGGCAGCGTCGTCGCGGCGTCGCGGGTGCGTCCGATCGGAGGGCCCGCGGCGAGAGTGTTCAGCAGGGCGCGTTCGTCCTCGCCGGTTTCCGCGATCAGCGCCGCCACGTCGGCACCGTCGAGCGCGGCCGAGGGCGCCCCCAGTCCGGCGGGGTAGCTCCCGGCGACCTCCTTGGCCGCGGGCAGCACGCGGAGGTTTTCGTCGTCGCCCCAGGCGATCGCGCGCTCGCGCAGCAGGTCGACGGCGGCGCGCACCGGCGCGCCGACGAGCCCCGCGATGTCGTCGAGGGTGACCGCTTCGGTGTCGGCGCCGGCCAGCACGAGCGCGTCGAGCACGGCGAGCGCGAAGGTGTCGAGGTTTTCGCAGGCGCGCGAGACCGAGCCTGGTGCACCGGCCCTGGTGGCCAGCACGGTCGTGTCGGAGGGCGGGGGTGTCGCCAGATCGCGTCGTGACCGCAGCAGCGCGGCCAGCGCGTCGTCGGACACCGAGCGCAGCCAGTCCGCAAGTGAGGTCGCGGGCATCGCCACCGAGGATAGCCCTGGCACCGGCGGGTTGGGTGCGCCGGGGAAACCCTGGTCGGGCACACTGGTGCCGGAACGATCGCAGGCTGCAGGAGGACCAGGAGGACTACGTGGCGAAGGTGAAGAAGGACCGGATCGACCCCACCTGGCCGCACGCCGAGGACGGCGAGCACCCGGTGTCGGAACTGGCCTCCGACCGCCAGGGCGCGCTGTCCCCGTTCGGCAGCCTGGCGTTCCCGCTCGACGCCGTGCCCTACGTGCACCCCGAGACCGAGATCAACAAATAGGGTTACCGGCGGGTATCACGGCAGGTCAGGGGTGTCCCGCGTCACCGGACTAATGTTCTCCGGGTCTTAGTCGCGCGTCGTTTGCGGGGTAGCTCTCATGCCGGTTCCCGGGCCAGGATATTCGATCACAGTCCGTGTGGAGGCGCCCTCGTCGGCGACCGCCGCAGGCGACCTGACCAGCGCGGTCGGCAGGGTGGGCGGCGTGCTCACCGCGTTCGACGTCGTGGAGTCGCACACCGACGCGATCGTGGTCGACATCAGCGCCAACGTGCTGTCCGCCGATCACGCGCAGGACATCACCGAAGCGCTCGACGCGATGGACGGCGTCAAGGTCCGCAAGATCTCCGACCGGACCTTCCTGATCCACCTCGGCGGCAAGATCGAGGTCTCGCCCAAGGTCGCGCTCCGCAACCGTGACGATCTCTCCCGCGCCTACACGCCCGGCGTGGCCAGGGTGTGCCAGGCGATCGCGGCCAACCCCGACGACGCACGGCGCCTGACCATCAAGCGCAACACCGTCGCCGTGGTGACCGACGGCTCCGCGGTGCTCGGCCTCGGCAACATCGGGCCCGCCGCCGCGCTGCCGGTGATGGAGGGCAAGGCGGCGCTGTTCAAGAAGTTCGCCGGGGTCGACGCGTGGCCGGTGTGCCTGGACACCCAGGACACCGAGGAGATCATCCGCACCGTCAAGGCGCTGGCCCCGGTGTACGCGGGGATCAACCTCGAGGACATCGCGGCGCCGCGCTGCTTCGAGATCGAGGCCAGGCTGCGCGAGCTGCTCGACATCCCGGTGTTCCACGACGACCAGCACGGCACCGCGATCGTCGTGGTCGCCGCGCTGCGCAACGCGCTGCGCGTGGTCGGCAAGTCCATCGAGGACTGCAAGATCGTGGTGAGCGGCACCGGCGCGGCCGGCTCGGCGATCATCCGGCTGCTGCTGCGCAAGAACCCCGGTGACATCGTGGCCGCCGACATCGACGGCATCGTGCACTCCGGGCGCGGCAACCTCGACGACAACCTGCGGTCGATCGCCGAGCGCACCAACAAGCACAACGTGACCGGCACGCTGCACGAGGCGCTCGCCGGGGCGGACGTGTTCATCGGGGTCTCCGCGCCGAACCTGTTCGGGGCCGAGCAGGTCGCCACGATGAACTCCGACGCCGTCGTGTTCGCGCTGGCCAACCCCGACCCGGAGGTCGACCCGCTGGAGGCGCAGCGCCACGCCGCGGTCGTCGCCACCGGCCGCAGCGACTACCCGAACCAGATCAACAACGTGCTCGCGTTCCCCGGCGTGTTCCGCGGCCTGCTCGACGCGCAGGCGCGGCACATCGACGACGAGATGCTGCTCGCCGCCGCCGACGCGATCGCCGACGTGGTCGACGGGGGCAGGCTCAACGCCTCGTTCATCGTGCCGAGCGTCTTCGACAACGCGGTCGCGCCCGCGGTCGCCGAGGCCGTCAAGCAGACCGCGGTGAAGGACACCGGCGCGCGGTCGTGACCGGCGCCCGGACTAGCCTCGATCCGTGAGCGAACTGAGCCACGTCGACGCGGCGGGCGCGGCCCGCATGGTGGACGTTTCCGGGAAGCAGGCCACGTCGCGGACCGCGGTCGCCAGCGGCACGCTGCGCACCACCGCGGAGGTGCTGCGGCTGCTGGCCGCCGACGGCCTGCCGAAGGGCGACGCGCTCGCCACCGCGAGGATCGCCGGGATCATGGGCGCGAAGCGGACCCCCGACCTGATCCCGCTGTGCCACCAGATCGCGCTCACCAAGGCCGACGTGTCGTTCGAACTGGGCGAGTCCTCGGTGCGGATCACCGCGACCGCGGCGACGACCGACCGGACCGGGGTCGAGATGGAGGCGCTCACCGCGGTCGCGGTCGCCGGGCTCGCGCTGCACGACATGGTCAAGGCCGTCGACCCGGCGGCGACGATGGACGGGGTCCGCCTCGATCGCAAGATCGGCGGCAAGTCGGGGGACTGGGAGCGTCCGGCATGAGCGACGCTCGCACGAACCGCAAGGCGAGGGTGGTCGTCGCCTCCAACCGCGCCGCGAACGGCGTCTACGCCGACCGGACGGGCCCGATCATCACGAGGTGGCTCGCCGAGCGGTCCTACGACGTGGGAGAGCCGATCGTCGTCGAGGACGGCGAGCCGGTGGGCCGTGCGCTGCGGGCGTGCCTCGCCGAGCAGGTCGAGGTGATCGTCACGACCGGTGGCACCGGCATCTCGCCGACGGACCGGACGCCGCAGGTCACCGAGGCCGTGCTCGACTACCCGCTGCCGGGGGTCGCGGACGCGATCAGGGCCGCCGGGCTGCCCGAGGTGCCCACCGCCGTGCTGTCCCGGGGGGTCGCGGGAGTCGCGGGCCGCACGTTCGTGGTGAACCTGCCCGGTTCGACCGGGGGCGTGCGGGACGGCTTGGCCGTGCTCGACGGGATTCTCGAGCACGCGGTCGACCAGTTGCACGGCGGCGACCACGTGCGCCAGGCGGATCAGGGCGGGCCCTCGGCGAGGATCGCGCTGGCACAGGTGACGGAAGCGCAACTGTCGGTCGACGAGCACGCGCACCTGGTCGACGACCGGTCCGCGGGCGCGGTGGTGACCTTCGGCGGCGTGGTCCGCGACCACGACGGCGGGATGACGGTGCGGACGCTCTACTACGAAGGCCACCCGAGCGCGGGCGACGTGCTGGCGAGGGTGGTCGCGGAAGTGGCGGGGCGCTCCAGCGGCGTGCGGGCGGTGGCGGTGAGCCACCGGCTCGGCGCGCTGGAGATCGGCGACGTCGCGCTCGCGTGCGCGGTCGCCGCGGACCACCGGGGCGACGCGTTCGCCGCCTGCGCGGAACTCGTCGACGAAGTGAAGGCCCGGCTCCCGGTGTGGAAGCACCAGCACTTCGCGGACGGCACCGACGAGTGGGTCAATTCGCCCTGATTTGGGCGATTCGACCGGTTCTGGCGGCGAGGTTTCACGATCCAGTCGCCATCAGCGGGTCCATAGCGGCCCCTGAGGTCGCCTGTGCCGCGATTAATCGCCTTGGAGACGCGAAGGGGCCCCACCGCCCGGGGGATAGGCGGTGGGGCCCCTTCAGCTACGTCCCACTGTCAGGAGAGCGTCACTTGGTGGCGATCTTCTGACCGACCGTGATCAGGTCGGCGTTCGGGATGAACTTCGAGTTCAGCTCCTTGAGCTTCTGGAACCCGCCCTGCACGTTGTGCGCGGTCGCGATCTTGCTCAGGGTGTCGCCCGCCACGACGGTGTAGTCACCGGCGGGGTTGGACGAACCGACCGCGGGAGCGGCCGGGGCAGCCGGAGCAGCGGCCTTCTTCGGGGCCTGCTTGGTCGCGGTGCTCTTCTTGGTGGTCTTGGGGGCCGAGTGCGTGCTGCTCTTGTGGCTCGCGGAGCCGCCCTTGCCCTTGCCGCACACCGGCCACGCGCCGATGCCCTGGCCGGCCTTGACGCGCTCGGCTACGGCGATCTGCTCGTCACGGGAAGCGTTGTGCGCGGAGCCCTGGCCGCCGTAGGCCTTCCAGGTGCTCGGCGAGAACTGCAGACCACCGCCGTAACCGTTGTCGGTGTTGGTGCTCCAGTTGCCACCGCTCTCGCACTGCGCGATCGCGTCCCAGTTGGTGGTATCGGCCTGCGCGGGGGTCGCGGCGATAGCGAGAGGGGCGCCGACGGCCAGGCCCGCGACAGCGACGCGGGCGATGGTCTTCGAAGCGGCGGACATCTTGCGGTGCTTGCCTCGGTACGTCATTTCGGATCTGTCTCGGCTTCCGCGCCTGCGAGCTGTGCTGCGGGCGAACCCTGGGTTCGGGTCCGGATCGCCGCCGGTGGGTATCCGGTGGCGGTCAGACTCGTCGCCGCCTGGATCTCGCGGTTCGGAGTCCCCCTCCGTCCCTGTCCGGAAGTTTTCTTTCGCTCGGGGTATCGGGTTCCGGGATTCCGTCGGACAGGGCTTGGCGCTCTGGAATCCCGGTCTTGCTGGTCGGTCGGGGCCAACCGAGAAGCGACGGTACGTAACTGTGACCGTGATCGGAAATTATTCGAGCTGTGACCTACGTCACAGTAACAAGACGCAACCTACTGCGATCACGATGTTTTTCCAGGTCAGCTGCCCGTTACCGGGCCGTTTCCTTCTCGAGATATTTCACTGATCGTGAGGTCTGGGTCACGTGTGTCGCGAGCGAATGGGCCGTTGGTGCGAGATCCTGGGGCCGTTCCGAGAGCCTTCGCGACCGTTCGGAAAGGCGGCGAGCCCGGCGAGATCATCGGTATCGAGGTAGTCGGCGCCCGCGTTTCCCCGCTGCCGGACACCAGCGGTGCGATCCGGCGATCGGACCACGGGCCCAGGTCGCCGTCCTCGCCGACGCGTCCGTCGTAGCATGCCGGCCGGTACCGCTGGGCGAGCAGGACGTCCTCCGGGCGATTGCCCGGCAGCGCCGCCGTGAGCCGCCGCGAGATCCTCATGGGGCCGCATCTTCGGCCGCCGAACCGGCCAGCGGGTGAACGCGGCGCCAAGCGACGGGGAAGTCCGCGGGAGTTTCAGCCGCCCGCGAACGGCGGCAGCACGTCCAGCTCCGCGCCGTCGGGCACCGCGATCGCGGTGTCGCGGACCGCGATGCCGTCCAGGAGGAAGCTCGCCGCGTCCAGCACGGTCGCCAGCCCGGCACCGTGCCGCGCGCGCAGCGCCGCCACCGCTTCGGCCACCGACGCCCCCGCGGGCACCGTCAGCACCTCGCTGTCGACACCCGTGGCCGCGCGCGCGGAGGCGAAGTAGCGCACGAGCGCGGTCGTCTCGTGCGGCGTGGCCGCCTCGGTCCGCCATGCCGACGTGGTCATCGCCTCAGCCGCCGATCGCGCTCATCGGCCGGATCGGCTGCGCGAAGCCGGCCTCGTTGATTTCGTGCCCGGCGAGCTTGGCCCACATGGTCTGGCGCCAGGCGTTCGCTATCTCTTCTTCGCGCGCGCCCGCGCGCACGAGGGCGCGGAGGTCGGTTTCGGCGTTGCTGAACAGGCAGGAGCGCACCGCGCCGTCCGCGGTGAGCCGGGTGCGCTCGCACGCGGAGCAGAAGGGCCTCGTCACCGACGCGATCACGCCGACGTCGCCGGGGCCGCCGTCGACGAGCCAGCGCTCCGCCGGGGCGCCGCCCCGTGCCGACGGGCTCGGGGTGAGCGTGAACTCGGCGCGCAGCGCGTCGAGGATCTCTTCGGCGGTGACCATCCCGGCGCGGTTCCAGCCGTGCTGCGCGTCGAGCGGCATCTGCTCGATGAACCGCAGGTGGTAGCCGTGTTCGAGGCAGAACCGCAGCAGATCCGCCGCTTCGTGCTCGTTCGTGCCGCGCAGCAGCACCGCGTTGACCTTCACCGGCGCGAGCCCGGCTTCGCTCGCCGCCGCCAGCCCGTCGAGCACGTGCGAGAGCCTGTCCCTGCGGGTGAGGTTCCGGAAGGTCTCCTCGTCGACGGTGTCGAGCGAGACGTTGATCCGGTCCAGCCCCGCCGCGGCCAGTGCCCGCGCGCGCTTGGCGAGCCCGATCCCGTTGGTCGTCATGGAAAGGCGCGGCCGGGGTGCCAGCGCGGCGATCTCGCCGACCAGGCGCTCCAGCCCCGGGCGCAGCAGCGGCTCGCCGCCGGTCAGCCGGATGTCGGTGACGCCGAGCCGTTCGACCGCGATCCGCAGCAGCCGGAGCAGCTCGTCGTCGGTCAGCACCTGCTCGCCGGGCATCCAGTCGAGCCCTTCGGCCGGCATGCAGTAGGTGCAGCGCAGGTTGCACCGGTCGGTCAGCGAGACCCGCAGATCGGTCGCGACCCTGCCGAACGAGTCGATCAGCCCTGGGGTGTCCGGCCTGGGCACGGTGGCGGGACCGCGTGTTGGGGGGACGCGAGGAAACCCGAGATCTACCGCTGTCATTGCCATCAGCCTATCTCGCGCGACCCGGAATCCGCTCCCTCGCTTAATGTGTTTTCGCGTTAGCCGCGGGAGTGGCCGTGTTCACCCGTGGTTCGGTCGTGAAAGGGTTCCCGGATGTCCGTCGCGGAAGACAAGAGCTATCCGGTATCGGACGACGTCCTCGCCCGCTTCGCCGAGCTCAGCAGGCGGACCGGCACGCTGACCACGCTCCGGCGCGCCCGCATCGCCGAGCGGATGGGCATCTCCGGCACCGACAGCAGGACGCTCGACCTGCTCGACGAAGCGGGCGAACCGCTCACCGCGGGCAGGATCGCCGAGCTCACCGGCCTTTCCACCGGTGCCGTGACCGGGGTCGTCGACCGGCTCGAACGCGGCGGTTTCGTCCGGCGCGTCCGCGACCGGCAGGACCGCCGGAAGGTGCTGGTCGAGTCGCTGCCCGCCGAACGGGAGCGCTTCGCGCCGCTGTTCGAATCGGCCGTGACGGGGCTGGCTTCGACGCTCGAGAAGTTTTCTCCGGCCGAACGCGAAATCATCGAGCGCTTTCACCGGGAGATGATCGAAGGCCTTCGCAACGAGACCTGGGACACACGCGGCGCGTGACTTTTCCTCAGTTGCGGCGTTAATCTTCCCGGCATGCCGCAATTTCGGTTATCCGAGGCCGCTCACCTGCTCGGCGTGAGTGATGACACCGTCCGCCGATGGGTGCGGGCGGGACACCTCAGCGCGCACGACGACCCGGCGGGACGCAAGGTCGTCGACGGCGCCGAGCTGGCCGCGTTCGCCAGGGCGCAGGCCGCGGCGCCGGACGACCCGTCCTCGGTCGGCCGGTCCGCGCGCAACCGGTTCGTCGGCCTCGTCACCGAGGTGCACACGGACAAGGTGATGGCGCAGGTCGAGCTGCAGTGCGGCGGGCACCGCGTGGTGTCGCTGATGAGCTCCGAGGCGGTGCGGGAACTCGGGCTGCGGCCGGGCGTGCTCGCGGTCGCCGTCGTCAAGGCCACCACGGTCGTGGTGGAAACCCCGGAAGGTGCGCGATGAAGAAGATGACGGCCATGCTCGCCGCAGTGGCGCTGACGGCTGCCGCCTGCGGTTCGGACGCGGGTTCCGGCGGGGCCAAGACGCTGACCGTCTTCGCCGCGGCCTCGCTCACCGAGTCCTTCGGCGCGCTGGAGAAGAAGTTCGAGGCGGCGCACGCCGGGGTCGACGTCAAGATCGGCTACGACGGCTCGTCGAAGCTCGCGCAGCAGATCAACGAGGGCGCCAAGGCCGACGTGTTCGCCTCCGCGGACCAGCCGAACATGGAGAAGGTCGTCAAGGCCGGACGCGCCGACGGGCAGCCGAAGGTGTTCGCGACCAACAAGCTGACCATCGCCGTCCCGCCGGGCAACCCGAAGGGCGTCAAAACCTTCGCGGACCTCGCCAAGCCAGGGGTGAAGGTGGTCGTGTGCGCGCCGCAGGTGCCGTGCGGGTCCGCCGAGAAGAAGGTCGAGAAGGCCACCGGGGTGGCGGTCAAGGCGGTCAGCGAGGAGCAGGACGTCAAAGCGGTCAAGGCGAAGGTGCAGAGCGGCGACGCCGACGCGGGCCTGGTCTACGTCAGCGACGTCGTGTCCGCGGGCGGCAAGATCGACAAGGTGGACTTCCCCGAGGCGTCGAACGCGATCAACGACTACCCGATCGCCGTGGTCAAGGATGCGCCGCAGCCGGATCTCGCGCGCCAGTTCCTCGACCTCGTCTTCGGCGCCGACGGCAAGCAGGAGCTGGGCAAGGTCGGGTTTGGCACGGCGTCCTGACCGCGACAGCCGCACACCGCGCGGCGCGGTGCCGTGGGTGCTGTGGATCCCGGCCGCCGTCGCGCTCGCGCTCGTCGTGCTGCCGGTCGCCGGGCTGCTCACCCGCAGCGACCTGAGCCGGTTCCCCGAACTCGTCACGTCCTCGTCGTCGCTGCGGGCGCTGCGACTTTCGCTGGAAACGGCCGCGCTGTCCACCGTGGCGTGCGTCGTGCTCGGCGTGCCGCTCGCCGTCGTACTGGCGCGCTCGCGGGTGCGCGGGACACGGGTGCTGCGCGCGGTGGTGCTGCTCCCGCTCGTGCTGCCCCCGGTCGTCGGCGGCCTCGCCCTGCTGTACCTGTTGGGGCGCAAGGGTTTCCTCGGTTACGTGCTCGACGCCGTGATGGGTGTGCAGGTGCCGTTCACCACCGCGGCCGTGGTGATCGCGCAGACCTTCGTCGCGATGCCGTTCCTCGTGGTGAGCCTCGAAGGCGCGCTGCGCGGCGCCGGAGACCGGTACGAACGCGTCGCCTCGACGCTCGGCGCGCCGCCGTGGACGGTGTTCCGGCGCGTCACCGTGCCGCTGCTGCTGCCCGCGCTCGGCTCCGGTGTGGTGCTGAGCTTCGCCAGGGCGCTGGGTGAGTTCGGCGCGACGATCACGTTCGCCGGCAGCCTCGAAGGGGAGACCCGGACGCTGCCGCTCGAGGTCTACAACCAGGCCGAGGCCGATATAGACAGTGCCGTCGCGCTCGCGCTGCTGCTGATCGTGGTCGCCGTCGTGGTGATCGCGGTGGCGAGGCCGCGCTCGCTGGAAGGGGTCAGGGCGTGACCGGGCTGCGCGTGGACATCGCGGTGCGGCGCGGCGAATTCGAACTCGACGCCGGGTTCGAGGTGCCCGCCGGGGGCGTGCTCGCGGTGCTCGGGCCCAACGGGTCGGGGAAGTCCACGGTGCTGGCCTGCCTCGCCGGGCTGCTGCGGCCCGGCCGCGGGGAGGTGGTGCTGGCCGGGCGCAGGCTCACCGGCGACGGCGTCCACGTGCCGCCGCACCGCCGCCGCGTCGGCCTGCTGGCGCAGGACCCGCTGCTGTTCCCGCACCTGTCCGTGGTGGACAACGTCGCGTTCGCGCCGAAGGCGAAGGGCGTGCCCACCAGGCAGGCACGCGAAGTGGCGGCGCGATGGCTGTCCGAAGTGGACGCCGCGGGGCTGGCGGACCGCAAGCCCGCCCAGCTTTCCGGCGGGCAGGCGCAGCGGGTCGCGATCGCCCGCGCGCTCGCGGGCGAACCCGACCTGCTCCTGCTCGACGAGCCGTTCGCCGCGCTCGACGTCGACGCGGCGCCCGCCATCCGGGCACTGCTGCGCCGGATCCTGCGCGACGGCGACCGCGCCACCGTGCTCGTCACCCACGACCCGCTGGACGCGCTCACCCTGGCTGACACCGTGCTGGTGCTCTCCGGCGGCGACGTCGTCGAGCGCGGGCCGACCAAGGAAGTGCTCTCCGCGCCGAGGACCGCGTTCACGGCCAGGATCGCCGGGCTGAACCTGATCAGCGGCACCGCGGTGCCCGAGGGCCTGCGCGCCGAGGACGGCACGGTCATCGCGGGCATGCTCGCGGCGGAGACGGTGGCGGGGCAGCCCGCGGTCGCCGTGTTCGCGCCGAACGCCGTCGCCGTCTACGCGGGACGGGCGCACGGCAGCCCGCGCAACACCATCGAAGCGGAGGTCAGCGCGCTCGAACCGCACGGCCCGGTGGTGCGGCTGCGCGCGGGCGCGTTCACCGCCGACCTCACCCCGGCGGCGGTGGCGGACCTGGGGCTGGAGCCGGGCGTGGTGGTCCGGCTCGCGGTGAAGGCGACGACCGTGGCCGTGCATCCCGCGCCGGCGGCGGTAGGTTCAGCACCATGACGACCGAGGGCCGCTGGACATACCTGACCGACATGGACGGCGTGCTGGTGCACGAGGAGCACCTCGTGCCGGGCGCCGACGAGTTCCTCGCCGAACTCCGCGAGAACGAAATCCCGTTCCTCGTGCTCACCAACAACTCCATCTACACCCCGCGCGACCTGCGCGCCCGCCTGATGCGCACCGGTCTCGACGTGCCGGAAGAGTCGATCTGGACCTCGGCGCTGGCGACCGCGAAGTTCCTCGCCTCGCAGCGCCCGAACGGCTCGGCGTTCGTCATCGGCGAAGCCGGGCTCACCACGGCCCTGCACGAGGCCGGGTACGTGCTGACCGAACGCGACCCCGACTACGTGGTGCTCGGGGAGACCCGCACCTACAGCTTCAGCGCGATCACCAGGGCGATCCGGCTGATCGAGGGCGGCGCGAAGTTCATCGCGACGAACCCCGACGCCACCGGCCCCAGCCTCGAGGGCTCGCTGCCCGCGACCGGGTCCATCGCCGCCCTCATCGAGCGCGCCACGGGGCGTCAGCCGTACTACGTCGGCAAGCCGAACCCGCTGATGATGCGCTCCGCACTGCGCGCGATCGGCACCCATTCGGAGAGCACGCTGATGATCGGCGACCGGATGGACACCGACGTGCACTCCGGGATCGAGGCGGGGCTGCAGACGATCCTGGTGCTCACCGGGATCTCCACCAGGGAGTCCGCCGACCGGTACCCGTACCGGCCGACCAGGGTCATCGACTCGATCGCCGACCTGGTCGGCCGCACCGGCGATCCGTTCGGGCCGAGGTGACCTCACCTGACACCGCTGCCCCGGTCACCAGGGCTTATCGTCGTGGGGTGAGTGACGATCAGCCGCCCGTGCCGCCGACCTACGTCGTCGGTGATGTGCACGGGCACCGGGACGGGTTAGCCGGGGCGTTGCGGGAACGGGGTCTGCTGGACTCGTCCGACGACTGGGCCGGTGGCGAAGCCCATCTGTGGTTCCTCGGCGACTTCGTCGACAGGGGCCCGGACGGCATCGGCGTGATCGACCTCGTGATGGGCCTGCAGGACCAGGCGGCGGAGGCGGGCGGCACCGTCCGCACGCTGCTCGGCAACCACGAGATCCTGCTGCTCGGCATGTACCACTTCGGCGACACCGACGTGCCGTCCGATTTCGGGCCGCGCAGCTTCGCCCGCAGCTGGCAGATCAACGGCGGCTTGCTCGCCGACCAGGACGGGCTCACCCCCGAGCACGTCGAATGGCTCAGCACCCGGCCCCTGCTCGCCGAGGCCGCCGGCCACCTGCTGATGCACTCGGACACGATGGAGTACCTCGACTGGGGCTCCACCATCGACGAGGTCAACGAGACCGCGGGCGAGATCCTCGCCGGCGACGACCTCGCCGAATGGTGGGACGTGTGGCGCCGCATGACCACGCGCTACGCGTTCCGCGGCCCCGACGGCGCCGAGGTCGCGCAGAGCCTGATGGACCAGCTCGGCGGCGAGCGGATCGTGCACGGGCACAGCGTCATCGCCGACCAGCTCGGGATCCACCCGACCCAGATCGAAGAGCCGTACCTGTACGCGGGCGGCAAGGTCCTCGGGATCGACGGCGGCCTGTTCGTCGGTGGTCCGTGCCTGGTGGTCTCGTTGCCGTACGAGCCCGAGGACTGATCGTTACTTCTCGCCGATGACGGGGTTGACGATGGATTCGCCGTCGGGGCCGCGGTCGGGGAGCACGGCGAACGTTTCTTCGGGGTCGTCGTTGACGACGTACTTGGACTTGCGCTCTTTGTCGTCTTCCTTGTTCTTGCCCGCACCGCCGGGGGCCATGCCGCTCGCGCCGGGCTTGCCTGCCTTGCCCGCCGCGGCGGCCGCGCCGCGTTCGATGGCGTTGGCCTTGTTCGGCTCGCCCGCGCCGGTGGAACGGCCGGGTGCGGCCTTGCCACCCTTGCCTTCGCTTTCGAACTTGCCGGACCTGCCCGCGCTTTCGCCGGGTTTGCCCGGCTTTCCGCCTCCCGGCGCGGATCGGAACCCGCCGCCCGAGACGCGGGACCCTGCCGAGCTGGTGCCCGGCCGCTGGGAGCGCGTGGTGTCGCCGCCCTTGTCGAGCGTGCTTCCCGGCAGGACGGTGCCGCCGCCGATCGGGCCGCTGATGGGCGGCTTCACGACGGGTGGGAGCGGAGCGCGCGGCGGCACGGGCTGAGCGCCACCGCCGCCGCCGATCGCCGGTCCGCCACCGGTGAACGGGCTGACCGGCGGAACCGGGCCGCCGCCACCGCCGGGCGCGCTGATCCCGCCCCCGCCGCTGATCGGGGGAGGCGCGATCCCGCCGCCACCCGATCCCGTGAAACCCCAGTTACCGCCGCCGCCACCCGCGGGCGCCCCGCCGCCCCCCATGGTCGGCGGCGGCGCGAACGACGGCTGCGTACTGGCCGCCTCGTGGTACCCCTGGTCAAGGGTGTGCATGACCTGCACGGCCTGCTGGCGCTGCGCCTCCGCCTCGGCCGCGCGCTTGCCGATGTCGCCGTAGATGTCGGACGCCTCGAAGATCTCACCGTTCTCGACCCGCTCGCGGGCCTTGTCGAACTCGTTACCGATGTTGAACCCGCTGGGCGGCGGCATCGTGTTCTTAGCCGTCGTTGCCACGTTGGCTTGGTGGCGAAACTGCTCAGCCATCGAATTCGAGGCATCCGCAGTCTCGTTTCCCCAGTTCGACGTTTCTTGAAAGAATCCGTGTGCTTTCCGGGCGGCTTCGCCCTGCCACTCCGTCTGCGTGGAGGTGACGGCTTCGTCCACCTGGCGTGAACCGTCAGCTAACCAGTTGGTCAAACCATCGACAACGGCGCCTCGTCCGGCGATATCGTCTGGGGTTAGCCTGTTGTTGATCATCTTGTAAAGGTCGTCGTGAGAATTTGCATCGTAGTTCGCGTCGGATGCAGGCGCGCCTTCGCGGGTTGGAATTACCCTGACGATACTCCCCTTTGGGGGTGGAATGTACCCTTCGTCGGTCATGCTGTACCGTCCAAAATCTGTTGATTTATTCTGGCAAAGCAGAGATTGTTCTCTTCATCTTTTCTGGCGTAATTCCTGTGGGCGATCTCCAGCGCTTCGAGGGCTTGTTTGTAGCCGTCGACCATAAGATCTATGTTTGGAATAAGCGCGTCGCTGCCATCAATTGCCGCCTTGACATTGAAGTCGGCTACTGCGTCCGCGTAAGGAAAGTCTCCAAGTGGGGCCTTGTCTCCCAGGCCCCAGAGTCGAGATCGAACTTCGGACCATTCGTTGATAAACTTTTCGCAAGCTTTCTTGTAGAGGTTGAGCCCGTCCTCGTTGATTGCGAAGCCGCCACTTTCTGCTTCCCTTTTGAGGTCGTGTGCGCCGGCGTTGAATCGCTTGACTTTGTCCGTGTCGAGTGGCGACATGCCAGACACTGGGCTTTCCTCGGCATGAAATCCTGAGGTGGATCCCGTTGACGGGTTGCTCGTAGGCGGACTGGTCGGGGGCGCTGAGGTCCAATTTGCGTCCGAATTCATCTACCCTCCCTGGCTTGCGATTTGTTTTGGCATCGAAAGTCCATGTCGACTAAATCTTCGGAAGCATTGGTTCCAGGCGAGTGGCCAATTCGTCTACCAGCGAACAGTCTTGCTCGGTAGTTGTTTCGCTTATTACTGTAATGCTAACATTTGAGTGGGGTTTGACTTCGAGTTTTACATCGCAACCACGCGGCGCTCCGCCGAGATCTCTGACTTGTATGGCTTTGCGGCCATGGATGTCGCCGACTTTGGTCTTGCTTGGATTGGTGCGGCGTTCATCGTATGCGAAACCAGGACTTACTTGTAACAACACATTTGCCCCACCTGGCTTATGTGTTGAGCAGGCCTGCTTCTTGTTGATGATGTCGGGAGCCGCGGGTGGGTAGTCTAGGCCTTGCAGGATTTTCCCCAGTAGATCGCATGAAACGACGCTGGCCAACGGGTTGGCCTCTGAGCTGCCGGCTTGCGGCGCTGGGTTCGACGGGGTCGGTGTTCCCTGGACGGCTGTCGAGCAGCCGCCTGCGGCGAGGGCGAGCGTTGCCGCCAGGACGAACCGCGATACCTTGCTCATCTGCCCCTCGCGATGACTGTCTGTGTTCGCTGCGTGTTCGGCTAGTTACTTTAGCTGTTTTCCGGTGTTCCGGACATGAGGTCCGCCGGATTCGGCGGCCTCATCGCCGGGATTCTTCGATGGTGTTGTGCAGCCAGTTGCGCAGGTGCGAGCCGTTCGTCGGGATGAGGCGTCTTCGGGTTTGGCCGTTGCCCGCTGGGGTGTTGAACATGGCGAAGCGGCCACCTTCGGTGTCGAAGAACAGGCCGGTGCCCTGGTGGGCGAGTGTGCCGCCCGCGGTGGTTCGCAGGGACAGGTCGAGTGCGCCTGCTCGGTGCATGGGCCATTGGCTGAAGGCGCGGGAGTCGTCGTCGCGGCGTGATCGGCGTGGGCCGGGGTCGACGATGAGGCCGGGTACCGGGTCGTCGTCGCCGGGCTCCGGGGTGGGGCCACCGGTCACGACGGTCACCTCCCGCAGCGGTACGGGCCGGTAGTCGGGCAGCGAGCCGATCACGCTGTCGACCAAGCGATCCGCCTTGACCTGGCGGAACAGCACGCCGGGGTCCTTCGCGGCGGAGAAGACGCCGAGCCCGCCGGCGATGGTGGCCCGGTAGAACACCCTCGGCTGGCCCTTGAGGAACTGGTCGGCGTACAGCACGATCAGCACGTCCGGTTTCGTCCACGCCCGGACGGTGTCCTCGACATCGGGATCGAGTTTGTCACCGGAGGCGAGGCCGCGCGCCCGCAACGCGTCCCACGCCTCGTCCATCGCCTGCCGGTGCGCGGTCATGGTGAGCCCGGCGCTGAGGATTTCGAACGGTTGCCAGTTGCGCGGCAGCCCGGTCCGTTCGACGACGGCTTCGACCTCCGTCAGCGACAGCGCGAACTCTTCCGGCACGGTGCTCCCCCCGTAGTCGTCTCCGCACTCAGGGTACCGGCACGATTTCGCGGCCGAGCGGGATCAGCGAAACCGGCACCATCTTGAAGTTGGCCAGCCCGAGCGGGATTCCGATGATCGTGATGCACAGGAGGCAGCCGGTGACGATGTGGCCGATCGCCAGCCACAGCCCGCCGAAGATGATCCAGAGGATGTTCCCGATCAGGGAGAACACCCCGGCGTCGCGGCGGTCGACCAGCGTCCGCCCGAACGGCCACAGGGCGAAACCGGCGATCCGGAACGACGCGAGGCCGAACGGGATCGTGATGATCAGCACGCAGCAGATGATGCCCGCGACGACGTAGCCGATCGCCATCCAGATGCCGCACAACACCAGCCAGATGACGTTCAGTATCGCGTTCACGAAGTCAGTGTGCCCGTGGTTCAGACGTGCAGCTCGCCGGTGACGACCGTCACCGCCTGTCCGGACAGTTCGACCCGGTCGCCGCGGACGGTCGTCCTGACCGTGCCGCCGCGCGCGGACAGCTGTTCGCCGACGAGGTCGGTGCGGTCGAGGCGCTGCGACCAGTAGGGCGCGAGCAGGCAGTGCGCGGACCCGGTCACCGGATCCTCCGGCACCCCGACGCCCGGCCCGAAGAACCTGCTCACGAAATCGGCGTCCCCGGCTCCGGGCGCCGTCACGACCAGGCGGCCGGTGGACGTCGCGAGTATCGCGTCCAGATCGGGCCGCAGCCCGCGCACGTCTTCGGCGTCCCCGAGCACCGCGAAGAGGTTCTCGCTGCCCTTCGCGATGAATTCGATGGTGACGCCGGGCAGTGCCGCGGAGAGGTCTTCGCCCGTCTCGGCGAGCGTGTCGGCGGGGAAGTCCATCGTGATCCAGCCCGCGTCGGCGCGGGTGCGGAGCTGGCCGCCGTGCGTGTCGAACACCTGGTCACCGCCGAGGACGTGCGCGGTCGCGAGGGTGGCGTGGCCGCACAGGTCCACTTCCGCCGCGGGAGTGAACCAGCGCAGCGGAAGCGGACCGTCCCCGCCGGTGACCACGAACGCGGTCTCCGAATGCTTCATCTCGGCGGCCACGGACCGCATCCACGCCGGATCGGCCGGTTCGTCCAGCAGGACCACCGCGGCCGGGTTCCCGGTGAAAGCCTTGTGCGTGAACGCATCGACGAGGTAAAGGCGCATGGGAGCACGGTAGCCCCGGCCGTCGCGGCCTGCTGCCCGCCGCGCGGTCAGCCGAGTCCGAGCAGCAGTTCCGTGAGTTCGGCCGGCATGGTGATCATGCAGTCATGCCCGGTGGCCAGTTCCCGCACCTCGGACGGCGTGCCGTTGGGCTGCACCGCGGGGACGGGACGCCGGGTGATGCCTTCCGGTTTGCCGACGGTGCAGTGGATGTGCGCTCGCGGGATCGCGCGCACTGCCGGGTTGTCCAGCCGGACCGGTTGCTGGAGGCAGCGCACCGGCTGGTCCGACAGCATCGCGCGCAGCCAGGCGACGTCCGCCGGATCGGTGACGCCGAACAGGCCCGACGGCAACTCGGGTAGCGGCGGGACCCGCCAGCCGCTTTCGGATCGCACGGCGGCGTCGATCAGGATCTTGGTCCCCGGCATCACATCGGCGGCGGTCTCGCCGTCCTCCGGGACCATCGCGTCGAGGTAGACCAACCGCGCGATCCGGTCCGGGACCCGGTTGGCCGCGGCCGAGATGACCAGTCCGGCGTAGCTGTGCCCGACGAGTACCACCTCGGTCAGGTCTTCCTCGGTGATCAGCCGGACGATGTCGTCGACGTGCGTGTCGAGCCCCACCTCGGGGCCGAGCAGGTGTGCCCGGTCGCCGTAGCCGGTCAGCGAGGGCGCGAGCACGCGATGCCCGGCCGAGGTCAGCAGCGGGACCACCCGCTCCCAGGCCCGCCCGCTGTGCCAGGCGCCGTGGACCAGTAGATAGGTCGACATGGGTGTCAGCTCTCCAGTCGTGCACGGCGTGCTCCCCGTCTGACATGATGGGAAAGAAGCGGGACGCCGTCCCGTTTGACGATACGGGACAGTGTCCCGTTTAGCTAGGCCGTGAAGGGACTGAAGTGTGAGCGACAGCGGTGGGCGCGTCGCCCGGCCCAAACGGGCGGACGCGCGACGGAACGAGCAGACCCTGCTCGACGCGGCCGCCGCGATCTTCGTGAGCTCGGGCGTGGAAGCGCCGATCCGCGACATCGCGGCCGAGGCCGGTGTCGGGACGGCCACGATCTACCGGCACTTCCCGACCAGGGCGGATCTCATCGTCGCCGTCTACCGGCACCAGGTCGAGGCACTCGCCGAGGCGGGTCCGGCGCTGCTGGCGAGCGAGCAGAGCCCGCACGCCGCGCTGGTGCGGTGGATGGACCTGTTCGTCGACTTCCTGGTCACCAAGCTCGGGCTCGCCGGGGTGCTGCAGTCCGACGACCCCTGCTTCGACCCCTTGCACTCCTACTTCCTCGACCGGCTCGGACCCGTCTGCACCGAACTGCTCGCGGCCGCGGCCGGTTCGGGCGAGATCGACCCTGGCCAGGACGCCTACGAGCTCATGCGCGGTGTGGGTGGCCTCTGCGCGGGTGCCGGCGCCAAGATCCCCTACGACGCGCGCCGGCTGGTCGGGCTCCTCATCGCGGGGCTGCGGCGGCCGCGGTGACGCGCGCGGTGGCCAGGCCGGTGCGCGGTTCCTAGACTCCCGTCCAGTCATCGTCGACTTCAGGAGGCACCATGCCGGTCGCGCCCGTTCCCAGCTATGCCTCGGGAGTTTCCGCCGTCGCCCTGCTCGGTGACACGATCGGCGGCAACTTCGACCGCACGGTGCGGGCCTTCGGCGATCGCGACGCACTCGTGGACCGCGCCGCGGGCAGGCGCTGGACCTATCGCGAGCTCGCGGACGACGTGAACGCGCTGGCGCTGGGCCTGGTGGACGCCGGGATCGCGAAGGGCGACCGCGTCGGCATCTGGGCGCCGAACTGTGCCGAGTGGACACTCACGCAGTACGCGACGGCGAAGATCGGCGCGATACTGGTCAACATCAACCCGGCGTACCGTTCGCACGAGCTGGAGTTCGTGCTGAACCAGGCGGGGATCCGGCTCATCGTCGCGGCCGAGCGCTTCAAGACCTCGGACTACGCGGGCATGATCGAGGCGGCGCGGCCGAAGTGCCCGGCGCTGGAGCAGGTCGTGCTGCTGGGCGGGGACGCGTGGAACTCCTTGCTGGACAAGGGAAAGCGGGGTGACGTCGCGAAGCTGGACGAGATTTCGGCGACGCTCACGGCCGACGACCCGATCAACATCCAGTACACCTCGGGCACCACCGGCTTCCCCAAGGGCGCCACCCTGAGCCACCACAACATCCTGAACAACGGGTTCTTCGTCGGTGAGCTGTGCGGTTACACGGAGGCGGACCGCGTCTGCATCCCGGTGCCGTTCTACCAGTAGATCGGTACACTTCGTACATGGAGAACCGCCAGGTGAGGGCCATCGCAGGCGCCCGCGTATCGCATGTCCAGGGTAGTGAGAAGACCAGTCATCTTGACCAGCATGAAACCGGCGCGAAGTACACGGCCAATCAAGGGTGGGACCTCGTCGGCAGCTTCGAAGACCTCGATGTCTCGGCGCTGAACACGTCCCCCTGGGACCGGCCAGACCTCGGCCCTTGGCTCAACGATAGGGCGCACGAGTGGGATGCGTTGGTGGTTGCGAAGACCGACCGCTTGTTCCGGTCGGCGAAGGACGCAACCGACCTAGCCCACTGGGCTGAGCAGAACAACAAGATCCTCGTCATGGTTGACGACGGGCTCAAGCTCGACTTCTTCCATCCACAGGACGAGCAGGACCCCTTCGCGGTCATGCTTGCGAAGATCTTCCTGATTCTCTCGGCGATGTTCGCCGAGTTGGAGGGACGACGGTTCGTCCAGCGTGCCCAATCGCGGGTGAGGTTCCTCCGGCCGACCGACCGTTGGGGCTGGGGCATTGCTCCGTACACCCACATCGTCATTGACCATCCAAGCGGCACGGGCAAGGCCCTCGCGTTGAACCCCGTGACGCAACCCGTCGTACATGACGTCGTGGAGCGTCGGCTCCTGATCGAGGACCAGTCCATGACGAACATCGCGGTGTCGTTGAACGATGAGAAGGTGCTTACACCGCGGGATCAGCGACGTGTCGAGCGCGGCGAGAAGCCGCAGGGCGAGTCCTGGACTGTGAACCAGCTCATGCGCATTCTCACGTCCCTCGCTACCCAAGGCATCAAGCTGGCGAACGGCAAGCCCGTTCTCGACGACGAGGGGAGGCCCGTCCGTGTGGGGCCTCCGACGTTCTCCGGCGAGGTGTGGGACCAGCTTCAGGGACTACTCAAGGAACGATCTGGAGAACCCCGGAAGCGACGCCACAGCACGAATCCTCTCCTTGGGGTCGGGAAGTGCGGCGAGTGCGGCGCGAGCTTGCGTCAGCGCTCGCAGACGACGCCGGCCGGGAAGACGCACCGGTACTACGTTTGCGGGAGAAGTCCAAAAGCGTGTCTTGGCGTATCGATTCGGGCCGACGACGCCGAAGAGATCGTGGCTCAGACCTTCCTTGAGGACTGCGGGTCTCTCGTCGTGCTGCGCCGGGTGTTCCAGCCGGGCGAGGACCACAGCTACGAGTTGGCTGAGGTTGAGCAGACCATTGAGTCGTTGCGCGAAGACCGCGCGCTCGGCCTGTTCTCCGGACCGGAAGACGAGGCGCGATACCGCGACCAAATGCGTGCGTTGATCGCCCGGCGCGATGTGCTCCGCGCTCTCCCAAGCCGAGTAGCGGGTTGGATCTATGAACCGACCGGAACTACCTACGCGGAAGACTGGGCATCCGCAGAGGTCGAACGTCGCAGGAAGCTGCTCACGGAGGCGGGCGTGGTGTTCAGGCTTCACGAGCCGAACCAGTGGGCTGTCGAGGTGCCAGACGACATGAAGGATCGGATGCGACAAGCATCCTCGTCGTGACTGGGTGAGGACGTGAAAAAGCCCCCTGCCTTATGGCAGGGGGCTTTTTCACATGTCAGCGCTTAACGCGGGCCTTTTTGATAACACCGCCGACTAGGCCGAGCGCACCGAGCGCGCCAGGTGCCCACGGACCGACAAGCCAGCCGAGTGCTAGCAGGCCGCTGAGGAGAAGCAGCAACCAGAGGGTTATCCAGAACGGCACGCATCGTCCGGAGAATGCTTGGAAGGCGAAGCGCCAGAGCGGCGGGTCGGTGGCAAGAGCGCCGACATCTTGCGATCCGGCATCCGGAGAGGGCAGAGCCATAGCGCACATCATGCTCAAAACTTGAGCAGTGCGCTAGCGGCATCCTATCACGCCCAGAATTACGACTAAGTACCAATTGGTGCAGATTCACTCGACGGAGTGGCAGGCGACCTCTTGCGTGTTCTGATAATGATTCACTGTCGAGTGACTACCGACACGTAGCGTGATTGAAGGAGGGGTCCGACTACCCCGAACGCGTGGAGCGTTATCCTTTTGTTACTTGGTGTCGGCTTCTGCACTGCCGTTCTCGGCAGCGACGTGGCGGCGGAACGGCGTCAAGAACTGGGCCGATGCTCGCCCGCCTTGAAATCCGTCACGGGCATCACGTTCTTGCGTACGAAGTGCGTGAGAACGAACGAGGTGAGCAGGCCGACGACGGAGACCACGGTGTTGATCGTGGTGTCGTCGATGGTGAGCCAGCCGGCGCCGACGAGCGCGGCGAGCACAGCACGGACGAACTCGGCGAAGGCGGCGGGTTCGGTGGAGCGGATTTTGGTGAGCAGGTTTCCCATGGGCTTCTCTACTTGGGGTCGGTGAACAGGGCGACGGATGGGACGGAGTTCTGGCCGGGGTCTACTTCGACGCTGATCGACTGGGCGCCGAACGGGATACCTAGCCAGTGGGTGTCGTCGGTGGCGAGGCTCGCCTTGAGTGCCTTGTTGAAGGTCCCGGAGGGGATCTCGGCGGACGAGCCAATGTATGACCCGTCCGCCTTCTTGATGAAGACCTCAAATTGGTCTGTGCCGCCCCATCCGCCCGAGATAGCGAGGTAGTACCCCGCTACCTTGTCCCACAGTGCCAATGGTGCGTGATACCGCAGGTTGCCGTTTGGCAGCATGGTTGGCTGGAGCTGAGTCGTCGCCATGTCACTGAAAGCCTTCCTCGGAGCCAGAGAGGCGACTCCGTTATTCAAAGGGATTTGCCCCTGGTTCAGGTCGACGGAACCGGCGATGATCCCGGGGACCTGTCCTCTGTCCGACCACTGCCAAAGGTGGTACGGAACGGTTGGTGCGGCGCCGTAGCGGGCGACCCACACAACGACGTCCGGCACCGCGGCCCGGATGGCGGGAAGGACGCTCGTGAGCATCGAGTTGTTGGCGTATAGGCACGGGCGGAATCCGCGGGCCTTCACGTGGGTCAAGAACCGGGATGCGAAGCTCGCTGCGCTGACACTGGGTATGAAGGGTGCTTCGAGGTCGAGTGCCGGTGCAAGATCTGTGGCGCCGAGAGTGATTGCGCGGGTTATCAGCCGGTTCGCCTGTGATATCGGGTTTCCGGGCTGCGCGTAGTGATAGGCCCCAACTCGTAGGGTGGCGTTCTTCGCTCCCTGTGCGTAGCCGTTGTCGGGCCGGTCTTGTTCACCATCGCTGACTTTGATGTAGACGTATTCGTATCCGGCTGCGCGAACGGCGTGCCAGTTCTTGACTCGTTGGTACTTGGTGTAGACGTCGATGCCTTTCGGCACTATTGATCACTTTCCGGGTGGGTCAGCGGTAGACGAGCTGGGCAATGGTCAGAGCGGCGGAGACGAGCGCTGTGAGGACGGCTGTCCAGAGCGCGCGGCGCGCGGAATCCTTCGCGCGTGTGTCGTTCTCGATACTGTCCAAACGGGATCTGAGATTCGAGATCTCGACGCGCTGCGAGGCCAGGTCTTCGGCGTGGCCGTCCAACTTGCGGTCGATGCCATCGAGCTTGTCGAAGATCATCCGGAGTAGGAATCCGGGCTCGTCGGTCGGGGTGGTCATGTGACGGATTTCCTTCCAGAGCGGGCAGAACGGTCCGACGAGCAACGAGTAGCCAGGACGGTTAGCCGACGCGACGAATGGCAAAGTTCGTGGCTTCGCGAAATCCGGTACCGGTCGGGTTCACGGTGACTGTCCCTGCGGAGTACCAGACGTAGACCGAAACGGTGTCGTTCGCGGTCAGCGTGAGGTTCAGCGTTGAGACAGCGAATGCATAGAAGCCAGACACTGAGATGGGGATGACGTTCAGGCTCCATCGGGGGTCGACTGAACCACCACGTCCGATCCAGGCCCACATCGTGGTATTTGCTGTCGGTGCATTGAAGTGGATGTTCGCCGAGACGTCGTACCGTCCCGCGTTGGTAACGGTAAACGTGTCGAAGTTCGCGTTGGCGGTGACTCCGGTAGCGGTGGTCCTGTTGGTCGGGAAGGGCACTTTCGCGTTCTGTGCCACTGGGACTCCGTCGCTTGTGTTCACCCATCGACCGCCGGAGTACGGGAGAAGCCCGGCTCCTTCCAGGGCCGTGACCCGAGTGTCGAGGGCGGCGTTGCCCGTGTTGCCACTAAGGGCGACGTTCCTGAGGTTCTGGATCTCGGGGTAGATCGCAGCGAGGGAACCACGAGTGCCTTGGTTCGTCTCCAGCGCGGTGAGCCGGGTGTCCTGCGCCGTGTTGGTGGTGCTGGCGGCGTCCGCCGTGGACTTTGCTGCGGTGGTGCGGGTGTTGAGGTCGTTGAGCGCATCGACGTTGTCGTTCCAGATTTTCTCGTCGATCAGGGCGCCGTCGCTCTGCTGCTGGATGGGGTAGCTGACCACGTGGTTCCTAGTTGAGGTAGGTGGTTTGGCCGAGTTCGCTCGCGCCGGGGGCGCCGAGCGCCCACTTCGAGGGGGTGCGGAGTACGCGGACGTCGATCGAGTCGTTGGAGCCGCGTGCCGCGCGGCGGATGCCGACCACCTGGGCGCTGATGGCACCGGTGATGCCGGAGCCGGAGGTCAGGCCGATGACGTCGGTGAGCTGAAGACGCGGGTCGCACGGGAGCGAGAGGTTGGTGATGATCGGTGCGGGCACGGTCGTGTCGTCGAGGAGCTGCGGAGCGACAGCGGCTGCCGTGCCGATGGTCTGGCGCCAGTCGTTCGCGTCCAGGATCAGCGTGAACCGTCCCCGTTCGGCGACCCCGGAGGCATCCTCCACCGAGTACCAGTTCGTTCGCGGGTCGCTGTAGGACGTGGCCCGCACGGTCAGAGTCGGGTTCGGGACGTCGCTGCCGTAGCTGCCGAGCAGGACGTTGGCGCCGACGTAGAGGCCGGCGGTTCGGCTGTCGGAGGTGACGCGCGCCTTGATCCGGACGTTTCGCTGGTCGAGGTCGGGTATGACCCAGGCTTCGAGCTTGACCGGGCTCGCCGCGGTATTGGAGTTCCAATCGCGCAGGTCGGTACTGGGCGTGGGCGCGGCGTTGACGCCGTCGCGCCTGACGTCCTCGGCGAAGACAGCGGTCGTCGTGGAGTGGTCCCGCCGCATCATCTCGTTGAACTCGCGGGTGATTCGCCGCTGAAGTTCGGTCTGGTCGACCGTGCCCGCCTTGATCTCGTTGGGATCGCGTCCGCAGAGGTAGACCATGTCCGTTGCGAACTGGACGGCGTCTTCGATCCGGACGCGGTCGGTGTAATGCCACTGACCGTCATCGGGGACGAGGAACGAGAGCCCGCTGTCCGGGGTCCAGGCGTCGGCGGGTTCCTGGTTGCGGTCGACGTAGGCCAGCTCGATCGCGTTCTTGTACTGGTCCAGCGACGGGTTGACGATCATGTCAAGGAGGTTGGCCACGGTGTAGGACGCCTGCGGGGCAGTGGGCGTACTGGCTCTGAGTTCGGCGTGGGGGCGCCAGATGAGCTGGCCGTACTCGTTGGTGTAGAGCGCGGCGAACTCGGCGGCGGCAACCTTCTGAAGGACCGTCCACACCTTGTCGTGCCAGGTGTCAGGGAGGAAGGACAGCTCGGCGACACAGCCGCGGAAGTCGACGTAGGGCAGCCCGTCCGCCGTCGTGGGCGGGTGTTCCTGGCCAGGCAGATACACGGCGGCGTCAGCTCCGCTGGGAGGACCGGCGTACACCTGGAAGTGCTGCGAGGGATCGAAAACGAACAGGCGGTGCGACGGGAGCCCGTCCGTGCCCGGGTACGCGCCGTAGGTGAAACCCTTCGTGGCCGGGGTTCCGGTCAGCAGCGGCACCAGTGCGCCGTCCACGGTCAGCACGGGCGTGATCGACCTACTGGTGAATCGGACGTTGAGGTCGTAGTAGCGCCAACCCTTGGGCTGGTACTTCCAGGTCCACTTGAAGATCTCACCCGTGGTGGTGATGACGGCGAAGTAGACCTGCCCGTTGCGGCCGACCTGGAAGATCAGGTTCGGGTTGGGGGCGTCGTCGAGGCTGAAGTACTGGAAGTGTCCTTCGAGGTAGGCGAAGTTGCCATTGGCGGGGTCGTCGCCCGGGTGCGGCCTGTTGGTCGCGGCGCCATCGCTTTCGCACCAGGCGTTGAATCCGACGTTGAGCGGCGCGTCGGTGGAGCCGTTGCGCGGTACCCGCGCCATGCGCTTGCCGCTGGTCCAACTGCTCGCGGCGCCTTCGCTGCCGTCCGCCTTGATCGGCTTGAGGACCGGGCCGTACTTGCCGTCTTTCCAGATCCCCTCCGGTTTGGTGGGCAAGACGTGCTGATCAGTCTGGATGAACGAGGCGTGGAACTTCCCGCCGACCGAGGGCAGGAGCGCGCCGTTGCCGCTGATGAACACCGTGGCGTCCGGGCGGGGAAGCGGTCCGATGGGAGTGCCGGCCTGCCGCAGACATTCGGTCACGACCCAGGACGCGTTGATTGGGCGCGCGGCGCCGATCTCCCACTTCTCGGTTCCGCTCTTGTCGATCGCCCAGTGCGGCAGGGTGACGTCGGCGTTGGCCCAGCGGACGATGTCGGAGCACAGCAGCTCAACCGTTTCGTCCTTGCGGTTGAATTGGATATCGCGGACGAGCCCGGTGAACTGGCGGACCTCGACCGGCCCGGCGTCGGTGTAGACGGTTTTCCAGTACCGCACGGCGGTGCCGGTGAGGTCGCGGTTGTAGAACGGCCCGTGTGCGAAGAACGGGGACAGCAGCTCGGAGACGGGCAGCTCTTCGGAGTCGCGGGCGCCTTTGAGGGTCACGCGCAGCTCGGCTGAGGAGTAGCCCTGGATCGTGTTGACACCTTCGGGCAGGTCGGTCACCAGGGCGGGGCGCTCCAGCTCGACCTCGGTGACGAGTGTGCTCAGGTCGGCGAACTCGTGGTCGAAGGTGTTGTTGCGACTCCAGTCGAAGCTGATGCTGTCGCCGATCTCCCGAGCTGATGCGAACAGCGCCTCGACGAGCGCGGCGTTGACCGCGGAGTCGGGGTGGGTGAACACGGGCTTATAGCTCCAAGATGGTCAGGGAGGCGGTCACCAGCGGGAACCGTGGTGAGACCGAGTCGAATTGGGTGATGACGACTTCCGGTGCGCCGTATCCGGCCTGCCAGGGGCTCGGTTCACTGGCCGCTTCGAGCTGGCCGGGGCCGATCTGGACGTCGAGGGCGTTTGCACCGGAGAAGTAGGGCGCGAGCCCGATGACCGAGCCGTCCTCGGGAACGGGGTAGGTCAGGTGGAGTCGTTGCCAGGCGGTGTTGTTAAACGTCAGCGCGGTGCCGAAGCTCCCAGTGAGATCGGGGGCCACGGTGGACAGGCCGAAGGTCGCGGTGCCGGTTCCGGTGGTCTTGAGCCAGAACGACACGGTGATCACCTCGCCGGGCAGGACGGGGTCGACGGTGGATTTCCGCAGGGCGCCGTTGGCGCGGCGCGGCCCGTTCGGGTACAGCACGGCGCCGTCCTTGGACGGGTTCCAGGTCACGCCGCTGTCGGGCCGGTAGGCCACTGAGCGGCCCTCGTCGGCGTAGGTGAAGTCGGGGTGCCCGGGGTTGGGCAGCGGCTTGACCGTGCCTTCGCCCCGGGTGAGCGCCCAGCTTTCGAGTCCGCCGTTCCACAGCGACGTCACGCGCGGGACGGCGACGGAGGGGCGGAAGCGGTTGGTCTTGAGGGGGTCGATGATCCTCAGCGGCGGCATGATCATGCCGGTGAACATCGCTTCGAGTGCGCTGACGTCGTTCTCGTCGAGCCACGCCTGGTCCATCGTCCACGTGCGCCGGAACCCCTGAAGGTCGACGGTGTTGTGCATGTTGACCGAGGTGTTCACCGCGGCCTGCATCTGGATCGAATTCGACAGCCCCGACTCGGGGCAGCCCAGCGGCACCAGCCGGCCGAGCGGCCCGAGCCAGAACACGGGTACGTTCGCCATCTACCTTCCGTTTTCGTTGCGGCTGTTGGCGTTCCGTACGAGACTCGCCAGGCCGAACTTGTCGATCTGGACATTCCAGCCGGACAGTGCGTCGGCGACCTTGTCTCCGATCGAGCCGAAGCCGTCCGCGGAGACCTGGCCACGCCATTGCGCGGAGACGCCGTCGTTGACCAGCGCGGCCATGTCGTCGACCGCCGCGAGCGCGACCGGCTGACTGGAGTTGAGCCCGGCGGCCCAGTCCGCGGCGACGGCCTTGCCGTACTGGCGGGCGTCGCCGTTGATGGAGAAGGCGTCGACCACGCCGGAGGCGAGGGTCTTGGCTGCGTCGGCCGCGACGCGGGCGTTGGCGTCGATGCCGTTGGCCAGGCCGGGCGGAATCCACTTGCCGATGTCGGCGAACACCTTCGACGGCGAGTTGATGCCGAGCATGTCCTTGACCCAGTTGGGAAGCAGCCAGGAGAAGAATTCCTTTACCTTCTGCCACAACCAGTCTGCGGCTCCGGCGATGCCGTTCCACAGGCCGACGAGCAGATCCTTGCCGACGCCCAGCAGCAGGCCGCCGAGATTTCCCAGCGCTCGCAGCAGGTTCATCGGCAAGTCGGTGAACAGCCAGACGATTGCCTTCAGTCCGGCTTCGAGGGCGCCCTTGATCATTTGCCAGACGCCGTCGAGAAGTGTCTGGATTCCCTTCCAGGCTCTATCCCAGTCACCGGTGATGATGCCCATGACGAAGTCGATGATTCCCTTGATCGCTGTCAGGGCGCCTTCGATGATGTCCTTAATGGACGGCCAGATTTCCTTGACCAGATTCCAGAGTGACTGGAAGATCGGCATGAGCGCCTGGCCCACGGCCAGCACGATGTCGGTGATGATCGGCATCAGGTCGGTGAGCGCCTTGACGATATCGAGGAACACCGGAACGCACTGTTTCACCACGTCGACCAGCACGGGGAAGATCGCCTGGGCAAGCTGGATCAGCGGGGGCATCAGCGCGGACAGGATGTCGATGAACACCTGAAGCCCGGCGCTGACCAGTTCCGCGATCGCGGGCAGGATCGGCATGAGCGCTTGGAGGATCTGGGTGAGGAACTGGGCGGCCAGGGTGAGCAGCGGCGAGACTGCGGTGAACGCCTGGAGCAGCGCGGTCCCGACGATCTGGCCCAGTTGGGTCAGGAACGCGATCAGCGGCGGCAGAATCGGTTCGATTGCCTTTAGAGCAAGCAAAACCATTTCGCCGATAATTTTCGCGATGGTGGTCAGGATCGGCATGGCTGCCTGGATCGCGCCGACGAGCAGCGTTCCGACGATGTTGCCGAGGAGCTGGAACGCGGGCGTGAGCGCGGTGAGGACCGGCACCATCGCGTTGAGCGCAGCACCCAGCACGTTCGACAGAAGATTGGAGATCGTGGTCAGGATGGGTGTCATTGCGACGAACGCGTTGGTCAGTGCAGTGATCAAAGTGGACAGTGGTCCACCCATCTGCCCCATCGCCTGAACTCCGGCTTCGAAAAGTCGGGTGAACATGTCGAGCAGTGCCCCGGTGACCTTGCCGAGTGCTTCGAGCGCGGCCGTGAGCTGGCCGGAGTTCTTGAGCCGCTGGACCATCGCGTTGAAGTTCGCGGCAAAGGTGTTGAGTACCCCGGCGAGCACGCCGAAGGACTGGGAGCCGACTTCCCCGAGGGTGAGGAAGGCCCTCATGAAGTTCTCGACCATCGGCTGGAGTGAGGCGAAGAACTTGCCGGTGTTGTCCAGGATGGTGCGGATCTGCTTCATCCCGGACGCCGAGGTGACGACGTTGGTGAATCCGGCGGCGAGCGGGACGAGGCCCTTGGCGACCGAGGTGAGCCCGGCTTCGAGCGTCGGGAACACGGTGGCGAGCCGCTTGAAGATTGGCGTCAGCGCCTTGTCGAAGGTGTCCGACAGCGACGCTTTGAGCTTGTCGACCAGCGGCTTGAGGCCGCTCGCGGCACGCTTGATGCCGTCGAGACCGAGATAGATCGCGGCGAACGCGGCGCCTGCCGCGAGCGCCAGGGACGGGATGCCGGCCAGCAGGGTCGAGACGAGCCCGACCAGGGGCGCGATGATCGAGACGATGGCGCCGACCAGCAGCATCGACGTGGAGATCTTCCCGAAGCCCGAGGCGACGGAGCTGAGGATGTTGGCCGCGCCGGAGAACCCGGACTTGATGGCCGAGCCGATGCCCTTGACCGTGGCGTCGAAGGTCTTGCCGATGCCCTTGCCGAGGCTGCTGACGAAGCTCTTACCCAGGCGGCTGACCCCGCGCACGGCTCCCGCCGCAGCGGTGCCGATACCGCGCAGGGCTCGGCCGACGTCGGAGAGCTTGATCCGGCGAAGCCGGTCGAACGCGTCCGCGGTGCGGGCGCCGAAGACGGCGACCCGCTCCATCGAGCGGTAGAACGCCTCGGCGTAGGTCCGGCCGCTGAACAGCGCGGAGACGAACCCGGTGATGCGGGTCTTCGCCAGTCGGCCGGCGGCTGTTGCCGACAGCGCGAGGTAGCGCGAGACAAGCGCGAGCAGCATCGGGACTTGGCGGATCTCGCTGGCGAGCTTCTTGACCGAGCCCGTGAGCGAGGCCCACGCTTTACGGGCGTTGTCGGTGGTGAGGGTGAACTTGATCATCCAGCCGACCCAGCGCAGGGTCTCGGCCGCAGCGGCGGCGGCTTCCCGGCGAGCCCGGACGATGGCGTTGGCGGTGCGCTCGGCGGACTGCCCGACGCTCCGCAGGGACCGCGCCCAGCCCTCCATCAGCGCGCCGATACCGGCCAGTGGCCGGCGGGCACGGTCCATGCTGGCGGCGACGCGACTGATCGGCCCGGCATCGAGGCTGACCTTCGCTTCGATCTTCTGCCGCTGGAGTGCTTCCTTGAACGCCTTGAAGTGCGCCTCGGCCGCCTTGGTGTCGAGGTCGACCGGTACTTCGATCTCGTGGCCGGACTGCTCCTTGAGATCCTTTTCCAGGTCTTTCGGGAACTTCGACGAGTCGGGCACGACGCGCACGGAGACCCGTGCGACTTCCTTGCCGCCTGGTCCCTTGGCTGCCATCAGGTCCCCTTCTTGGCTCGGCGAGCGCCGAGGAAGGCGGTTGCCAGGGCGCGGAAGCTGTTCTTGCCCCGGGTGCGTTCGGTGTAGCGCTCAGGGCGCTCGACGGGTTCGGGGGCTTGTGGTTTGCGTTTCGAGTTGGCCGAGATGAACGCAAAAGTGTTCTCTCGTACGGAATCGACGAGCTGAGCCATGAGGTAGCGGTCTGGTCCCCAGCCCCGGAACTCGCTTCCGCCGCGCAGAGCCGCGAACGTCGCGGACTCCGGGGGAAGCTGCCGAAGCAGGACCAGGGCTCGGCGCGGCGAGAGCCGCGCGTCAGCGCGAAGGACGTCGGCGACGTCGATGCCGTAGTACTGCTGGAGATCCGCGGTGACTTCCTCGCCGCACCTGTCGATCAGGCGGGCGAGTTCCGCGCTTCCCCCGGCTGGGTCGCCTCCGACCACAGCTCCAGCACCTTCATCGCGACCATCATGTCTCCGTTGAACGCCTCGATGAGCTTGGCGCCCTTGCCGTCCGCGGTGACGGTGGCGAGGACGAAGTTGATGGCGGCGGTGAACTTCTTGACGTCGTCGAGGTCGGCTTCGGTCTCGGTGTCCTCGTCGGCGGCAGCGGCCTCGACGTCCTTCATGGCTTCCATGACGGCGTCGCGGTCGGTCTCGTCGATCCGCAGCAGGTTCCGCAGGACGTAGGTGGCGTCGCCGACCGCGATCTTCAGCGGGGCGAACTCCCGGTCGACGTCTTCACGGAGCTTGTCCAGGGTGTACAGAGTGGACATAAAGGGTGGCGAACCTTTCGAAACTATAAGGGAAAGCGGACCGGGAAGATGAGAGAGGGCGCGGCAGGTCCGCCACGATCACCGCGCCCCCGGATATGTCAGCCGCCTGCGGGCGGGTCTGCCGGGTTGACCCCGGTGTCGAGGCTGATCCAGCGGAACAGCTCGTTCTTCGTGGTGTCCTTGAGGAACGTCGCGCGCAGCGGCAGTTTCGAGAACTCGTCCACGGCCAGCTCGATCGCGTCGGAGCGACGGATGTCGACCTTCGGGGCGTAGAACGCGATCTTCGTCGGGCCGTCCACGATCACGATGAGCAGAGCGCGCCGGGTGGCGGCGCCCGTGCCGGTGACCTTGAACTCGCCCGTGGTCGTCGAGCCGTTGGTCTGCCCGTAGTACAGGCTCAAGCCCTCTTCGTCGAACTGGTGCAGCTTCCACGTCACGTAGTCGACCGCGGCTTCCTTCACCACGGTCTTCAGCGCTTCGGACTGCCACGTTCCCTTGGTCTCGGTATCGCCGCCCTCGTACCCGAACTCCGGCAGGTCATCCCTCGACGTGTGGCCGATGTTGTTCCAGGTGGGGAATCCGGTCGCAGGGTCGAAGGAGTCGACCGCTTGCGGCGTGGGTGGTGTGGTGCCCTCGGGGGCGGTGAAGATGTATCCGGTCGCGGCTGTGAGAACCGCGTTGTCGTTCAGCGCCATTCGGCGTCTTGCTCCCTAGTCTTAGGAGGACGCACGGCGAGCTGGATTAGACACTGAACTCGCCATGAGTCATCGAAGGGAGAATCAAACTGAGTCGGACCCATCGTTTCGAAGTACGAATGGAGATATCCGGCTGGAGTCAGAGTTTGATTCTCAACCATGTCCCAAATGATTTGACGGGCATCAAGAAGCAGGTTCTCGGTTGCCACGAGTCCGCCACGGCTGTAGGCCGTCATTTCGATGACCGGCCTATCGAGCCGCCGGACGTCTCGCGGGAGCCCGCCGAGGCGGCGGACTTCGAGGATCGGGAACGCGCGGTAGTCCACGTCGGGAACCCAGGACACAACCTGAACACCTGGCAGTTTCGCGCGCAGTACCGGAAAGAGCACTTCTTGGACCCGTGGCATCGTGCGGTCGACCACGGAACTCCTATGCGAGGCCAGCGGCCCCGGTGATGATGTACAGGCCGCGGACGAACTCGCCAGAGCGGTTGTGCCGGTGCCCGAACTCGATGCTCATCGCGGCGTCGTCCACAAGGGACACGAAGCTGTCGACGCCCTTGGTTCCCTTGCTGACTTCGATCTCGGCGTGGCCGGTGTCGCGGTGCGCGGCTAGGCGCATCTCGGCGCGGACGCCGATCTTGACTGCCTGCTCCGCGACGGCCGCGCGGACGCCCAGCTCGTGGGCGGCGACTTCGGCGGCGTTGCCGTAGACCCGCACGCCGGTTACTCGTCGAGCCATTACGTCCGCCTGATGGTGTAGTCGAGGTGCCGCGTTCGCGGCGAGCCGTTGAAGATCTGCGCGTCGCCGATGACGGCCCAGTACTGCCCGCGCCAGGAAATCCGCGCTTGGGCGCCGAGCACGTGCGGGAAGGCCCGGGGGAACCGCACTCGGTAGACCGCTTCGGTTTCGAAGCCCTCGTTGTCCTGCTCGCTGCGCCGGGCACTGGTGCCGGACTGCGCTTGGAGCTGGATCATCGCCCGTGCCGGTATCCCGGTGGTCGAGGGGCGGGTGATGGTGTTGCCGTCCGAGTCGGTGGTGACCTCTTCGAGGTAGACCACGACGTCTTCGGTGGCCTTGTCGAGCAGGCTCACGTCCACCACCGCGGTTCGGTCTGGTCGCGCCAGGGGATGTTGACCTTCGGCACGAGCAGGAACACCCCGCGCGTGATGCCGAGCCAGGACCACTCGTCGTCCAGGACGCTCAGGCGCCCGGACGCGACGGCGGTCGATACCTGGTAGCTGTAGTTGCCGTCCGTCTCCTGCACGTATCCGTCTGGGTTGCGGACGACGCGGGCGACCATGTTGGCCTCGATCATGATGACGACGGCCGAATCGATGGTGCCCGCGGCGACGCGTGCGAGGAGATCGGGGATGCGGGTTTTGATCAGCAGTTCGGCGTCACCGAGCAGGGTGGAGACCTGCGTGGCCTCGTCTGGGGAGAGGTCGCGGCCCAGACGCGCGGAGACGTCGCCCACGGTGGCCAGTGCCACGGCCTCTCCTACTCGTCGGGGGTGTCGTCAGGTGCGGGTGCCTGGCGCTGGCGGGGGCGACGGGCCGGGCGCGGGGCGGCCGGAGCCGCCTGCGCCTCGGTGTAGCCCTTGCCCTTGAGCCCTTCGCCCTTCTCGTCGGAGACGAACACGGTCACGCCGTGCGGGGAGATCAGGCGCATGGGCGCTCAGCCGCCCGCCGGAGGTGCGGTCCAGCCGGTCTGGTTGAACCGCACGAAGGCGTCCAACGAGCCGACGACCCACCCGAAGGTGACCTCGATCAGGATGGCGATCTGGTTGGTCTGCCAGAGCGAGATCGTCTCGCCGCCGCTGGTCAGGGTCGCGGTGTCGGACACCTTGACGCGGACCTGGTCGGCGTAGCCGTAGCGGAGCTGGGAGAAGTCACCGCCGAGCAGCCGCATCCCGCTATCGGTCGCGGCGCCGAGGTCCCCGGCGACGGCTCGCCCGTAGTTCACGGGGAAGCCGGCCAGCTCGGTCACACCCGCGCGGAGGTTGACCGCGGCGGGGTCGGCGATGTTGCCGTTGACGTCGCGGACCACGGTCGCCCGGGAGAGCTGGCCTTTGTAGCGGGTGTCGGCGGCCCAGCCGTCGAACTCATTGGCCGAGTTGTCCGCAACCAGGTCGTACCCGGCAAGGACCTGCTCGACCAGCGCCTTGCGCTTACCGCCCGCGGTCTTACCGTCCTCGGGCTCGTCGAGGTAGATCTTGTTGGTCGTGTTGGCCAGGACGTTCGCGGCCTCGATGCCCTGGAGCGGCTGACCGTTGATCGGCTGCTTGCCGTGCAGGACTGCCAGGTCGATGCCTCGCCCGATGGCGAACGCGAGGTCGTTCTGAATCCGCGAGTACAGCCCGCGCGGGTTGCTGCGGGCGAACTCTTCCGAGGTGGTCACGATCGTGGCCAGCTTGATCGGGGAGAACGACCGCGAGCCCCAGCCCAGACCCGAGACCGGCTTCACGCCGCCCTCGCGCTGCTCGTTGCTGGTGCCCGTGCCGACCTGGCCGACCTCGGGGCGCTTCGTGTTGATCGGGATCACGGTCTCGCCGTAGCTGACCGGGATGGCCTCGCCGAGCCGGAGCACGAGCGAGCTTTCCTGCGCCTTCTCGAAGATCGGGCCAACGATCTCCTTCGGCAGCAGATCCGCCGGGACGTGAGCGAGACGCCCCTGGACCTTGCCCGCCGCCTGCTCCTGGGGCGAGGTCGGCTTCAGTTCGTTCAGTGTTGCCATTGTTGGGGAAAGAATCCTTAGCTTGAAAGTTGACTAAGGACGAAAGCCTGAAAAGCGTCGTCGGGGTTTCCGCTGTTCTCAGACGTCATTCCCTGCGCCGGATCAACCGGACGGTCGGGAATGGCGGAAAACGCGGTTCCGAACGTGGCCGCGACGCGCTGGGCGTGGTCCACGATCTGCTCTTCGCTGTCGCCCTTCAGAAGGTCGGCGAACTCTGCGGCGGATTCGCCAGGAATCCCGACCGCGAGCGCTGCCCGGAGCTTGAGGTTGTCCAGGCGCGCGGTGTTCAGGTCGGCGGCGAGCGCCGACTTCTCGTCCGAGAGCGCGGTGACCTGCGCGGAGAACTTATCCGCGGCAGCCGTGTCAGCCGCGGTCGCGGCGTCGCGGGCGCGGACGCGGTACTTGGCCGCGTCGTTGCGGGCGTCGGTCAGCGCGGTGCGAGCCCACTCGGGCAGGTCGTCTTCGGACTGCCGGCCAGCTCCGGCCTCGGGCGCGGTGTTCTCGGTGCCTTCGGTCGTTTCCGGCTGGGTGGTCTCGGACATGCGAATGCCTCCAGGGCATGAAAAGGCGCCCGCCCGGGGCGCCACAGGAATGCGAAAAAGGGGTTATGCGGCCAGATCGAGAGACGGAGAATCGCTCTCGGTGCCGTGATAGAGCGCGCGTCGCAGCGCGTTGAGGGCATCAAGCCCGGAATGGCCTTTGGTGGCGAACTTCCACAGACGCTCCGCGTCGAGGTAGGCGTCTCGCCCAGGCCAGCGTGCCCGGTTGAAGACCGGGACGACCTTGCAATCGCAGTTCGGATGCCAGCGCGTCATCAGCTCGTCGAGAGCTTCTTCGGCGCGCTCCTTCTCGGCTGGTGTCTGTGCGTCGTCTGCTTGACGCCACAGCTCGACCGCCGAGACGGTGTCGGCTTCCAGTCCTGCGGAGTCCGCGGACAGGTAGACCGGTCCACGGGAGATCAGCATGGTGCAGAACGCGCAGGACTCGCGTCCGCCCGCCACGCGAGCCCAGCCCTTGACCTTCGGGTCGGTCTCGACCGCGCGGAGGATCGTCTTGCGGCCCGCGTTCTCGACTTCCTTGGCCGCGACGGAGACCGCGCGGGCCACGTCGGCATCGGTGGCATCCGGGCGCATCAAGGCGGGCTTCGCCACGCCCATCGCGTCCTCGAACCAGTCCGGGCGGTAGCCGGCCAGATCAATCAGGTGCCGCTCGTCGTCGCCGAGCTGGTGGTCACGCTCGCTGTCGTAGAAGTCCCGCGCCAGCTCCGCGGCTTGGCGGCGGGCCTGCTCGACGTGCGGGTACAGCGCGGCCAGCATCCCCACCCACTCGCGCGGGCCAAGCCGCAGCAGCCGGAACGGGGCGATGATCAGCAGCGCGAGCGCGACCAGCGCGGCCGTGATCGCGGCCTGGCGCTCCACGTAGTCCTCGTAGGTCACGCGGCCACCTGCGCCGGAGCGTCCTTCGCCGCCGGATTCGGCGGCGGGGTGGCCGGCGGGCGATGCTGGCCCGGGATCGGGGCACCGACCAGGGCGTTGAGCCGGGCGACGGGTTCGGCGTCGTCCTGCTTGGCCATCTCGGCGCGCTCCTCGGCCGAGTAGCCGAGGTCCATCCGGGCACGTTCCTTCGGGATGATCCCGTTGCCGGAGTTGTAGAGCTTGGACACGGCGTCGGCCTTCGCCGCGAACGTCGGCGTCGAGGGGTCGCGCCAGACGGTTTCGAGCCGGTAGTAGTCGTCGGGGATCTTGCCGTCCATGACCAGCACGGCCAGCCGCATGACCTCTTCCCACGACCCGCCGAACATGCGGGCGCGTCGCTCGGCCTTCTTCACCAGCCGCGCCTCGGCGCTGCGGATGGCCTCGGCCGAAGCCGGGTTGTCCGAGGCGAACGCGAGGTACTGCGGCGGAAGACCGGTGTAGCTCGCGACGTGCTTGGCGATCTGTTCCAGGCCCTCGACGAAGTTGCGGAGATCGGCCGCGGTGAACTGGGTCGCCTTGCCCATCTCGTTCTCGATGGCGATGATCCGCGCGTAGTAGGCGTCCAGGATCTCGCGCTGCGAGCCCGTTCCGGCGATCGATTCGGCATCGGCGCCGAAGATGACCCGCTGCGGCACCGCCATGAGTTCGGCGGCGGACTGCAAGTTCATCATCACCCGCGAGGCCGCGTCGGTCATCGAGCGGATCTCGGGCGTGATCTCCGATCGGCCGTCGCGTTCGGACAGCCGTTCCCGGTTGAGCAGCGGGACGACCAGGACGCGGCCGAGCTTGTGGTTGACCCGGCTCTCGACCGTCCAGCGCGACATCGCGCCGTCCGAGCGGCGAAGCTGGATCGTGTCGTCGGGAAGCAGCAGCGTGGCGTACTCGTCGAGCGACCCGGCAGGCCCCTTGTACCGGCGAAGCGCGCGCTTGACCTTCTGTGTGCGGGGGTCGACCTCGGCGTAGAGGTTCAGCGGCGACTCGACCCGGATCAACGGGTTGTCGGGGTGGTCGTCCTCGCCGGGGGCGGACACGGTGATGTAGGAGCGGCCGTAGATCAGCGCTTCGAGGTGCCCGAGGCTGGATTCCTCGTCGAGCCTGTTGTATTTCCACCAGTCGGTCAGGCGCTCGATCGGGTCGGCCTTGCCCGAGAGCCGGAACGTCTCGACGTCCAGTCGCTCTTCGATCGAGTCCAGGTACATGCGTGGCCAGCCGATCGCGACGTTGAGCTTCCGCATCTCGGGCGGGGTGCCGATGCCGATCGATTCCAGCCGGTACTTCGAGTCGTAGTAGGCGTTCGACCGCTTCAGGCGCGGGATGGCGCCGTTGAGCTTGTTCGTGAGCTGGTCGACGTGCTCTTCGTAGGAAACGGGCATCAGCGCAGTACGACCGCCGTCCGGTTCCGGTTTCGTTTGGACATAAGGAATTCCTGTCGTGCGCCGAACGCCAGGACCGCACAGACTGCCGCGTCGATCTTGCGGTCGGAGTCCTTGCTGGCCTTGCGGATGGCGATCGCGTCGTAGATGGTCGGGTGCCGGTGCGCGTTGAGCACGTGCTGTCGCAGCACCGCGGCCCCGTTGTGCGTCATCTCGCCCTCAAGGACCGCGTCCAGGAACCGCTCGCAATCGAGGGCGAAGGCTTTCTTGTGCCCGCGCATGTCGTAGGCGACCGGGTTACCCGGGGTCGCCTTCACCGCGAGCTTGCGGCCGTAGGTGCGAGACCAGGAATCCACGTACGCCTCGAATTCCTTGACGTCTGCGCGGAAGCCGAGCACCCTGAAGCGGCCGAACGCCCACGCGACGGTGGCGTCCACGTCATCACGCGGCACTTCCTTGCCGGGGTAGCGCTCCGGATTCCACACCTTCAGCGGGAACAGAGCGCCGTCCTCAATGCGGCAGGCAACGAGCGCGGTGTGGTCGCTGCCCTTCGAGCCGTCGAACCCGAGCGTGATCCGGTCGCCCGCTTCCAGCGTGACGTCGGACTGAAGCCGGTCCCACTCGTG
Organism: Amycolatopsis minnesotensis; assembly: GCF_039529815.1. Lineage (NCBI taxonomy): Bacteria > Bacillati > Actinomycetota > Actinomycetes > Pseudonocardiales > Pseudonocardiaceae > Amycolatopsis > Amycolatopsis minnesotensis. The sequence continues at coordinate 37,548 of NZ_BAAANN010000002.1, read as the reverse complement.
CGGGGCGATCCAGGAGTCCTCGGCAGCGTTGACTTGGTTGAGGAACTTCCGCCGCGACTCGCTGACCGGGTTGTTGATGTCCAAAATGGACGCGATGATGACGTCGATGTCGAGCCATTCGGCGTCGCCGCGAGCGACCAAGAGGCCAGCCCGCAGCGCGGCGATACCGGCCGCGTGGCCCTCGGGGTCGTCGTCGGGGTGCGGGATCTCGGAGACAGGCGTGTCGGCCGGCGCCTCCAGCGCGTCGTAGAGCAGGCCCGTGTCGATGGCCTGCCCCGCGCTGACAGCCTGGTTCGCGTCGTACAGCCGTTCGCCGACCGAGTCCTGCCCGGGGATGTGGGCGTTGCAGATCGCGAGGTAGCGGGCTGAGCCGTACGCGGCTTTGGTGACGTTGCCCTCGATGACGTTGAACATCGAGTGGCCGTCGTTGGCTTCGACCCACCACTGAATTTCGTTGAGGACAACGAAAGTTGGGCGTTTGCCCTCCAGGGCGAGCGGGGAGGACGTGACGCCCTCGATCATCCCACCCGCTTTGGTGTAGATGATCGTCTTGTTCAGCTCGACGCCGAACTCCTCACGGAGCTTCTTCGACGCCATAGCCGGGAAAAGTGCGAAAGTGTTTCTCGTCTGATCCTGCGAGACTGCGGCGATCTGCACCCAAGCCGACGCCCGCGGCTTGCCCACGGGGTTACCAGCCGAATCGAAGTGGTCGAACGCGACCGGCCCGCACAGCTCGGCGAGGCTCATCGCGGCGACCAACGGATCTTTTCCGTGGCCCTTCATCCGACGGAACACGCCGGAGCGATACGCGAACCGTCCCCGCTCATCGACGGCGTACCACCAGACCAGGAAGCGGGCCTGCTCCAATGTCGGCAGGAACGCTTCGCCAGCGCGGGGTCCGCCCGCTTGAAGTACGTATTCGGCGAGCCAGTTGATGATGTCCCAGCCGAGGGAGCGTTCTGGCAGCCACCAGCCGCCCTCGCGCTTTCTGCGCCAGGTCGGCCCGATAGTATGGCTCGGCGCAGGCTGCAAATCCTCCTGCACCCAGAACTCCTCACCTTAAATCGAAACTCAGTAGCGTGCGTGGAATTTCGTGAATCAGGTAGCATCTGCAAGATGCAGACGACGCCTTGGTGGTACGCGGTAGTCGCGACGGCGACAGGGGGTTTGCTTACTCTGCTTGCGACCGTATTGACCGCATGGTTGACGAACAAGAACGCGGCAAATAGGCAGATTCGCGAACTAGAGCATCAGCGCGACATGGAGCGGGATAAGCACTTATACGACCGCCGATTAGAGCTTTACGCAGAAGTCATGCCACTAGCCGAAGCGCTCGTTGACGCGATCGAAGAGATGCGCGCCGCATTGGTATTCGGGAAGTTTGCAACGAAGGGAAATCCGAATTATTCCAAGGCCCTCAGTGCGGTAGCCTCATTAAGGAAGCTCTTTCACACGGTCGTCCTGATCAGCACCAATGAGGTAGGAAGTGAAATCTTAGAACTGATGGACGAGGGTGAAAGATCTATCGACGCACTCAAGGAACTTCGAGAAGAAGACCTCGTGGATGAAGACGGCGACCTGAAGGTTGCTGTGCTCCGCTTTGAAGTAGGTCGGCTGATCCGAATCGAAGTCGGCTCTGGCACCCCGGAGGACTACGAGAACGAAGACGAGGACGAGGACGGTGTTGTCGGTACCGAAGACGATCCTCCAGCGACCCAGCCCAGCAAGGCTCCATGAGAGCACAATCGGTCAGGCATCAGGGACTCGAACCCCGGACTTCCCGCTCCCAAAGCGGGCGCTCTGCCAACTGAGCTAGTGCCTGATGAGGTGGAACTGTCGGTGTCGGCCGCTACCCTGCCCGCATGTCGACACCAGACCGGGCCGCGGCCTCCGAGGAGTTGCTGAAGAGGGAGATGGCCGTGCTCACGGCCGAGTTCGCGACCGAACGAGCCTTGGAGAGCCTCCGGCAGGCGGTCAAGGTCGGCCGGACCGCTGAGATCGTCACGTGGGCGAACAACGCGGTCGAGGCCGTCATGGAGGTCGCAGACCTGGTGACCATTCCGGATGAGGGCACCAGCACGTTCGCGACCGTTCGAGACTCGGTGATCAACCGTCTCGACTCAATGACCAGCGCCAATGGCGCCAACGACGCCGAGGGGGTCCTAAGCCGCGGCGAGCTGGTCGCCGACGCCGTGACGAACCTCGCCTCGTTGCTGAAGGAGACCGGCTCGTAGGTGGTGACAGGCCCGCTCAGGGAGCTGCGCGCCGGAGGAACACGCGCTCGACCTGGGCGGACCTGGGTATTGGGTGGATCGGCCGGCTACTGGGCCATCCGTTCGCGGAACAGGGCGGCGACGTCGATGAGCTGGCCCTTCGCCTGTTCCCGCTCGACCTCCAGCCGGACCCGGCGGCGTGCGCCTTCGGAGACCAGCAGGTCGGACAGCGCGCTGTTGACCGCGGTGAGCATCTGGCTCGACGGCTTGCCGGACTTCACCAGGCGGTCGGCGAAGTGCAGCGTGAAGCGGGCGAACTGCCAGTCGCTCGGCTCGTAGAACTGCGCCTGCGCCGAGTTCGTCAGGCTCTCGTAGAAGTCAACGATCATCGGGTGTGGGTCGGGGAAGCCCAGGTCGGGAACCTCGACCGCGCCGGCAGCGGCGATGGTCTCAACGGGCTGCTCGTCCTTGTTACGGCGGACGCGCTGATCAGCGCGCTTCGGTACGGGGCCGCGCGTGCCCATGACAGGCCCCTCTCACGTGGCTGATTGGATATTGTGCGGATGGGTGACTGGCGTGAAATTGGGGAGGAACTGTGGATGCACTGGTCTTGTCGATCGTCATCTACACGTTGGCCGGCACCCTGCTCGCGCTGATTGAAGCGGTAAGGGCATTGGCGAACAACCTGGAGCACCAAGCCCGCAAACGGTCTTGGAGCGAACGGATAGATCCCGCGAAGCAAGTTCTGAAAGAGTGGCTTGACTACGTCGGCCGCGGCGGTGCCGCTGGCTTCGTGGCAAGCAACCTTGTGTGGACCGTTGGCGCGTCGATCGCGTCCTTCGCATCGTGGGGCCAAGTTGTCGGACTTGGCGCCAGCATCGGCACAGCGCTCGGGCAACTCGCTCACATGGTGAAGTTCGTCTGGCAACGAACCGCGAACGCGAGCGCCCCAGGCACGGCCGCCCCACGCCAGGTCCGAGTGCTCTTTGTAGTGATGATGCTGGCTGTGCCGGTGTCATCAGTCCTCGGCGACGTCCTCGGCGACATAGTCCGCTAACAACGATGGTCGAGTCTCATGGTTTAACGGCCTGAAAACCCGTACAGAGCCGGGCAGCCGCATTACGGTCCGATCTGGGAGGCCCCCGAAGGGGTACACCCCCTGGGGGCCAAGCCTAACCCTATTAAGTTCTCGCGTCAGCTTACCAAACCGACAGACTGTCTGTCAATGCAAAAATAGGAATGCGAAACGCGTCTCTAACTGCTGTGCACGTAAGCGCGCTGCTGTATACCCGCGCGTGCCGCGTGCCAGTGCAGCCCTGCACACTGCGCCTACTGCGCGCGTGCGCCCGGGTGTCTACCTGCCGGACGTACACGCAGCGCACGCATACGCGCCAATGCAGAGCGTCCCTCAAAAGCGGACTTCCTAGCGTGGCAATGCGCGCATATCGCGCGCAGATTATCCAGTGAGTGGTTGTCGCCCGGTACCACGTGGTCAACGTCTGTAGCTCGGCCTAAGCAGCCGCTACCCATGAGCTGACATTGGTAGTCGTCTCTTCGGAGAATGGCATTTCTGAGACGCTGCCAGTTCGAAGGAAGGCGACCCTTTCGAGCACTCGAATTCCAAGACAATGAAGCCCCTTATGGGCAACCGCCTTAGCGCGGTTGCCCTAATAGCGCGTTCAGCGCGCCCGAGAACGGCTCTCAATGAGCCGTAGAGCCTCTTTCCGGTACCGACTGAAGTCGGATACCGGGGAAGGAAGGCAGCGCGCCCGAGCGCGCCCTAGGCCGCGTGTGCGCGGCGGCAGCCCTCCCCCCTCTGGTCCCCCCTCCCGGGGTTCCCGCTGGCATAGGTCCAAGGGGTGTCACAACGGCCAGCGCGTGACCAGGCCGCGCCCCGGAGTCCGAGCGCAACCGCTCTACCAGGCAAAACAAACACCAACTGTGACCGCCGACACAGTTGATTGAACTGACAGACCGTCTGCCAGTACGGTTACATATGTCAGGCCAGCCGGGGGACACGGCAGCCGGACAGGAAGGGCGGCAGACCGAAAGGCCAGCCCCCAGGCGCGCGGAACCGGCCCTTCCACTTGGACCTTGATAATCGAATAGGTGTGCAGGCACCTGAACAACAATCACGTGCCCGTAGCAACCGCAGTCAGCGCAATGACCCCGTTTTTCAGGTGAGCGCGTCCATGAATGTGCGAAGACGTTCCGCTAGCCCGGAACCGAGCGGACTGCGAACGCAACGCGGGTGTACCTAGCACAACGTGAATGCTCGGTATCTGAGCACCCCTACGCGGGCGAAAATGTCCGCGTAGGGCTCTGAGGTACCGAACAACTAGGAGAATACATGGAAAAGACAGCGAAGACCCTCGATAGAATCTATAGATACATAACCAAAGCGGCCGACCCCGAAGTTTGGGGAGTTACGAAGTGGGCAAATCTTGCATGGCCCATCGTGGACCTTGCCCATTACGGGGAAATCCTGACCTCGGGGATTACGGAAACCGGATGGTCATCTGTCGAAGATTTGGACAGATACCTTATTGAACACTTCGACGACTACTGCGATTTTGCGTAACAAATACGCGGAGCCTGCCCGATTTGGGGTACGCGGGGGTTCGATTCCCTCGGCAGGCACTTTGTCAGATCCATTCTTGAACTGACAGACGGAAAGGTAAGGCATGACTGCGGGCATCACGCTCACACATGTCTACTCGCCGGACCAGTATTTGCGGGCGGTCAACGCATGGGAACGGCTGGTAGACAACCACCTGACGTCACTAACCGTCGAAGACGGGCGGTGGAGTCGGTACGGCACCGAAGAGATTCCGGTGGACCAGCTCTACGCGCTGATCGTGTCGGACGGGGAAGGTACGAACGACTGGGCGCCGGTAACGCTCACGCTCGCGGAATACTCCGATTACGGAGGGCGCTGCTGTGACGCTGCCAACGTTCGATCACTAGAAGGCACTCCCGGCGTCACGGTTTCCAAGCATGGAATTCACGGGGCTGGGTCTGCCTGGCTCATCCTGGGTGAGCTGCCGGACCTCGAAGACATCGACAACGGAATCGCCATTCTCGAAGCGTTGGCGGACACGTTCGATCGGCTCACTGACTACCCCCTTATCTCCGATGAGGATCACAGTGACTACGTGGTCGAATTGGCGGAAGAGGCATGGGACCAGTGGCTGGGCTCTGACGTGGTGAGCGAGCTTGCCGAACTGGCGGGTTGCGACACCTACGAATTCGACGACTTCGGATACAGCGAAGACGCCATACGTGAAATGTACTACTCGCATGAAGAGCACGAGTGGAACTGTGAAAGCGCTACTTCGGTGGTGAACGCACGCCACGATGACGCGGTTAAATTCATCTTTGAATACATTATTTCCGAATGGTGCAAGCCTTGGATTGACCCCAATCAGCTCACGCTCTGCTGAGTGACCCGATTCGGTGGGGCGCGGCATGTCCGCGCTCACTCCGTGTTTGATCACGAAAGGAAAGCTATGAGTGCATACGATTCCACCGAACTCGGTCTTATCGATCATGTGGTACACCCGCACAGTGGTGACCAAATCGCGTGGTTCGAAACCAATAGTCGCGAAGGCTATTGGGTCATGCGTGCCTATGCGGGCGAGATGACCCCGGATATCGTCGAGTACGACTGTCGCGAAGACGCCGAGAAAGACTTTCGCGAAACCGTCGATTCGTGGCCCGTTTCCTAGTCGTTGTGTTTGCGTGTCAGGCATGGCATTGCGCCTGCCTGGCGCGTTCGGACAACGACTAGCAGAAACGGAAATCATGTCTTCTTATCCATCGATCTATGTCGCGTCGCTTGGCGACTATAACTGTGGTCGTCTACATGGCACGTGGATTGAGCTTGACGTGTACACGCTGACGCTCGACGACGTGATGGAAAAGGTTTCAGCCATGCTGAAGGCTTCGCCGTCCGTTGCCGTTGGCGCTACCGATGTCGCTGAAGAATACGCAGTGCATGACGCTGAAGGCTTCGGGAAGTACGACGTCGGAGAATTCGACAGCATTGAAAGGCTCTATCGGATCGCCGAGCTAATGACAGAGAACGGCGAAGCGTTCTCCGCATGGCTCGCGGAAAAGGGCGACCTCGAAGAGGCTGAAGAGACTTGGGAAGACGCGTACCGCATTACGGTCGACAGTGTCACGTGCTGGGCGTATGAAGACTTCGCCGAGATGCACCCGGAAGCAGCGAAAGCCGCTGACGACCTTCACTATCTCGAATTTGACCCGGACGCATACATCCTGGGTCTTGAGACCGACGGCTACACGTTTCTCGCACTCGCAAACGGAGAGACCGCGATCTTCTGTGAATGATCGGGTCTCAGCCTGCCCACGGTTGGCACGACGCGCGTTCGACTCGCGCGGCAGGCACTCGAAAGACATGAATGAAAGGGACAGTGTGGAAAAATTCAAGAGATTTGGATGCGACGTATGGGAGTGGGGCCACCCCGACACCCGCTGGAAATACCAGGCAATACATCCGTCCAACTCGGGCAGGGTGGCCCTGTGGTGCCTGGCGCCAAGCACGCCTCATTGGCGGCCCGCGTATGAAGAGGCCATCGCTCCCGGGCGCACGGCCGGAGACATCGTGGCGGAACTCCACGAGCGGACCACGGGGGGAAAGCCATGAGGCGAGGAATTGGCGTCCTCCTGGCGGCTCTTTCCATCGCCGTGACGATCGGTGGTGTGGGAGCCCTGAGCCGCTCAGGGCATTGGGAAACCTACTGCTCGCCGGATCTCGCGTCGTGCTGGCAAGAGCTTGACCCGTGGAAGGTGCCGAACGACGCGCCTCAACGTGTTGCGTCCGAGATTCAGGGTGATGACAACGGTGACGGCGTGATCGACGAGGACGAATCCGGCTGGAACTGCCGAACGATGGGAAATCTGATTTGCGGTGACCTGTCGTGACGGAAAGCTTTGATGCCACCGAGGTTCTTGAGGGCGCGCGAGAACTCGCGCTCAGACGTGTCAAAGTCTTCCAAAAGGCGTGCGATCTCGCCGAGTCGGGTGATGTGCACGGCTCTCAAAAGCTCTTCGAGCAAGCGGAAAACATGATTGAAAGCATCGTCGGGAACTACGAGAGCCTTGACGAAGAGTTGAGCAACGGCGGCGACCTTCCAGCTCAATGGGTCGTTTCCCGGATTTAGTTCAGCAGCCTGCCCAGGTGGCGTAGCGCGCGTTCAAGTCGTGCGGCAGGCACTTCGCAACACCTTCGATAGGAGAGCCATGACTTCACTAGAGGCGTACCCGTGTGCCTACTGCGGTTTCTTGACCGCCGTTGTGAAAGCGGCGGCGGGACCGTGGCGCTGGCCGAAACGCGGAGTGGTAGTGAACTGTAAGAAATGCGCCGGATACGTCCGGTGCCCCGAAGGGAACCACGACTGGGATGCAGGCGAAACCGGCAGCTCGAAAGACCGGACGTGCCCCTACCACGACGGGTCCGCATGGGATTTGGACGACCATACGCATCGACCGGACAACGTCCCGGAACCAGGAGACCGCTGTAAGGACTGCGGCGCAGAGATCGTGTGGACGGGGCCGGGGATGCACGACTGGCAGCGAGCTGGATGACTCACGTTCCCGGAGAAAGCTTTGGTCTATCGGCGCGTGACGGTCTCCACGACAGCGGAGCCCGGTTCGAGTCCGGGACGCGCACTCGGAAACAGAGATGAAACCAGAAAGGCATGAGTAGCTGCATGGAAAACTCTGGATATTCGCTGGAGCGCGGCAAAGGCGAGTGGGTTCACGCTTACGTGCTCCTAGATGGAGAGAAGATCGGATGGTACTGGGAAGACAAGCTCTCCAATGGATTCGCGGCGTTTAGATACGACCGGGACAAACCGCTAGCCCGTCCGAAAACCGAACGAACCTGCATCTTGAAGATCACGGGCGGGGAGTGGAGCGGACCGGATCAAAATGTGACCAGAAAGGGATAAGACGTTGCATTTGAGTGCTGGGCAGGCCGGGCCTGTTCGGTGCTTTCCTTCAACGGACAACCTCACACCAGTAGAAAGGATTGAGCATGAAGTTCAAGGTATTCGACAAGTACGGCAAGGAGCTGGAGAAGAACCAGCAGCTCACGGACTTCCGCGGGGACGTGTGGTTCTACGAGTCATGCACCCATCCCCGCAAGGTCAACGTCTATCAGGGCGACCCCAACGGCATCTACCCGGAGAAGTTCTCGGGTGAGTACTACCCCGAGGTCTTCGACCTCCAGATCGTCGAGGACGGCGCCGAGCCCGAGCTGGTAACCGTCGACTGGTTCGAACAGGCCACCACCGACTACCGCCTGAGCCTGCACCCGAGCCTGCTGAAGCAGGCGCTCACCGAGATATTCGAGAACGACGAGCGACTTCAGGGCCAGGTCACCAGCGCGACGGCTGCGGAACTGGTCCAGATCGCCCGGAAGTACGCGCGAGACCTGCTGGACTTTCTCGGCGAGAACCGCGAGCACGCCCTTCGAGCCGGGTTCGAGAGCCACGACAGCGGCATCGATGACATCCGGGCCGGTCTGTAACGCGGAAAGGCTTGGCACGCAACGGTTCCCTTTTCGGGTGTGGGTTCGATTCCCCAGCGTGCGCTCTGTACACGGAAGAAAGGTTTCAGCCATGAAGAAGGACTTCGGAGACATGATCCCGCTCGCGCCGGACTTCGCCGCAGAGCGGTTCACCGAGGTGTTCACGAACGGCCTCCTGGCGCGCCACCTCGGGACCTACTTCACCTGCGCCGAGGTCAACCACATCGCGGACGTACTGCACTCCAACGGGTCGGCGGAGGGTGCCCAGCTCTGGCTCAACGCCCACTTCTGGGAGTGCGACGAAATCTCCGGGCACGACGTCTACTTGGCCAGCGTCTTCGAGCTGCCGGAGAAGAGCGCTGCCTGACCCGAGAGCACCAGCGCGTGACGGTCCCCGCGAGGGCGGAGCCCGGTTCGATTCCGGGACGCGCACGTAAACGCAAGCGAGAGCAGAAAGGACGGTTCGGTGTTCAAAGGCACGCGGACGTCAGCCGTGAAATCGACCCAGAAGACCGCGCTGGCCGCGTTCTTGAAGCTGTTCACCCTCGACTCGGAAGAAGAGTATGTCGAGGTTGGTGAACGCCTCACGTGCGAGGAGGCCGAGGCGCTGGCCGCCCTCTTCGGCGCACACGGGCACCTGACCACGGCCCAGGTCTGGCTCGAAGCACATGAGACCGACTGCATGGGACCCATCGGCAGGCACTTGACCATCTACGACCATACGCAGATCGGGATCTTCCAGGACGTGTAGGGCGCAACAGGAGCGTGTGACGGTCGCCCCAGGGCCTCGGTTCGATTCCGAGACACGCACGCAGCACACAACAACCGGAGAAAGGTTTGAGAAAGTATGAGCTTGCTCAGAATGAATTGGGCTCTGACTGCCGAGATCGAGTACGAGGCTTTCGTTGATACGGAGGTTGCGCGGAAAGCCCTGGCTGATTACCTCGAATGGGAGCCGGAGTCCGCAGCGGAGATGACGGCTGACGAGCTGAGCGAGGTGGCGTTGGCGCACGCGGATGCGCTCGACGTCGTCCTGGCGGATCTTGAAGCCGACGCTCCGGAAGTTGACTTCGGTGTCTTCGAGCGCAGGGTGGTCACCGCACGGCCGGTTCTCCGGCCTGTGCCGAGCGCGGACAAGTCGGTGGCTCAGGGTGAAGCCGTCGCCTAGCTAGCGACAGCCCGTCGCGGAGCCGAGCTGGCGGACTGGGATCGGCCGACGTGCTTCCCAGCCCGCCGGCCGCGGTTCGCCCGTTCGGCGTAAGCACCTGCTTACGCCGAACTACGTCTAGTCCTAAAGTCGACGTGACCAGCAACTTTGTGCTTACTGGAGGGTAGGGTTACGAGTACGTATCGACGCCCATAAAGGCTTGACGTGGGTGAATGATCTTCGGGTTTACTGGCGACCGGGCTTCTGTGCTCGGTCGCGCAGGGCCAGGGGAGGATGCGTCGTGAACTATCCGCGAGTGCGGGCCGACCACTTCGGCACCCGGTACGCCAACGCGAGCGGCCAGGGGCTTTGTGGCATCGGCGAGGGGAAAGGTTTGGTCCGATCATGGACCGCTTCCGTTAGCCTTCACGGCGCGACCGTTCGGATCGAAGCTACCGCGAGCCGGACGCGAAAGGTTTGGTGTCCAGCCGGTCGGCGGTCCGCCATCAAGGCTTGACTCACAGGCTGGATGCCCGCCCGAAAAATTCGGAAGATCCTGTAACGCATCTACGGCTAGAACAGATGTTCGACCTAGAGGCTTGGGCGACCCTGGTCGAGTCCCCTGAGAGTCACCGCCTACACGACTGACGACAACCTGGAGAAGTCATGCCGCCTTGATCCGCCATGAGCCTCGATGGGGTTGGGTGGCACTTGCGACTTCGATCTGCGTGAATCCGTAGTTTGACAGGCAGACAGTCTGCCAGTACAGTCTTCCCCCTGAGGTGGTGAAACATGCCTAGGAAAGCGGCGCACAACTTGACGCCACAACTAATCGACGAGCTACGAATCAAGGGCTTTACGCAGGCGGAAATAGCCGAAATGCACGGCGTGTCCAAAGGGACAGTCACCTACGTAAAGCAGCAGGGAAAGACATTTCATAAAACCCCGAGAGAGGAGGCGCAGGAACACTTCCCGATCAAGAACGTACCGCGCGCCCTTCAGCGCAACACTACCTATCAGCGCGTCACCGACCACATTGAGAATTCCCTGATTGGCGATAAGGGAATGTCGGAGCGTCAAGTCAAGCTCCTCAAGGCTTGGCACAAGAAGCTTCGCGATCTCAAGCTCATCGTGGTCTACGACCCAGAAATTCCACCCAACATCCACGCCAAGTCGGGTGGGTGGAGCTATGAAACACGCGAACAGCGTGACGGTGATCTTATTATTCGGATTAACGACTACGTATCCCTCACCGATAAGGCGCGTGAGCTGCTTCGGATTCCCGGGGAAGACTAGGTATCAACGCCAGGTAAAGGAACTGGCGAGATACCTACGTCCTCGGGGAGGGGACTTTGGGAGAAACGCTGTGGCGGAAAGAAAGGCGCTAGAGGTAGATGACCTCCCGTACATTGGTGCATGGAGCAAACCGATGGACACTGGGGACATCCTCGGCGTGTATCGGAGTGTGGTTGTCCGGGAGGACGGCCCGCTCTTCGTTGAAGTTCGTCGGTTGCTGGCCGCGCGCTGCTCGGTCAAAGGTATCTCTGAATGGCACGACGATGAGGACATGGCGGGAGGCCGCGCGGAGAATGCGACCTACGTCCTGTGGAACGAATGCCCAGGGGCTCGCATCGTGCACGATTGCATGGACGCGTTCGTCCCGCAATGCCGGAGCACGGAACCGACCGACTGTCCGGACAGCGAGCAGGTGAGCGACCCTGCCTAGCCATCGCTCGGTCAGCCAGTACAAGGACTACGTCTCGTGTCCCCAGAAGTACTTCCTGCAAAGGATTGAGCGCGCCTGGGAGCGTCCTGCGGCCTGGCTGCCGCAAGGAACCGCCGTGCATGAAGCCGCGGAGGCATGGGAGCGGTCTGAACGGACGATGACGTTGGAGACGGCGCAGCAGGTCTTCGCCGAGGCATACGCCCGTGAGGTGAACAAGCTCTGCGAGGGCAGCCCGAACTTCCGCGTGTGGTTCCGCTCAGGGCCGTACGACGGAGAACAGGACGTCGAACGACGGTTCCTGCTCGGCCTGGAGCAGATCCGCCGCTACGTCGAGTACTACATGGAGAAGCATCCGGAAGAGGTCATCTGGATCACTCCCGAGGGCACGCTGGCCATCGAGCTGAAGTTCGAGGCCAACTTCGGCGGAGTCGACGTCCGCGGATACATCGACCAGGTCACCACCGTGGCCTCCGATGTCGCCTCGGGACTCTCGCGGATGGACACGGCGCTCACGGTCAGGGACATCAAGTCGGGTAACACTCCCGGCGACGACTTCCAGTTGGCTACCTACGCCCGAGCACTGGAGCAGCAGTACGACGTCGAGATTTCCTTCGGCGACTACTGGATGGGGCGGTCGGGAAAGCCGACGATTCCGTACGCGCTGGACTACTGGACAGCCGAAAGGCTTGGCGACGAGTACGCCCGCGTCGACGAGGGGATCAAGGGCGAGAGCTTTGACCCTATCCCCGAGATGTCGAAGTGTCGTTTTTGCTCAGTGGCCTCTGCCTGCGATTTTGCTGCCTAAATTTGAACAGACAGACAATCTGTCAGTACGGAGGTTGACTCTGCACAGCTTGATGCAATCGAAGCGGGTCCGCGGTTCGGCCGGCGAGCCGCTGCCGGTCGTGTTCGACAGCCTGGCGAGCCGGGGTACTTCGTTCCTGCGCGGCCAGCTCGCGCTCGTGGCGGCGGGACCGGGAACGGGGAAGAGTGCGTTCACGCTGACGCTGGCGCTGAAGGCCCGCGTGCCGTGTCTCTACTTCAGCGCGGACAGCGATGCCTTCGTTCAGCTCACCCGAGCTATCAGCATCCTGACCGGCTGGTCACTGGCGGCTTCGTCGGAGGCTGTGCTGAACGACGACCTGGGGCCGATCACCGAGGCCCTGACCGGCCTGCCGATCCGGTTCAACTACGCGGCGTCCCCGACGCTGCCCGACCTTGAACGGACGATCGAGGCATACGAGGAGGTCTACGGCGACTACCCCGAGCTGATCGTGGTGGACAACGTGACCAACGTCCGGGCGGGCATGTCTGATGACGACGGCGATCCGTTCGCCGGTCTCGAAGGGCTGATGGATTACCTGCACACGATGGCCCGGGAGACCGAAGCGTGTGTAGTCGGGCTTCACCACGTGACCGGTCAGTTCAACGACTCGAACAAGGCCATCCCGCTCAGCGGGGTCAAGGGGCAGATCAGCCGCGTACCCGAGCTGGTGCTGACCCTGCACAAGCGGCCTGGCGATGACTTCGTGCCCGACCTGCTGTGCGTCAGCACGGTGAAGAACCGCGGAGGCCGCAGCGATGCGAGCGGACAGGACTACGCCGAGCTTGAGTTCATCGGCGACCAGATGGCCATCCGCGATCCGAGCGTGAACACCTTCGCCGCGTCGGGCTCCACGCAGCCCTCGGCCGCCGCTCGCGAAGTCGATCTGTTCGCCCCCGCATGAGAGGAGGAGAGTGACCAAACCCCGCAAGCTGGCCGTGCCGAACGGCCGAGCTGTCAAAGCCCGCGGACGCAACTGGGAGAACGCCGTTGTCACGTTCTGCTGCAGCGTGATCGGCTGGCCCCGGGCGAAACGCAACGGCGCGGTGTACGGCGGCCATGATCGTGGCGACATCGGTGAGATACCGATGACGATCCAGTGCAAGGCAGTGGAGAGAGTCCAGATGTGGCCCCACCTCGACGACGCACTGGAACAGGCCGGGCACAACGGAACCGAGGACGAAACAGCCGTGGTCTACAAGCGACACGGCGGCCAGGTCAGTGACGCGGCTTGGGTACTGCCCGGCAGCTTCGCCGCCCGGCTCCTGCGCGCCTACTACGGCACACCATGACCACGGCGCCTGCCATCGCGGCCGTGATCCAGCAGTACTTCCCCGACTGGGAACAGCCGGCCGACCGACACGAGTGGAACAAGTGCCGCTGCCCCTGGCATGGGGACGACCGCGCGTCCGCGAGCGTGAGCTACGAGCACGCCGCCTTCAAGTGCCACGGCTGCGGCGTCAAGGGCGACGTCATCGCACTGATCAAACGAGAGGAGGGCATTGCCTATGGCGAGGCAGTCAGACGCGCGGAAGACATTCTTGGCCGAAGCCACATTCCGGTACCGGGAAAGTCTTCCCGGAAGCGCAGCCGAAGAGTTTTTGGCGACACGCGGTCTGATGGCCCCGAGCATCGCAACGGAAGTCGGCCGCTTCCGCCTTGGCTACGTCGCTGACCCCGTCGTCGGCCACGAGTCCTACCGCGGAATGCTCGCGATTCCGTACCTGCGCTGGGCTCCCGGCGGCAAATGGTCCGTCATCAGCCTCCGGTTCCGATGCATCACCCCGGACTGCAAGCACGAGTACCACGGCAAGTACAACACCCTACCCGGCGACCGGCCGAGGATGTACAACACGATCGCGCTCGCCCAGAACGACGACACGATCGGCATCTGCGAAGGCGAGATCGACGCCATCACCGCAACCGCCTGCGGTATCCCCTCGGTGGGAATCCCCGGCGTTGAAGCCTGGGCCAAGCACTTCCGCGAGCCGTTCCTGGGCTACGAGAAGGTCTTCATCTTTGCCGACAACGACGACAACGGCCAAGGCAAGTCCTTCGCGAAGAAGCTCGCCAGCGACCTGCCGAACGCGCTCGTCGTCCCCGCGATGGAAGGCGAGGACGTGAACTCGATGGTCGTCAAGCACGGCAAGTCCGCACTGACAGAAAGAGTTGCATGACAAGCACTTACGCACTCGACGCCTTCGACGGCGACGACGAGTGCTTCGTACCCGAGCCCGGCATGACCGCCGAAGAACTTGCTCAGTACTCCCGTGAGTTCATCGACCGCTGTGCCTCCCGCGTCATCGGCGTAGGCAAGGAGCAGTACTCCGGTGAGCTTCACCAGAAGTTCGAGGCGCAGTCACTCGAAGACCTCATCGAGTACGCGCTGGAAGAGCTGGAGGACAACGCGAACTACTCGGCGATGATCCACATTAGACTCCGCCGAATCCAGAAGGCACTGAGGAACCATCTGTGACGAAGAAGATCGTTGTCATCAGCGATACCCAGATGCCCTACGAGGACCGGAAAGCTACAAAAGCGGTCCTTCGCTTCATCGCCGAATACCAACCTGACGAAGTGGTCCAGATCGGCGACCTGATGGACTTCCCACAGCCTTCCCGCTGGAGCAAGGGCAGTGCCGCCGAGTACGAGGGATCGGTGTTCGAGGATGCCGCGTATGCGAAGAAGAACTTCCTGACGCCCTTGCGGGAGAGCTACGACGGACCGGTTGGAGTGATCGAGGGCAACCACGACCTTCGACCGCGGACCTACTTGTCCAAGTATGCGCCCGCTTTGGCCGAGAGCGGGGCCTTCAGCATGGAAGCCCTACTGGACTTCGACGGCTTCGGGATCACCAGACTGCCCGACTTCTACGGGTTCGCAGCGAACTGGGTCATGACGCACGGGCACCTGGGCAAGATCTCGCTCAGCCGCATCGCGGGCAACACTGCGCTCGGTGCCGCGAAGAAAATGGGCGTGTCGGTCATCATGGGGCACACGCACCGGCTCGGCATCGGGCACCACTCCACTGGCTACGGCGGCGAGATCAAGAAGACTGTGACCGGAGTCGAGGTCGGCAACCTCATGGACATGCGGCAGGCCAAGTACCTCGAAGGCGGGACAGCCGACTGGCAGCAGGGTTTCGCGATCGCGCATGTCGACGGCCAGCACGTCCGGACGGAGATCATTCCCATTCAGGCCCGGAAATTCAGCGTCGAGGGCGCCGTCTTCTCGGTCTGATTTTGAACTGACAGACGAAGTGGAGAGCAGTGACAGAACGAGGCGCGGCGCTGCTCGCGCTCATGCCGATCGTCCAGAAGGCCGCTCGCATTACCGCTCTGGAGTGGCCCAACGTCATCGACGCGGAGGACGCCGAGCAAGAGATAGTCCTCTCGCTGCTGGCTGACAGCTACGCCACGACGGTCGCCGAGCTGGACGATGCGGCCCGGCTCCGGGTCCTGGTCAAGATCGGTGGCCACGTCGCCGCCCGCTATCGAGGCGACTACGAGACCTTCAGCGGGAATGTCCTCTACTCGACGAAGGAAGTCCGTCGGCTGCTCGACGGCGGTGCGCTGAACGAGCGCGGTAGCAAGTTCGACGCCGGACGAGCGGACGTGGTCGCCGCCTTCGTCAGCTTGCCGGCCGACTACCAGAACGCGCTCCGCAAGCGGTACGTCGTCCGCGGTGGGCAGACCGAAGCTCGGGCGCGCAAACAACTCCAGCGTGCGGTCGACGCACTGACCGAGCTGATGAACCGAGCGGTCCGCAGGACCACGCGCGAGCACGACGACGGTCCCGGGTCCCGCACGGCCATCTCCAACGAGGAAGCGCGGCGCCTGTCGCGTCAGCACTCGTAGGAGGTGAAAGCCATGTACGACAACGACTACGAGCCGGACTTTGACGACTACGAGTACCAGCAGCGAATCCACGAGAACGCGGCCTCGCCGCGCTGAGCCAGGAGAACTCATGACCTTCGATCCTTTCGCCGACGCGCCCGCGGACTCGGCTCCGGCCGACGAAGCGCAGACCACCACCACAAGTCCTTGGGAGGACAACCAGGTGCCCAGCACCCCGCCCGCCACTGACCAATCCGGCGCCAACCGTGTCCGCATCACCCTCAAGGGCGGCACGGACTACGACTCGCCGTGGGTGACCATCGACGGCGTCAACGTCCCGGACGCGCTCAACCAGATCACCGGAGCCAACGCCGAACCGCTGAAGGATCTGCTCGACCAGGCGGCCAAGGTCGGTAGCTACTTCTCCAGCAAGTCCACCGGCGCTGCCGTGAGTAGCGGCCAGAGCGCGCAGCGGGGCAAGCCCGCCGCAGCCATCGAAGCCCCGAACGGCGAGGAACGCTTCTGCAAGCACGGCCAGATGGTGTGGAAGTCCGGCACCTCGGCCAAGGGCAACGCCTACAAGGGCTTCTTCTGCTCCGCGACCAGCCGCAACGAACAGTGCAAGCCGGAGTTCGTCAAGTAACTCAATTCTTGAACTGACAGACAGACGGGTCGGTACGCGGCCCGTTCCCGAAGGAGAGATCGTGCAGGTTGCCCCTATCGCGTCCACCCGCGTCAGTCATCTCGAACTGCTGCTCACCCCCTACCGCGCCCACGCTGGAGCGGGCGTGACCGACGCCGACGAGCTGACCGAGCTGGCCGGCCGAACCCGGGACCAGTCCTGGGATCGGCCGGACGCCGAAACTAACGAGGACTACCTGACTCAGGCGCTCGACGAGCGCGGCCTGGCACTGTTCGAGCACGCCAGCGTCACCTTCTATATCGAGGACGTCACGCTCGCGCTGGTCGCGGTACTCGCCCAGGTCCCGGGCATCGCCGTCACCGCGGTCTCGCATCCCACAGCGGACCTGTCCCGGCTGCGGCCGATCGTGCCCGCGCTGATCGACGAGCTTGAGGGGATCGACTGGCCGACTGCGGACGCCATCATTGCCGAGCATCACTTCTACTCGATGGAGTCCTACGAGCGCCTGGAGAAGATCTTCGTCGAGCAGGGCTTCCCGCCGGAGCACGCCCGGGAGGTCGCCCGCGCGGTTCTGCCGACGTGCATCGACTCGCCCGCCCTGGTGACGGGCAGCCTCCGCGCCTGGCGGGTGGTCGTCACCGACCTCGGGCAGCCGACCGCCGGTCTGGAGGAGCAGGAGTTCGCCAGTCTCGTCCTCGGCGCGCTGCGCGACGTCGCCCCACACGGTGTCCGTGACCTCGACGAGGGGCTGGCATGAACAGCATCGACGTGTACTTCGCCAACGGAACCACCTTGACCTTCGGCCACGTAGAGCGCTACCAGGTCGACGACGGCGTGTTGTACGTCTACCGCGAGGACGACCAGTTGACCGTCATCAACCTTCGGCACGTGCTCTACCTCGACGCGGAACGGACTTACCTGTGACAGCAACCCTCTCGCCCGGAACCATCGAACTTCTGGGCAACATCCAGGCCGACCTCAACAGCTTGCGTGAACGCTGCGCCGAACTCGTGAGAGAGAATGCCCGCCTGCGGGATACGAGCAATAACGGCAAAAAGCTCGCTCCCGCCGACGTTAGCCGGATGCGAACGCTTCGCGCCGAAGGCTGGAAACAGTCCACATTGGCCGATGCCTTCGACGTCAATCCCGCGACTGTCAGCCGCATCGTGAGGGGCCTCTACCACCAGGCCGCGAATTGACCATCACTTTTCTTGAACTGACAGACAGAGGAGGGCAGTGAAGGAATACCGCCAGCCCATCGCGGGCGACGTGGCGGTGATCCGGGTGGCCGAGCGCGAGGACGAGCTGGAGGGATTCCGCGATTTCGTACGGCGGAACCTCCGCTGCCTCGCCGTGGACTCCGAGACGACGGGCCTGAAGATGTACGCCCCGGGCTTCCAGCTCCGGCTCGTGCAGTTCGGCACCCCGCGCGAGGCGTGGGTGATCCCCGTCGAACACGGCGGCCAGTTCGCCGAAGACGTCCGCCGAGCACTCCGCGGAGTGCAGCGGATGATCTTCCACAACGGCGGCTTCGATCTTCAGGTCTTCGACAAGCACCTGGGCGTCCGCATGGAGGACATGTGGCCGCGGGTGCTTGACACCCGCATCCTGGCTCACCTGGTCGACCCGCGCGCCCGCGAGAAGGGCGGCGTCGGACTCAGCCTCGAAGAGCTGACCGGCCACTACATCGACCGCGAGATCGCCGAGTCCGTCAAGGGACTCATGGCGAAACTCGCCAAAGAACACAAGACGACCAAGGACCGGATCTGGTCGCGCATCGACCTGGAACACCCCGAATACAACCGGTACGCCGGGATGGACACCGTGCTTGCCGCACGGCTCGCCCAGATCCTTCTACCCCGGGTTCCCGACAGCGCACGAGATCTCATCCCGTACGAGCACGAAGTTGCCGAAATCTGTTCGTACTACGAGAGAACCGGCTTCCTACTCGACACCGACTACACGCTGACGCTGTCGGCTCGGCTCTCGGGCGAGGAGATGGCCTACACCGAGATCGCCGCCCGGTTCGGCTGTGAGAACGTCAACTCCACGGACCAGGTCGCCGACGTGCTGGAGTCCCGGGGAGTCCGCATCACCGGTCGTACGCCCAGCGGCAAACGCAAGGTCGACAAGACGTTGCTGGACAAGCTCGTCGGCAACGGGGACGAGTTCGCGAAAGCCGTGAAGGAGGCCAAGAAAGCGCGGAAGTGGAGAACCACGTGGGTCGACACTTTCTTGTCCAGTATGGACAGTGAGAGTCGCTGTCACGCCAACATCAACCCGCTTCAGGCTCGTTCCGGACGGATGAGTATCACGGGGATTCCGGCTCAGACGTTACCCTCGGGCGACTTCATGATCCGGCGCTGTTTCGTCGCTGACGCCGGGCACCTGATCTCCTCGGTGGACTACCAGGCACAGGAACTTCGTGTGCTGGCAGCGATTTCCGGTGACCCGACGATGATCCAGGCGTTCGCGGACGGGGCCGACCTGCACCTGATGACCGCGCAGGCCGCGTTCGGCGCGCACATCACCAAGGACGACCCCGAGCGCAAGTACGCGAAGACGGTGAACTTCGGCCGAGTATACGGCGGCGGTGCCCGGACGGTGGCGGAGCAGACAGGCTTGGACATGGCGACCGCCAAGCGGGTGGTCGAGGCGTTCGACCGCCGATACCCGGGCGTGTCCCGGCTCTCGGATCGGCTCGCCGCCCAGGCACGCCGCCAGGGCTACATCACCACCCCAGTCGGCCGGCGCCTGCCGGTCGACGAGTCCCGCGCCTACTCGGCGCTGAACTACATGATCCAGAGCAGCAGCCGCGACGTTACCTGCCGCGGAATCATCCGCCTGCACAAGGCGGGCTTCACCCCGTACATGCGCCTTCCCATCCATGACGAAGTGGTCGCGTCCCTGCCCGAGCGGAGCGCCCGATGGGGCGCGGGCGAGATCGCCCGGCATATGGCCGAGGACATGGGACCGGTCTGGATCGGCACCGATCCCGAAGTCGGGTTGCGGAGCTGGGGATCGCTGTACGGAGCCGACTACTAGGGAGCGATACGAAGTTGAAGCAGGCATTCCTTTTTGGACAGACCGCTGGCGTCTCCACGATCCTTCTCCGGCCGAAGGTCGAAGCCTGGTGTGAACGCCACGAGATCGAACTGGCGTTCAAGAACGTCGATGCCCGCACCCGCGCCGAGTACGGCCTGACGATCGTTCCGACACTGCGTTACTTCGACCACGCGCGGCCCGAGCCGCGGATCGAGGTCGCAGGCGAACGCGGGATCACCCGGTTCCTGCGGGAGTTCCAGCCGTGATGCACCTGGCCGTCGCCGGGCTGGTGTACGTCGTCGCGGTCCCCGTGGCCGCGGCGACCGGCGCTGTTCGAGGCGCTTTCCGCGACGCGCACAGCACGTTCAAGCAGATCCGACACGACTTCCGCCTTGCCGACGAGCGGGCGAAAAGGAGCACGCGTGACCCTCGCTGACTTCGAGTTCCGGGCCTGGCCCAAGACCCCGAGACTGTTCCGCACTGTCGTCATCACCGAGAAGATCGACGGCACCAATGCCTGCATCTACGTCAACCCTGACCGCAGCGCGGTCGGCGCGCAGTCCCGCAACCGCACGCTCACCGCCGACGACGACAACTACGGCTTCGCCGCGTGGGTGACCGAGAACGCGGACGCGCTGGCGGACACGCTCGGACCGGGCTACCACTACGGCGAATGGTGGGGCTCCGGGATTCAGCGCGGCTACGGCCTGGTTGGCGGCGAGCGGCGTTTCAGCCTGTTCAACACCGGCCGCTGGACTGATGGCTACGGCGCTCCGCTCGACGAGCTGGCCCAGGTTGATGGTCTCGACGTCGTCCCCGTGCTCGCACACCGCACCTTCGACGAGCACACACTTCGCGAAGTCATCGACGACCTGAAGGAGAACGGCTCCTACGCCGAACCGGAGTGGATGGCGCCCGAGGGCATCGTGGTCTTCCACACCGCATCGCGGCAGGTCTACAAGGTGCTGATCGACTCCGACGAGGTCAGCAAGACCGAGCTGGCGGTGGTCGCGTGAAGCTCGCCAAGCCGCTCGCCGGCCTCGCCCTGGCTGCCGTCGCCGTACTGACTCTCTCCGCGTGCGAGGGCAAGTACGCCGAGCCTTGGAACGACGCCCCGCGCTCGCCGAACACCAACGAGGCGCCTGCCGACATCGTCACTTTCCCGGACGGTTTCTCCAACGCAGCAACGAAATGCGACCACGGAAACCGCGTCTACGTGATCTACCACTTCGACAGCCCCTACGGCTCCCTGGCCGTCGTCCCGTCCGACAAGACCTGCACGAGGTGACCCACTCCATGACCCAGTACCTCAAGACCATCACCCTGACCGCCAAGACTGAGTCCGCGGTTCCGCCGATCATGGACATCGAGCGGGAGTACGACCGGCCGTTCGACCTGTTCCCGCGCGAGCGCGCCCGGATCACCGGAATCGACCTGGATCACTGGACGCTCACGCTCCGCCAGGATTACGCCGACGACTTCAAGAAGGTCGCCTCGGTTGTGGGCAAGGACAACGCCCAGGCCGTCCTCGACGCGCTCAAGCGCGCGGTCCCCGAGGACTGGGAGACCGCCGTTGACTGACCACTTCCCGGATCTGCTCAGCGTTCCCGTCTACGTCGGTGACTTCGTC
Source organism: Amycolatopsis minnesotensis (assembly GCF_039529815.1). Classification (NCBI taxonomy): domain Bacteria; kingdom Bacillati; phylum Actinomycetota; class Actinomycetes; order Pseudonocardiales; family Pseudonocardiaceae; genus Amycolatopsis; species Amycolatopsis minnesotensis. Next base: position 15,929 of record NZ_BAAANN010000002.1, on the reverse strand, counting down.
GCTTACGGAACCCGCTCCGGCAACGTCGGCGCCACGATCGTCGCCCGCGTCGAGAAGATCGAGTGGCAGACGATCGAGCGTTACGACTACACCACCCGCACGCGACTGCGTATCCGGGTTCCCCGCGTCGGCGTCCGCCCGTTCGCCGGAACTCGATACAGCGGGCCGACCGGCACCCGGATCTCCTACCCCACGGTCGACAACATGATCCGGATCGAGCCGCCCACGCGGTATCTCGCGGACCACCCGCTTCCCGCCCTCCCGTAACCCCCTCACAGCACGACCGAGCGGCCTGTCACACGGCAGGCCGCTCAGTCGCGCGCCCTTGTCCCGGAGGACCCGCTTGCACCTGTACGACCTGATCCCCGAGAACGAGCTGAACGAGGCGCTGTACAACGGCCTGGTCCGCGCCCAGCACCACCCGACCGAGCCGTACCGGATCTACAACTACACCGACAAAGCCCAGATCCATCACGTCTGGAACCGAGCCACCCGCGCTTGCCGCGGCCTCATCGTCGACACCCGTACCCACGAGATCGTGGCCCGCCCGTTCCCGAAGTTCTTCAACCACGGCGAAGAGAAGAACCCCCGCTGGCGCTCCGACGAGACGGTCCTGGTGACCGACAAGATGGACGGTTCGCTGGGCATCCTCTACCCGCTGACCGCAGGCGGGTACGCCATCGCCACCCGTGGTTCGTTCACCAGTGAGCAGGCGCTTCACGCCACCGAGGTGTGGAACGAGTGCTACGCCGAGCGCTACGAGCCGATGCCCGGCAAGACTGTGCTGTTCGAGATCATCTACCCGGAGAACCGCATCGTCGTCGACTACGGCAACCAGGACGATCTCGTGGTGCTCGGCATGGTCGACATCGAGACCGGTCTGAGTTTCGGCCCCGGCGCTGCCTACTGGCCAGGCTCGGAAGCCGCCGTGTTCCGCTACTTCACCCTCCGGGACGCGCTTGCCGCACCACCGCGGCCCGGTGCCGAAGGGCTCGTCGTGCACTTCCTCGACTCCGACGAGCGGGTCAAGATCAAGCAGGCCGACTACGTCCGGCTGCACAAGATCGTGACCGGCCTGAACGAGCGCGTGATCTGGGACTACCTCGGCACCCACGACGAGACGGACGAGCTATTCGCCGGCCTGCCCGACGAGTACTTCGACTGGGTCACCAGCGTGATCGAGCGTCTGACCCTCGACGCGGGCGCGATGGTGTGCGTGGTGCTCGACCGCTGGGACGAGCTGGCCCGCGCCGGGCTCGTGCTCGGTCCGCGGAAGGACTTCGCCCTGGCTATCGAGCGGGACGCTCCCTGGCTGCGCTGGTGCCTGTTCGCCCTGCTCGACGGCCGCGACTACAGCCAGATCATCTGGAAGCAGCTCCGGCCCGACACCGAGCACCGACCCGCCCGTCCCCGGACGGAGGCCGCCCGTGCCTGGTGAGCTGATAGTGCTCCGCGGACTGCCCGGCTCGGGCAAGACCAGCCTCGCCTTGATGGAACAGACCCTCAGCGGCGGTGTCCTCGCTGGCCGGGATCACCTCCGGCGGCTGCTTTTCGGGGCCGAGGGTGGGCAGCTCGGCCGCGCCGAGGAGAACCGGGTCACCGAGCTACAGGCGTACCTCATCCGGCAGGGTCTTCGCGCGGGCGACCGCGTTCTGGTCGACGACATGAACCTTCGCCCGCGCTACGTCCGCAGGCTCGTCGACCTCGCCCTGGCCGAAGGCGCCAAATGGCGGGTCATCGATCTCACCGACGAGCCGCTGGAGATCTGCATCCAGCGCGACCACGACCGCGAACGCACGGTCGGGGCCGAGCGCATCCGCGACCTGTACGCCCGGTTCATCAGGGGTGGGACGTACCCGCTGCCCCTGCCGGCCACCGAGGTGGCCGAGGCGCCAGACCGGTACGAACCATCGCCTGACCTGCCTAAGGCCGTCCTGGTCGACATCGACGGCACAATCGCGCTGATGGGCGACCGCTCGCCATTCGACATGGCTCGCGTCGGTGAGGACGCTCCCAATCGTCCCGTCATCGAGATCGTCTGGAGCCTGTACCAGCAGGGCTACGCTGTGGTTTTCGTCTCCGGCCGTTCCGAAGACGCCCGCGCCGAGACCGAACGGTGGCTTCAGCGGCACGTCGGACTACCGGGCTACCGGCTCTTCATGCGATCGGTCGGCGACGGCCGTCGCGACTCCATCGTGAAGCGAGAGCTGTTCGACCGGCACATCCGCGAACGCTTCAACGTCCTTGCCGTGCTTGACGACCGCAACCAGGTCGTCGCCATGTGGCGCGAACTCGGTCTCGTCTGTCTCCAGGTAGCGGAAGGAGCATTCTGATGGCGGAACGTAATCAGTTGCGTACGTCGAACAAGCGTGTGATAGAACCGAATACGCAGGGCGGACCAGGGGGAACGCCGACATCACGTGGAGGAAAGTTCGTGGCTCAGAAAGTGCTCGTGTCGATGGTGGACGACCTCGATGGCGGCGAGGCAACCCAGACCGTCGAGTTCGCCCTTGACGGCGTGGAATACCAGATCGACCTGTCGGACGAGAACGCGAACGACCTGCGCGACGGGCTGTACCGATACCTGGAGAACGCTCGCCGCGTCGGCGGACGCAAGCGCACGGCCAGTGCCGGGACTCGTGCGGAGACTGGCGAATCACTCGCCGAGAAGCGTGCGCGGAACCAGGAAATCCGGGACTGGGCGCGGAACAACGGCTTCCCGGACCTCGCGGACCGGGGACGTGTTCCGACCGAGGTGATCGACGCGTTCGAGAAGCGCGACGAAGTACAGCCGAAGAAGCAGGCCGTCAAGAAGACCGTCGCAGCGGCGAAGAAGACGCGGGCTCCGCGCAAGACCGCTGGGAAGTAACGCCTTCCGGGCGCGGAACGATGGGAATGCGTACATGCCTTGAAGGGAGTCGCATGACCGCCGTTCCGCCCCCGCCTGGACGCGCTATCACCCGCGAGCGGAAGAAGACCTCGCACGGGCTTCACCTGTTCCTCACCATCATCACCGCGGGCATGTGGGGGCTGTTCGTCTGGTTCCCGCTGACGATGTGGCACAAGATCGGCCCCAAGCGGAAGATCGTCACCGAATACAAGTAGCGCAATCGAAATAGCCCCCTCTTCCGGCCAGATGGCCAGGAGAGGGGGCTTTTCGTGTTTCAGGACTAAAGAGATAACCGGTATTTCAGGTACTTCTCAGCGGCGAGACGCAGCCGAGTCGCCCCGGGGAAGGGCGAGGTGGCTGCGCGGTAGCCCCAGAGGCCGGCCACATAGCAGGCGAACGCCGTTACGGCTTCCTCCGATCGCGACGACCACGAGGGGACTGTGACAGCCCACTCCTCGGCTTCACGCGGCGCGTGACCAGCCGCGACGAGCCGTATGACGAGGAACGCGGTGTCGACCCAGGCCGCACCCGTGGCTGGGCGTCCCCAGTCGATCACGCGGACCGAGCCGCCGTCGTCGATCATGAACTGGTGTTCGTGCAGATCCGTGTGAATCAAGGCGTCGCCCTTGACCATCTCCGGAACACGCCGACACTGCTCGGTCAGCTCGTCGAGATCCCAGTCAAACTGCTCGTCGCTGGCCTCGGTAGCTAGCTTCGTCCACCAGTCGGCCGAGGTCCACCGCTCGCTCAACGGTTTCGCCGGGCCACCGCCCGGCAGTTCACTGATTCTCGCCGCGGTCGCCGCGATGATCGCGAGGTCGTCCGAGCCCGGCGCGAAGTCCGCCGCTCTTCCGTTGACGTACTCGAACCCGACAAGGAACCAAAGCTCATCGGCCTCGATGTCCTCGCTGAACCGAGTGGCTGGCGCGAGACCAGGGGCCAACGTGCCTGCTTCGGATTCGTTCCGAAGCCAGCGCATCCGTGGGCTTTTTCCCCTAACGCCCTTCAGGAAGAGGTCGCCGTCGTCGCCACGGAGAACGAGGGCGACGTTGCAGTTCTGCCCCTGCTCGACTTCCCGAACTACGGTTGCTTCGCCGACATGGTGACGTACCGCGGTCGTCACGCTGCTGGGCAGATCGTCCCAGCGATATCGCTCCATCACGCGGGGACCGTATCAGTGCGAACCGGGTGGTGGTGGCATCCCGTGTCACCGCTGGAGTGAGTACATCCGTTCGTGCACTGGTTGCAGTCGGCGGACGCCTTCCACAGCGGAAGGTCGACACGATATCCGGCAGTTCGCAGAGCCCTCGTTGTCGCGCTCATCGAGTCGACGGGCGTGCGAGTGACCGGAATGACTCCGGTGTCTGTCGGTTCATGGTGGATGAATTGTCCCGCGATGCGCTCGCAGAAGGCAGCGTATTCGCGCGTGTAAAGAATAAAGGTATGCCAGCCGATGTCGACTGCCTCACTCGGCGCCAACGGCTCCGCCGATTGCGCGCAGACCGCCAGGAAGGCCAGGGCTTGGTCCATGATCCTCGCGGCGAATCCGCGCGGCATGTGGTGCTCTTTGGCGATCCGGCTTGCCAGTCGATCGAATAGTTCCACGGAGACCAATTCCTGGCCAACGCGTTCTTTGAGTGCAATGGTCATAGTTCCTCCTTTTTCTGGTTGCCGTGTGCGGCAACCGCTTCATGTAACCGCGCGGGGATGTCGCACGGAACCCTGGTCACCCAGATGCCTCACTGGTGGTAGCGTCGCGACGAAGTCATTGGACGCTAAGTCTTTTGATCTTGGAAATCAGGAGCCTCGCCTCAGCTCTAGCGGGCAATAAGCTAACCATCAAGTCGTATAACGACGCCTCAAGCCAGCCTTGTTCGAGACCTAACGCGAACAATGTAGAGCATATCCCAGCCTCCATATCGCAGTCTGTGCAGTAACCCTCGTCGCACAGTCGACGCCCAAGGAGTACATATTTGTCGACTTCTCCTTTTTTTCTCGAACTGTGCTGAAGTGTCGTTTTGTACCAGAACGAAGAGATTAGCTGGCCGCGACTGTGAGAAACCAATCCCGAAGCGGTCATGAAATCCGCAAGTTCGCCTACTGGCCGCAGGCTTCCGCCGTCTGCCGCCTCCGCGATCTTCCGTATCAGTTCTACGCCAAGCTGTCCGGCAGCCCTATCGTTAGTCATTGTTTTCCGCAATCAGTAAAAAGCATTCCGGCTATGAACAGTGCCCCCGATAGGCCATATCCCGAAGCGACCCAGGGTGCAGGGGAACGACGTCTAACCGTCGCGTAAGCCCCGCCTAGCATCATGAGAACGCAACCCGAAGCGATTGAGACTGCACTCAAGGCGTGGGGCGCCTGACTTCGACAACGAAAGCTAAGCAGCGCCGGAATGGCAACCAGATATCCGGAGGCCAGTATGGCGATATTAGTCACGATAACGCCAGCGATGTGTTCGCGACTAGTTTTACGAGACATCGACCATGCGCCCCTTCGTTGTTAGAAACAGATAGCGAACCCGAACCCGAGGGTCGCCGGAACGTTGATCAGGCCACCGTTGCTCTGCGATAAATCTCTCGGCCAGAAGTTGAGTAACCGTCTCGTACAGAAGCGTCATCTGCATGTCGGCACGACTCTGCAACTGGTCAAATGTCAAACGGTCGCAGCCCGTGAATCCGCGGACGACCTGACGCTTCCGACCACGCAGGCGAACGTTGCGCCACATAATCGTCTGAACGTCGAGCCGAGTCGGGGCAAGGCCCGTGACCACTGTGCAGAAGTTGAGTATCAGATCGCGGTAGTCCTCATCCAAGGTATTCACTCGTTGCCGCCTCCCTCATCTGGAGGCAGAGCGACTGGCTCCGGCCAGCTCTCGGGCACCCTGCATAAGGGGTCGGGGGTCAACCAGGCCGTAGGGTTTTCCGGTGAGTCCCAGGCTGGAGCGTGCCGGATCGCGCGAATGACCGACACCGGTTTTCCGTGCCGCTGCCACGACACGATGGTGGGCTTGAACAAGTCGCCTGCTACACCAGAGAACAGCGGGACCCGAAACGCCGATCCATCCTTGGCATGGCGGACTACCACGACGTCGGCGAAATCGTCCCCCCGCTTCGTGGCGCCCAAGCCACTGGCGTTGTCACGAGTGCCGAAGTAGTACATAGTCCATCCTTCTGCGCGAAGGCGGGCGATTTGCTTGCCGAGCTTGTCCATAGGCGTGCTTGCATCGATCTGTAGGAGCGGTTGATGGAACACGACGGAGGCGCCTGTCGTTAGGCGCGGGGGGCTTCGCCCTTGCGGACGCCCCCGCCGTGAACTTCGGGCCGCTTCTCCGCGGCTGGTCGAATGACCCTTGAGCCGCTGTTCCACCACTCCGGCGGGACACGAAGGTTTTCTGGCGCAACCATCCGAAGATCCGGAGCCCCAGGGGCGCCCGGCTCGGGCAGCGTCATCAGATGTTCAATCGGCTCCTGCAAACCGCCGACGAAGAACCACGACACGAACTCCGGGACGAGTGGCCCAGCATCCTCTTCTACCACGACGGCCCGCCAGGCAATCGCCCTCGGCTCTTCGTCGAGAATCACCACGTCGGCTTCACGGTCCCAGTACCGCACGTAGGCAAGTCCGCGCAACTCATCCTCATTGCCGAACTGCCATTGCTCCCATTCTGGTCCCGACAACGGCTTGAGTGCGTCGGCAAGCTCGATCGACTTGCCATCTGATTGGTATTCGAGACCGTCCTGATCTGACATTTTTGATTCCTTAGTCCATGAAAACAAGCTTGATGTCCAAATGCCCAGAGTCAGACCGCCGAGCCCGAGGAGGATCGCGCCATCGTTGTGCACGGCGCCTCCGGTCTCTCAATCAGGGAATGCGGTTGGAGGGGGATTCGTCCGGAGAAGGCTCCCTCTTCAGGGGAATCGCCCTGCTCTTGCGGCGGCTCTTCCCGCATGAGCAGTTCGGCCAAGGTGAACGGACGGAGCGTGTCCTCGAATTGGGCGGGGATCTCGACACTGTCCCCGCCAGCCATCAGGAAAGCCGGTTCGACAGGTGCCCGGCGAACCGGCGGTGGTGAGGGCTCAGGTGCCGCCTCGGTCGCAGGCTCGTCGTGGATGGGTTCGGAGATCGGAGGGAGAATGTCCGTACGCTCCAGCGATTCCGGCCGAGGCACCTTCGAGACTTTGCTCTTGGCGACCGTCTTCGCGAGCGCCTTCACCGACGTCTCGGGACAGTAGTTGGTGTGCTTGCCTCTGGTGCTGCGGCCCGCGTAGGCCAAGTACAGCTTGTACAAGGCCATCGCTCCGGCGAGGAAGAACAACGGACCCGCGACCATCCAGGCGCCAACCACCCTATCCACGGAGAGTCGCCCCCTGTGCATCGAACGCAGTGCCGAGCAAGTTGGCCATCTCGCGTGCGACCATTTCGCCGCGTAGCTGGACGTTCGTACTCATCGCCGTCACCCCTAGTCGTCGGGGCCGTACCGGAGGGAACTCGGCGGTTCGGGTTAACGAGCACCACCCGGAACAACCCACTCAGGTAGCCTGGTGGCTACGTGGCGTCATCGGAATGGATTTGCTGTCTACAAGCGTCTACAAGGGGGTGATGCGCGTGAGCGACCTGGGTGAGTGCCTACGGCAAGCGCGAGAAGAGGCCGGTGTAAGCCTGGCTGGGCTGGCGCGCAAGACGCATTGGAGCAAGGCGTTGCTCGGTCATCTGGAGACCGGCGCGCGGGACGCGAAGCGGGAGCACGTCGTTGCTTACTCCCGTGCCTTGTGCATTCCCGTTGATTCCCTGTACGGACCGCGGCTGGACCCCCTCCGAGTGGCGCACGAGTGGTTGCTGTCCGATACGCCGGCCGAGACGCACCAGGCCCACGGCCGACGTATCGGCGAGAGCTTGGTATCGGATGTCGAGCAACGCGTGGTCGACCTTCGACTGCTTGATGACACAGTTGGGGGCGGCGACCTCGCGCCCGTGGTCTACCGCGAACTCGCGGACCTGCGCGACCTCGTCAAGGAGGCGAGCTATTCGGAGAAGGTGGGCAAACGCCTCCTTGTCGCTGTTGGTGAGCTTTCCCAGCTCGTCGGCTGGGTTGCGAGTGATGCTGGGGATCACTCGGGAGCGCAGCGGGCGTACCTCGAAGGCGTGTCAGCCGCGGTCAAGGCGGGCAACTCAGCTTTGGCCGGCCAGCTCTTGTCCTCTCTCTCGTACCAAATGGCCAACGTCGGAGATCCATCGGACGCACTCCTGCTGGCGCGGACCGCCGTATCTGGCGCGAAGAACGTGACTCCGGTGGCCAGGGCGCTCTTGCTGGAACGTGTGTGCTGGGCGGCGGCGCGTGCCCGAGATTCGGACCTAACGCGCAGAACTCTCGATCTCGTGGACGACGCGTTCGAGGCGCGTTCCGAGGGTGTCGGAGAGCCGGAATGGGTGTACTGGATGAACCGGGACGAGATCGACGTCATGGCCGGCCGATGCTGGATCGAGCTTGGCCAACCGAGCAAAGCCGCGCCGCTCCTGCGGCACGCGATCGACGGCTACGACACCGACCACGCCCGAGAAGTCGCGCTCTACCAGACCTGGCTCGCCGAGAGCTACGCGCGTACTGGTGAGATCGACGAAGCGCGAAACATCATCACCGCGGCGCGCGGAAACGCTGAGGGTGTCAACTCAGCGAGGTTGGATCGGCGCGTCGAGGAGATTGAACAACTAGTTGTCTGACCCAAACACCGGACTCAGCGGCTTCCAAGCCAGGGCATCCTCCCGCTGAGCCTGGAATGGAGTTCCGCAGCCACGTCCCGTCGTCGCTGGAGTAACAAGTCCCGCTCACCGTCGTATTCGAAGCTGTCGACGGCTGCTTCGAGCGTCGCGAGCGCTGCCGCGTACGCGCTTGCACGATCCTCGTGATCCAACGTGCCCCCATCTTCCCCGGATATCTGCTTCTCGTGGTGATCGTTCGTCGCGTTACCCGACTTGATCGTTTCGAGATCATGCGTGGCACGCTCAACACGGCGCAGCCCGAGTGAGCTGAGCTGAATCTTGGGTCGGCAGCTTGCTACGGCTCAGGTTCGGCAGTTTCCTTCGTCGCTGTGGTTTTCGCACCGTCCGTCGGCGGTTCGAGTGGCGGAGGCGACGGTGACTTCAAGTCGTCGCCCGGCCCGGACTCCACGTGGTAGAACGGCAGTTTGATCTTGAACGGTGCGCCTTTGCCGTTATTTAGCTGCTGACGTTGGGTCAGCCAGCCCGCGGCGAAGATCAAGAACAGTACGCCCAGCACGACGAGAAGCGCTTTGGCGGAAAGCCCCAATAGGCTCACCAAGTAACCCTCGAACGGCACAACCCGGCCCTCACCTGCCAGCGAGTCCCAGGGCATCCCCACCAGCCGGTTAGGGTTGGTGTGCGGTACTGCTGTGCCAACCGGAGTTGGCGGGCGCTGCCTGGACGTCCCGGCCCCGGGTGACCCGCTCTTCTTCAGTGTGCGGCTACAGGTCAGGCGAGACGTCCATGTGCCCTACCACGACCTACCCGATAGGTAGTGGCAAGGCGCATTTTCATCAAACCTGCTAGACCGGGCAGGCAACCGGCAGCACTTGTCAAGGTCGCTCACGAAGACGCGGTGGAGCGTTGTCTTTCATTGCTGTTGGGCCAACACGATACGGCAGGCTGGCGGGCTGGATCCGAGCGGGGTGCGCTCCTGGGAGGCGAGATCGGCCGCGTGAGTCGAACGGTGGCTTATCGGTTCAGCGTTGGGACAGTTTCCAGTGGCGGCTCGGTTGAGCTGGCTGGTCAGTACTGCGGTTCTTAGACTGTGGCCAGTCACCGCAGACTCCAGGAGGCACCATGCCGGACGCGCACACCCTGCCCAGTTATGCCTCTGGAACCTCCGACGTCCCGCTCCTTGGTGACACCATCGGCGGCAACTTCGACCGCACGGTCCACGCTTTCGGCGAGCGTGACGCGCTGGTCGACCGCGCCTCGGGGCGACGGTGGACTTACGCCGAGATGGCGGAAGACGTCAACGCGCTGGCACTGGGCCTGCTGGATCTGGGCATCGACAAGGGGGACCGGGTCGGCATCTGGGCTCCGAATCTCCCGGAGTGGACACTCACCCAGTACGCGACGGCGAAGATCGGCGCGATCCTGGTCAACATCAACCCGGCGTACCGGTCGCACGAGCTGGAGTTCGTGCTGAACCAGGCTGGGGTCAAGCTGTTGGTTGCTGCGGATCGGTTCAAGACGTCCGACTACGCGGCGATGATCGAGGAGGTTCGCCCGAAGTGCTCCGCGATGGGACACGTTGTCTTGATCGGCGACGACAGGTGGTCTCGGTTGTTGGAAGCCGGCCGAGCCGCTGACTCGTCCTTGCTCGCAGCGAAGCAGGCGGCACTGTCTCCTGACGACCCAATCAACATCCAGTACACCTCGGGCACCACGGGCTTCCCCAAGGGCGCCACGCTGAGCCACCACAACATCCTGAACAACGGCTTCTTCGTCGGTGAGTTGATCAACTATAGTGACGCAGATCGCGTTTGCCTGAGTGTTCCCTTCTACCACTGCTTCGGCATGGTGATGGGAAACCTGGCGTGCACGAGCCACGGCAGCTGCATGGTGATCCCGGCGCAGTCCTTCGAGCCGAAGGCGACACTGGACGCGGTGCAGGCGGAGCGGTGCACGTCGCTGTACGGGGTGCCGACGATGTTCATCGCGGAACTGGCCGAACCGGGCTTCGCGTCCTACGACCTGGCCACGCTGCGGACCGGGATCATGGCGGGGTCGCCGTGCCCGGTCGAGGTGATGAAGCAGGTCATCGAGCGGATGGGCATGGCGGAGGTGTCGATCTGCTACGGCATGACCGAGACCTCGCCGGTGTCGACGCAGACCCGTGCCGACGATTCGGTGGAGCGCCGCGTGTCGACGGTCGGCAGGGTCGGGCCGCACCTCGAGGTCAAGGTCGTCGATCCGGAGACCGGGCTGACCGTGCCGCGCGGCGAGCCGGGTGAGCTGTGCACGCGCGGGTATTCGGTGATGCTCGGGTACTGGGAGCAGGACGACAAGACCGCCGAGGCGATCGACAAGGCGCGCTGGATGCACACCGGTGACCTCGCGATCATGGACGGCGACGGCTACGTCACCATCACCGGCCGGATCAAGGACATGGTGATCCGCGGCGGGGAAAACCTGTACCCGCGCGAGATCGAGGAATTCCTCTACACGCACCCGGACATCCTGGACGCGCAGGTGATCGGCGTGCCGGACGCGCGCTACGGGGAAGAGCTGATGGCGTGGGTGCGGATGCGGGAGGGCGCGGAACCGCTCACGGCCGAGGCGCTGCGCGAGTTCTGCACCGGCAAGCTGGCGCACCACAAGATCCCGCGGTACGTGCACGTCGTGGACGAGTTCCCGATGACGGTCACCGGCAAGGTGCGCAAGATCGAGATGCGGGAGAAGGCAGTGGAACTGCTCGGCTTGCAGGCCCTGCTGAAGGCCGATCACGCGTAGCGCGCTCAAGACCTCCCGGAAAGCCTTGACAAGCCCCGAATCACACGAACTCCACCGTTCGTTCGCCCCGGGGGTCCCCCGATTTCAACGCTACCGCGCGGCACCGACAGTTCCGGGTGCGCGGGAATCAGGCCCGGTGGCGGTTCAGGTAGGCGAGCACCGCGAGCACCCGCCGGTGCCCGCTTTCCCGTGACGGCAGGTCCAGTTTGGTGAAGATGTTGCCGATGTGCTTCTGCACCGAGGATTCGGTGATGAACAGGCGTTCGCAGATCGCCGCGTTGTCCTGCCCCTGCGCCATCAGGTCCAGCACCTCGCGCTCGCGGCGGCTCAGCGAGTCGACCGGGTCGTTCGCCCGCCTGGTGAGCAGCTGCGCGACCACCTCGGGGTCCATCACGGTGCCGCCGTTCGCGACCCGCGTGAGCGCTTCGACGAAGTCGGTGACCTGGCCGACGCGGTCCTTCAGGAGGTACCCGACGGCACCGGCGCCGTCGGCGATCAGCTCGCTCGCGTAGGTCGTTTCGACGTACTGGGAGAGCACCAGCACCGGCAGCGCGGGAACCTTCCGGCGCGCTTCGATGGCGGCTTTGATGCCTTCGTCGCGGAAGGCGGGCGGCATCCGGACGTCCACGATGGTGATGTCCGGCCGGTGTTCGACGGCGGCGGCGACGAACGCGTCGCCGTCGGCGACGGTCGCGACGACCTCGTGCCCCGCCCTGTTCAGCAGCAGCGTGAGCCCTTCGGCGAGCAGCACGCTGTCCTCCGCGATCACGGCGCGCACGGCAGCTCCACGATGACCACGGTCGGCCCGCCTTCCCTGCTCTGCACCGAAACACTCCCGTCGAGCGCGGCGATCCGGCGGCGCATGCCGCTGATCCCGGTGCCCTTCCCCTCGTCGACCCCGCCGTTGCCGTTGTCGCTCACCTCGACCCGGAGCCGGTCGCCGACCCGGCGGACGTCGACCACCGCGAACGTCGCGCCGCTGTGCTTCGCGATGTTGGTCAGCGCCTCCGACACCACGAAGTACGCGGCGGCCTCGATGGCGGCGTGCAGCGGTCCGGGGTCTTCGAGATCGGCCTGCGCCGGCACCGTCGAATCGGCGACGAGTGAGCGTAGCGCGCCCACGAGCCCGCGGTCGGTCAGGATCGGCGGGTACATCGTCCTGACGATGGTGCGCAGCTCGCCCATCGCGGCCTCGGTGCCGGTGCGCGCCTCCTGCAGCAGCGTCGCCGCGGTTTCGGGTTCGTCCTTCATCGCCTGCTCGGCGATCCCGAGCCGCAGCGCGATCGACACCAGCTTCGCCTGCGTGCCGTCGTGCAGGTCGCGCTCGATCCGCCGCAGCTCGGCCCCGTGCGCGTCGACCGCGCCCGCGCGGGTCTCGGTCAGCACCTCGACGCGTTCGGTCAGCTGCTCGGTACCTGAGCTGTCCAGCACGAACCGCGTCAGCTGGGCCCAGCCCCTCGCGATCGGGGGCACCGCGTAGACCAGCGCCGGCACGCTGAGCACGAGCACCGGGATCCCGCTGCCGATGGCGGAGGCCAAGCTGTCGATGCGGACGTCCGGGATGAGCATGCTGTCCCCGTCGGCCGGGATCCACCAGAACGCCATCACATACACCGCGACGACGGGCATCGCGGCCAGCACCAGCACGGCGAGCCCGAGCGGCAGCCCGAGTGCGACCTGGAGCACCACCCACAGCAGGTCGCGGTAGGTCGTCGGGTCGCCGATGAACTGGCGCAGCCAGGTGAGCGGGCCGCCGGTGAACCCGCGCAGCCGCGACGGGATCGGCTCCCCGATGATCGTGCCTGCCCAGCGGCGGTGTAGATCGGTCCACAGCCGGACGCCGAACAGTGCGACCGGGATCAGCACCAGGCCGAGCCCGAACAGCGCCATCGACATCCCGGCGAGCATCAGCGCGAACGGGATGAGCATCGCCACCAGCGCCGCCGGGAAGAGCGCGAGCAGGTACGGCAGCGTCCGTACGAGAGTGACCACCCTGCCGATCATCGAGATCCCCTTCCCGTTCCGATCCCACCATCGGACCAGAACGGGTGCCGCCCGCGCAGTAGAGCAGGCTGCACCTTCGGGTGCGGGGAATCAGCCGCGGCCGCCCGCGGCCTCCATCGCCTTGGCGTCCTCTTCGCCGAAGGTCTCCTCCAGCTGTTCCGCGGTGTAGTCGAGGTCGATCCGCTCGACGGCGGTGCCCCGCGCGGACTCGATCGCGCCGAGCCTGCGCTGCGCGCGGTCACCGGCGTACTGGATGAACTCGCCCGGTTCGATCCCGAACGGCAGCTCGTCGAACTGGTCGTTGACCCAGCTGATCATGTTCAGCGCGTGCGGCAGCAGCTCGCCCATGCGCTCCTGCACCACGTCCCACATCGCGTCGTCGGCCGCGACGTGGCGGCGGCAGGTGAAGGTGCCCCACGCCATGTGCCTTCGCTCGTCGTCGCCGATCCGCCGCACCAGCTCCTGCATCCCGGGCAGGATGCCCCGCGTGACGCAGATCTTCTGCCACGCGTAATAGCCCGTCAGCGCAAGGCTTCCTTCGATCACGTGGTTGTAGGTGACGCTCGCGCGCACCTGGTTGCGCGGGCTCGGGTCGCTTTCCAGCACGCGCAGCGATTCCGGCAGCTCCTCGTAGAAGAGCTTGCGGTAGTGCGGGTTTTCCGCGACGTAGGGGTGCAGGTCCCCGGTCAGCCCGACGGCGTCCATCCAGCGCCGGAACACCTCGGTGTGCTTGGCCTCCTCGAAGCAGAACTGCGTCAGGTACATCTCGTCGCCGAAGCGGCCGGTCGCCGCCATCGCCTTCATGAACGGCTGGATGTCCTCGGTGACCGCCTCCTCGCCCGCGATGAACTGCGCGCACAGGTAGGTCGCGGAGCGGCGCTGCTCGTCGGTGAGCTCGCGCCAGTCCGCGCCGTCGGCGGAGAAGTCGATGCCGGCCGGGTTCCAGAACTTGGCGTTCCCCTTGACGAACAGGCGGAGCGGGAACGAGTCCCAGTTCAGCCCTCCCGCGCGGAGCGAGCTGAACCCGGTGCGGGCGGGGGCGATGGTGTCGGTCATTTCGGGAGCCTCTCTGTCGACCTGGCGGCGCTGTCAGGTCAGGGACGAACCGGAAAAGTGCTCGAGCGCGGGCAGGACGGTGGCGCACACCGAATCGGCGGCTTCGGCGGGTTCGTGGGTCGGCAGCACCAGGTGGCTCAGCGCGAGCCGGACGATCGTCTCGGCGAGCAGCGCGGCGTGCGCGGGACGGAGGGCGGGCAGCCGTTCGCGCAGGTGCGTCGCGCACACCTCGGTGGAGGCGTCGAGGATCGGCTTGCCCCGCGAGGTCAGCAGCGGCAGGAGGTCCTCCGCCGTGCCGGTGCCGAGTGCCGCGGCGACCAGCGGGTTCTCCCTGGCGTTCGCGACGGTGTAGGCGATCGTCGCGTGGATGCCGGTGCGGACGTCGCCCGCCGCCGCGAACCGTTCGTGGATGCCGTCGAGGAAGCCCGCATTGATCCGCAGCGCGACCGCCCGCACCAGCGCGGCCTTGCTGCCGAACTCGTTGTAGACGGTCTGCCTGCTGACCCCGGCGAGCGCGGCGACGTCGGCCATGCGCAGGCCCGCGTAGCCGTTCGCGGGGAGCAGGCCAGCCGCCGCGTCGAGCAGGCCTTCCCGCAGCGAAACCTTCGTCCTGGCGGCGAAGCGAGTGATCTCGGACACGTCTTCAGCTTGACATGGCTGACTTCGGTGTCAAGACCCTTGACTCAAAGTGACAGTCTGTACAGTCCCGGGATGCGAGCGGGCCCGGAACTGTCGGGGCGCCCGGTTACCGTGGGGGCGTGGGCATCACCGTGGGCTTCGACCTGGACATGACGCTGATCGATCCGCGGCCGGGCATGGTCGCGGCGATGAACGCGCTCGCCGAGGAGTCCGGGCTCGCGCTCGACGGCGAGCACTTCGCGGCCAACCTCGGCCCGCCGCTCGACGCGGTGCTGCGCGGTTTCGAGGCGCCGGAGGAGCGGATCCCCGGACTCGTCGCGCGGTTCCGCGCGCTCTACCCGGGAATCGTGGTGCCCAGCACGGTCGCGCTGCCCGGCGCCGCGGCCGCGCTCGACGCGGTCCGTGCCGCGGGGGGCAGCACGATCGTGGTTACCGGCAAGTACGCGCCGAACGCGGCGCTGCACCTCGAGGCGCTCGGGTTCGAGGTCGACACGCTGGTGGGTGAACTGTGGTCGACCGAGAAGGCGGCGGCCCTGATCGAGCACGGCGCCTCGGTCTACGTCGGCGACCATCTGGGTGATGTTCGCGGCGCGCTGGCCGCGGACGCGGTGCCCGTCGGCGTCACCACCGGGCCGTGCGAGCGCGCGGAGCTGGTCGAAGCGGGCGCCCGCGTGGTGTTTGGGTCGCTGGAGGAGTTCCCCGGCTGGTTCGCGGAGCACTTCCATCCGGCGCCCGCGGGCTAGCTGTATTGCCCTGTGAGGTTGGGGACGCGGCTGGCGGGTGGTTTGCCGGTGAGTGCGGTGTGGCCGCGGTGGTGATTGTAGGTGTGTAGCCAGTCCGG